>NZ_WOYQ01000069.1 GCF_011620665.1 Microbacterium sp.
AGATGCTCTACCTCGCGATGGAGGACTTCCGCATCGACATCATGGTCGGCAAGGGTGCGGGGGCCACGAGCATCCCACTGGATCTGGCCCCGTTCACCCTCGTCGGTGCGACGACCAGATCAGGGATGCTGCCCAATCCGCTCCGCGACCGCTTCGGCTTCACGGCTCACCTGGAGTACTACGAACCGCGCGAGCTCGAAGACGTCATCGCGCGCTCGGCGACCGTCCTCGGCGTCGGGCTCCCCCCGCTTGCGCGCGCCGAGATCGCCCGGCGCTCGCGCGGCACGCCTCGCATCGCGAACCGCCTGCTCCGGCGTGTCCGCGACTACGTCATCGTGCACGGTGCGGCTGGTGCGGGGCGCGGGGGAGACGCAACAGAACGCGACGTGCAGGCGGCGCTCGAACTGTACGACGTCGATGCCATCGGTCTCGATCGTCTCGACCGAGCAGTTCTGGATGCCGTCGTCCGTCGTTTCCGGGGCGGACCCGTGGGGCTCAACACGCTCGCGGTGACCGTCGGTGAAGAAGCCGAGACGATCGAGTCGGTCGTCGAGCCCTACCTCGTGCGGATCGGATTTCTCGGACGCACGCCGCGCGGCCGAGTCGCGACGCCCGAGGCATACGCTCACCTTCGGGTGCCTCATCCGGACGGGTCGCTTCGGATCGATGACCTATAATCACTGAAGGCTCAACGGCCGATTTTCGCGCTCATCGTCTTCCGCGTCGAGCGCACTCCCCGAAAGGTGTTATCCGCATGGATTGGATTCTGCTCGTCGCCATGGCGGCACTGCTGGGCTTCATGTTCTGGAGTTCCCGTCGGCGCGCAGCACGCCTGAAGACGGAGCAGGAGAACAAGGCGCGGCAGATGGTGCCCGGTGTGAAGGTGCTTCTGCAGGGCGGGCTATACGGAACCCTCACCTCGTACGACCCCGAGGACCTGTCCGCGTCAGCCGAGGTCGAGCTGGCCCCCGGCGTGGTCGTCGAGGTGCACAGCCAGGCGATCGTGCGCGTCGTCGACCCCGAAGCCGAGGAGATCTCCGAGGAGGAGTTCGCCGAGGATCAGGAGGAGCAGGCCGAATACGAGGCCGACGTCGCGGAGGGGCTCATCGCTCCGGCGGAAGGTCGGCCCGTCGCCGGTGAAGAAGCACCCAAGGCCTGACCCGCGCGCCGTCCGCGCGTACGGACTACTCCAAGAAAGCTGACCCTCCGTGGCCACACCCACCCCTGTTCGCCACGCTCGGCGCGCACTGACCGGCCTTCTGATCGTCACTGCGGTGCTCTTCGGCGTCAACGCGCTGGGCGTGTACGGCTTCGGCAAGAGTTCGTGGACTCCTGCGCTTGCGCTCGACCTCCAGGGCGGCACGCAGATCATTCTGCAGGCGAAGACGCCGGACGGCTCGGCGCCCACGAGTGAGCAGATGGATCAGGCTGCGTCGATCATCCGCCAGCGCGTGGATGCTTCCGGTGTCGGCGAGACGGATATCACGACGCAATCGGGCAATCAGATCGTCGTGCAGATCCCGGGGCCGGCCGACGACGAGACGCGCGACCGAATCGCCTCGTCCGCACAGATGCAGTTGCGAGCGGTGCTGTACACCAGCGCCGCGAGCAACCAGTTCGTCGGCGAAGACGGGAATTCGACACCGTACCCGACGCCTGACCCCTCGCTGGAGACGACTCCCACGGCCGTGCCGACGAACGGCAGCGATCCCAGCTGGATCACACCGGCTCTGCAAGCGGAATTCCTGGCGTACGACTGCGCCGACCCCGCGAACGACCCTGCCAACGCCGCCAAAGACCTGCCGCTGATCGCGTGCGAAGGCAACGCGGCGAAGTACCTGCTCGGCCCCGTCGAGCTCGACGGTTCCTCGATTTCGGATGCCACCTTCGGCCTGAACTCCCAGAACAACCAGTGGGCGGTGAACCTGGTCTTCGACGGGGAGGGTACCCAGATCTTCGGCGAGATCAGCCAGCGTCTCTACGCTCTCACGACGCCGCAGAACCAGTTCGCATTCGTTCTCGACGGAGAGGTCATCTCTGCTCCATCGATGAACGGTGTGATTCTCAACGGACAGCCGCAGATCACCGGCAACTTCACGCAGGAGACGGCCAAGACCCTCGCCGATCAGCTGAAATACGGCGCACTGCCGCTCAGCTTCGAGGTGCAGAGCACGAATGCGATCTCGGCGACACTCGGTTCGCAGCAGCTGCAGATCGGGCTCATCGCGGGTCTGATCGGACTGGCGCTCGTCGCGCTCTACTCTCTGATCGTCTACCGTGCTCTCGGTTCCGTGATCATCACGTCGCTGCTCGTGATGGGGGTACTCACCTATATCGCCCTGACCATCCTGGCGTGGCGCATGGGCTTCCGCCTGTCACTGGCGGGCGTGGCCGGTCTCATCGTCACGATCGGATTCACCGCAGACTCCTTCATCGTGTACTTCGAACGCATTAGAGATGAGTTGCGCGACGGCAAGTCGATCACCGGAGCCGTCGAGGATGGCTGGGGGCGCGCGAAGCGCACGATCTACATCTCGAAGTCGATCAACATCCTGGCCGCCGTCGTGTTGTACATCCTGGCCGACGCGACCGTGAAGGGCTTCGCCTTCACACTGGGCCTGACAACGGTGATCGACATCGTGATCTTCATCCTGTTCACGCACCCGGTGCTGCAGCTTCTGGCCCGTACGAAATTCTTCGGCGGCGGACATCCGCTGTCGGGACTGGATCCCGACGCGCTCGGCGCCGTCTACCGAGGGCGCGCGCAGTTCCGCGCGCCCGTGGCTGCGGCCGGCGTGAAGGGCCCGGCCGCGCGCCGAGCGGGCCGCTCGCGGGGCGAAGCCGAACGTCGGCAGACCATTGCCGAGCGCAAGCAGGCCGAGAGCGCGGCCGGGAGCCGCTCGACCGCGGAGAGGGACGACTGATGCGCTCCATGAACCAGCTCGGCAACGACCTCTACACGGGAAAGACCTCGTTCCCGTTCGTCGGTCGCCGGCGCGTGTGGTTCATCATCGCCGCGGTCCTCGTGATCGGCGCCGCCCTGGTGCCGTTCATCCGCCCGGTGCAGTTCTCCATCGAATTCACCGGCGGCTCGCAGTTCACCGTCAACGCGGTCAGCAATCCCGACCAGGCAACGGCGACCGCGGCCGTGCAGGCCGTCGTGCCAGGGGCCACGACGAAGGTCACGACGATAGGCGCGGACGCCATTCGAGTGCAAACCGATCAGATGACCGAGACCGAGACCCGCGACGTCACCGCCGCCCTCGCGGAGCAGTTCGGTGTGACCATCGCGCAGGTGAGCTCATCGTTCATCGGACCCAGCTGGGGACAGGACGTCACGCGGCAGTCGCTGTGGGGTCTGGCAATCTTCCTCGCCCTGACCTTCGTCATCCTCGCGGTCTACTTCCGCACGTGGAAGATGTCGGTGGCCGCAATCATCGGTTTGGTAGATGTGCTTGTGATCACGGTCGGCGTATACGCGCTGTTCGGTTTCGAGATCTCCCCGGCGGCTGTGATCGGATTCCTCACGATCCTGTCCTACTCGCTCTACGACACGACCGTCGTCTTCGACAAGATCCGAGAAAACACTCACGAAGACGGTGAAGGATCAACGCGCACGTTCGCCGAGTCCGTCAACCTCGCCGTCAACCAGACCCTGATCCGATCGATCAACACGACCGTCGTCGCGGCGATTCCGACCGGCGCGATCCTCTTCATCGGCGCTCTCTGGCTCGGCGCGCAGACGCTCACCGACATTTCACTGTCGATCTTCGTCGGCACGATCGTCGCAGCCTATTCGACCTTGTTCGTCGCCGCGCCCCTGTACTCGCTGCTCCGCGAGAACGAGCCGGCGCTCAAGGAGCGCGACGCCCGTATCGTGGCCGCGCGCGCGGACGCGACGACTTCCGTCTGAAATCCCGGGGTTCGGCGCGGGCATAGGATTGGGAGATTCGACAAGGGTTCCGCACGGGGGTCCATGAGGCGGAGGTGATCGATTGACCGAAACGTCGTCGCCGCCCTCCCAGAACCCGCCCCAGAGCTCATCGCTGCGGCGCCTGGTTCCCCGGATCTTCTCGCGAGCGCCCGCGCGCGACGGTGTCGAACAGCTCATCCGCACCGTCCGCACGCACCACCCCAAGAGTGACGTCGCCATCATCGAGCAGGCCTACCAGGTTGCCGAGCGGGCGCACGCGTCCCAGAAGCGACAGAGTGGTGAGCCCTACATCACGCACCCGCTCGCAGTGGCGCATATCCTCGCCGACCTGGGGCTCGGGCCGCGTGCGATCGCCGCAGCGCTTCTTCACGACACCGTCGAAGACACCGACTACAGCCTGGAACAGCTGACGAGCGAATTCGGCGATGAAGTCGCCATGCTTGTTGACGGTGTCACCAAACTCGACAAGGTCAAGTACGGTGACGCGGCCCAGGCCGAGACGGTGCGCAAGATGATCATCGCGATGTCCAAGGACATCCGAGTCCTTCTCATCAAGCTGGCAGATCGTCTGCACAACGCGCGCACTTGGGGCTTCGTCCCGCCCGAGAAGGCCGCCAGGAAGGCGACCGAGACGCTCGAGATCTATGCGCCGCTGGCCAATCGTCTCGGCATCCAGGCGATCAAGAGCGAACTCGAAGAGCTGTCTTTCGCGGTGTTGCACCCCAAGCTCTACGCCGAGATCGACAGCCTCGTCACGCAGCGCACACCGCAACGTGAGCAATATGTGCAGACGGTCATCGACGCTGTCGAGCAGGATCTCCGAGACCTCCGAATCCGAGGCCGGATCATGGGTCGCCCCAAGCAGTTGTACTCGGTGTATCAGAAGATGGTCGTGCGCGGCCGCGAGTTCGACGACATCTACGACCTCATCGGCATCCGCGTGCTCGTCGGGACCGTCCGCGACTGCTACGCCGTGCTCGGATCGATCCATGCGCGCTGGACGCCCCTGCCCGGACGGTTCAAGGACTACATCGCCACGCCGAAGTTCAATCTCTACCAGTCGCTCCACACGACGGTCATCGGCCCGGGCGGTCGTACGGTCGAGATTCAGATTCGCACGAACGAGATGCATCAGCAGGCCGAGTACGGCGTCGCGGCCCACTGGAAGTACAAGGAGCGCGTCACGGGCGGCAAGACTGAGACGAAGTCGCTCGACACCGATATGGCCTGGCTCGCGCACATTTCGGACTGGCAGTCCGAGACAGCCGACCCGGGGGAGTTCCTCGATTCACTGCGCTTTGAAATCGGCGCAAAAGAGGTTTATGTCTTCACGCCGAAGGGACGCATCATCGGCCTGCCGGCCGGCGCGACCCCCGTGGACTTCGCCTACGCCGTGCACACCGAGGTCGGACATCGCACGATGGGTGCAAAGGTCAACGGACGCCTCGTGCCGCTGGAATCGTCGCTCAGCAGCGGTGACGTCGTGGAGGTCTTCACCTCGAAGAACCCGGATGCCGGGCCGAGCCAGGACTGGCTCGCGTTCGTCGCCAGTCCGCGCGCCCGCAGCAAGATCCGCGGCTGGTTCACAAAGGAGCGCCGCGAGGAAGCAGTCGAACAGGGCAAGGATGCCATCGCACGTGCGATGCGCCGCCAGAATCTGCCGCTGCAGCGGTTGATGAACCAGGGCTCGTTCACCGAAGTCGCCCACCAGCTGCGGTACGACGACGTCACGGCGCTCTATGCCGCGGTCGGCGAAGGGCATGTGTCGACGCAGTCGGTGATCGAAAAGGTGACCGCGCAGGTCGGCGCAGAAGAGAGCACCTCGACGGGGGCGATCGAGATCCCGCACGTGGGACGCTCGAAGGTGCCGCGTTCCGGCGATTCGGGTGTGCTGGTGCGCGGCGCGCCGGACATCCTCGTGAAGCTTGCGAAGTGCTGCACACCCGTGCCGGGCGACGAGATCGTCGGCTTCGTCACGCGTGGAAGCGGTGTATCTGTACATCGCGCGGACTGCACCAACGTGAAGTCATTGAAGCAAGACACCGAGCGATTGATCGAAGTCACGTGGGCCCCGACGACGAAGAGCATCTTCCTCGTTCAGATCCAGGTCGAGGCACTGGATCGTTCGGCGCTGCTCAGCGATGTCACCCGTGTGCTCAGTGAGCATCACGTCAACATCCTGTCCGCCTCGGTGTCGACCACCAACGACCGCCTCGCGCTCAGCCGGTTCGTGTTCGAGATGGGTGACATCGTCCACCTTGATCGGGTGCTGAATGCGGTCCGACGCATCGACGCTGTCTACGACGTCTACCGTGTGACGTCATCCTGAGATCGATTCTGCGCCGCGCGCCCGCAGGAAGGCGAGCGCGGGACGCTTGAAGTGCATGGGTGGTGCGCTCTCGAGCAGGGCCACGGCCTCGTCCACCAGTTCCGGTCGCCAGATGCGCATCGACTCGACGACCGTCCGGGCGCTCTCGTCACCGTGGCAGAGATCGCGGACCAGATCAGCGAGCGTGCGCGGCGGCGAAGTGACGGCGACCCCGGCGATGAAAACCACGTCACCGCTCGGGACCGGGCGGTCGCGATAGGCAAGGCGCGGGTCGCGCACATGCGCACGAGCGCTCGATAGTCGCTGGACCGTGTGACGCGCCGGCGGAGCGGAGACGGCACCGTGCACCCACGCTGCAGAGACCCGCGTGATCGCGAGGGTCCCGGGAATCAACCGGCCCAGCGACGCTGCTCGCAGGGTGTGGGTCTCAACGGCATCCGTCGGCATGAACGCCTCACCGACGTCGACGAGGTCGCCATCCAGCCGCGCCGCGGTCAACTCGGCGAGCGAGAGGCCCTCGTAGGAGAAGTACAGGAACGGCCAGCTCATGCTGGCAGTGTCTCGCACGCCCATCCGCGCACGGTTGATCGCGGTCTGATTGTGGAGAACCGGCCGCCTCCGTGGCCGGGGGAGAGGAAGTCAGCCGCCGAGAGCCTTCAACCACGCCTTACGCGCATCGAGGGCTTCGGTCGCCTGAGCGATTGCACCCCGGTCGTTCTTGGCCTTCGCGGTCGTCAGCTCTGCCTCGAGATCCGCTATGGACTCGCGCAGCTTCTGGGTCATGTCGTTCTGGCGCGCCTTGGTCTCGGGGTTGTTGCTCTTCCAGTCGGTTTCTTCGCGCTGCTTGATGCCCTGTTCGATCTTGCGCAGCTCGTCGTCGAGGCCGCGCTCGGCCTCGCGCGGGAAGACTCGACCGATCTCGTCCCAGCGACGCTGGATGCGGGTCAGCAGCTGACGCGCTTTGGCGGTGTCCCGTTCCTTCGACACCGCGGCCGCTTCGGCCAGGAGTCCCCGCTTCGCCTCGATCTTCTCCTTCGACGCTTCAGCGTCGGCTTCCTCGCGTCCGGCGCGGGCGGCGTAGAGCGCGTCGCCGGCGGCCTTGAATCGCGCCCACAGCGCGTCGTCGGCCTTCTTGCCCGCGCGACCGGCGCCTTTCCACTGGTCCAGCAGCAGCCGGTAGTCGGCGATACCGTCCTCGCCCTTGCTCACGAGCGCCTCTGCGCGCTCCACCAGCTTCGCCTTGCTGTCGCGCGAGGACTTGTGCTGCTCATCCAGATCGGAATAGAACTCGCGGCGATGCTTGTCGAGCGTCGCGCGCGCATCGCGGAAACGTTTCCACAGCTGCTGGCCGATGGTCTTGGGCAGACGCGGACCGGCGGCTTGGTGCTTCTGCCATTCTTCGAAAAGCTCCGTGACCTCGGTTGAGGTCTGCTTCCACTGGATCGACTTCGGATCGCGCGCAGCGATCGACTCGATCCGCTCGACGAGCACCGTCCGTTCGGCGATCGCGGTGTCGACGGCTTCACGCTGCGCTCTGCTCTGTTCCGCTGAGGCCCTGCTGAGCGCCGAATCCAAGCGCGTCAGGCGCGCATCCAGCGCGGCGAAATCACCGACCGCTGACGCGCCGATGACCTTCTCGCGGACGGTCTGAAGAGTACCGCGGAGCTCGGATGCCGATGCGCCGCCGCGGCGGTGGCGTGCCTCGAGCAGAGTCACCTCTCCGGCGAGTTCGAGGAATTTGCGCACGAAGTAGGCCAGCGCTTCCTCCGGCGTGCCGTCGGGGTACTGACCGACTTCGCGCCAGCCGTCGCCATCGCGCACCGAGACGGTCCCGTCGATCTCCACACGGCCGAAGGATGCCGCCGCCAACGCATCAGCTGCCGACGCCGCTGACACGGTGGGTGCAGCCGGCGCGACCGATCGGATCGCGGACGTGGGCTTGCCGGGTACCGCTCGGGGTTTCGGGGGAGTGGTCGGATCCGGTGAGGGCGCGGCTTCTTCGCCGTTCTCGGAGGGAACATCGCCATCAGCCCGCGCTGGGTCGGCCAAGGTCTGCTCGACACCACGGTCGGCGCCCTGATCGGGCACGGCCTCAACGACCGGATCGATCTCTGCGGATGGGGGAGTGGGGACGTCAGTCACGGATAGCACCTCGTCGCGGCGCACGCCGCATGGGGGTTTGGTCGGCTCACAGCCTAGTACGGTGGCCGATTCAGGGAGTGGGAGGGGGAGTCGGGAGGGGCGTCGTCAGGGGTGGCGCGGTGGGGATCGGCGTGGTGGGGATCGGCGTGGAAATGGGCTCTGGCGCGGCCCTCCCGGGACCCAGCGCGTAGTAGGCGACCTGCCCGCCGATGACCGCGAGGATGATCGCCCCGCCAGCGACCCCGGCGACGAGGTTGTCGTGTCGGCGACGGCGCACGATCCCGTCGTGGAACTCCGCCCGCGCCTGATAAAGGCGCGTCCGCTCCTTCGCGACACGCGATTCATTCTTCCCCGCACCCGTCGCCACGGGACCTCCCTCGTTCCCGGAGATCCGGGCTGCACAACGCCTGCCGTGAAGCCTACGTGTGAGCGAGCGCGCGCGACAAACGCGCCCCGTCGGTGGACGCGACTAACCTGGTCGGGTGGTATCGACATCCGCTCTGTTCCAGGGCCAGACCCCCTTGGCGGTGCGGATGAGGCCGGTTTCGCTTGATGAGGTCGCCGGTCAGGCTCATCTCTTGCACCCTGGCTCGCCGCTCGTCGCGCTCGCAGACCCGGAGGGCGCCTCCCGCACGGCCGTGTCGGTGATTCTCTGGGGCCCGCCGGGCACGGGGAAGACGACCCTGGCGCAAGCGATCGCCCGAACCTCCGGGCGCCGTTTCATCGAGCTCTCGGCGGTCACGGCAGGCGTGAAGGACGTCCGCGAGGTCATGCAGGAAGCCATGACTCAGCGCGACCTCTACGGCGCGTCGACGATCCTCTTCCTCGATGAGATTCATCGCTTCACAAAGGCCCAGCAGGACGCACTGCTGCCCGGAGTAGAGAACGGCTGGGTCATCCTCATCGCGGCGACCACCGAGAATCCATCCTTCTCGATCATCTCGCCACTGTTGTCGCGCTCACTCCTGTTGACGCTGCAGCCTCTGACCGATGAGGACCTGGGAGTTCTGATCGACCGCGCCGTGACCGATGCGCGCGGGCTCGCCGGTCACGTCAACCTGTCCGTCGAGGCGCGCGCGGCGCTGGTGCAACTCGCGTCGGGCGATGCGCGGCGGGCGCTCACGTCACTCGAAGCCGCGGCATCCATGGTCGATGCCGTTTCAGATCCGGAGGCCACCACCGGGAGGGTCGACGAGGCGGATGCCGTGCCCACCGTCACCAGGGACCACGTCGCACGGGCAGTCGATCGCGCCCTCCTGCGCTACGACCGTCAGGGCGACGAGCACTACGACGTGATCAGCGCGTTCATCAAATCGATTCGCGGATCCGACGCCGATGCCGCCGTGCACTACCTGGCACGCATGATCGAAGCGGGGGAGGACCCGCGATTCATCGCGCGGCGCCTCGTGATCTCAGCCTCCGAGGACATCGGTCTGGCCGATCCCCAGGCGCTGCAGATCGCCGTGGCCGCCGCCGACGCGGTCGCCTTCATCGGCATGCCGGAGGGGCGCATCCCCCTGGCCGAAGCGACTGTCTACCTCGCGACGACAGCGAAGTCCAACGCCGTCTACTCCGCGATCGACGCCGCGATCGCCGATGTGCGCACCGGTGGCTTCGGGCGCGTGCCCACCCATCTGCGTGACAGCCACTACCCGGGCTCGAAGCGTCTGGGGCACGGCGAGGGCTACGTCTACCCGCACGATCTGGAGATCGGCATCGCGGCGCAACAGTACCTGCCCGACGAACTGCGCGGCCGCCGCTACTACGAGCCCACGGCGCACGGGCTCGAGCGAGATATCTCCGCGCGGGTCGAGAAGATCCGGAAGATCCTGGGGGAGTGAGCCTCGAGACGGCGGAGGTGGCCTGTGCTCTCTCCAGTGACCGTCCCGCGCAGCGGTCGAGAGACCTCTGATACCCTGGGAGGGCTCGGAACCATGTTTTCGGGCATCCCCCTCTTCTGACACAGACCTCTCGGCGTGCCCCGGCGTGCAGTTTCGAGCAGGGCGAGGAGCGGGAGATACGTCCGCAGGCCGTGATGGTCACGGCCGCGTGAAGGAAGGAACACTTCGTGGCTACGAAGTCCCAGGACCGCCGCAAGGTGCGTCTGTCGCGATCCCTCGGCATCGCGTTGACCCCCAAGGCAGCCAAATACCTCGAGAAGCGGCCGTACGCTCCCGGCGAGCACGGCCGCTCGAAGCGCAAGCAGGACAGCGACTTCGCCGTCCGCCTCCGCGAGAAGCAGCGCCTGCGCGAGCAGTACGGCATCCGCGAGAAGCAGATGCGCAACACCTTCAACGAGGCCCGCCGCAAGGACGGCCTGACCGGTGAGAACCTGGTCGAGCTGCTCGAAATGCGCCTGGACGCCCTCGTCTTGCGTTCGGGCTTCGCCCGGACCACCGCGCAGGCGCGCCAGCTCGTCGTGCATCGCCACATCCTCGTGGACGGCCAGCTCGTCGACCGCCCGTCGTTCCGCGTGAAGCCGGGTCAGCTCATCCACGTCAAGCCCAAGAGCGAAGGCACCGAGCCCTTCCAGGTCGCAGCCGCCGGCGGTCACGCCGAGGTCCTGCCCCCGGTTCCCTCGTACCTCTCGGTCGAGCTCGACAAGCTCCAGGCGCGCCTCGAGCGTCGCCCGAAGCGCGCAGAGGTCCCCGTGACCTGCGACGTTCAACTCGTGGTGGAGTACTACGCGGCGCGGTGAGCGGCCCACGGCGCTGCTGGGCGGCGCGCCAACGCTTCCGCGTCACCACCGTCCTGCCGAAGGGCGCCGGTCCATCCGGCGCCCTTCGGCATTTCCGCATAACATGGATTCCATGCAAAAGATCGCGTGGTTCGTGCTGGGCATCGCCGGTGGTTTCATCGCCGCTCATCTGGTCAACAGGGATCCGCGCGGCCACGAGGTACTCGCCGACGTCGACGCCCGCATCAGCGAGTTCACCGACCGCATCGGCGAGGCGTACCGTGCGCAGGAGACGAAGATCGACGGCCTGGTCGCTGATGTGAAGGGCGCAGCGGCGGGCGCTGTGGACGCCGCGAAGAGCGTGGCGGCCGATGCGAAGGATGCCGCGGGCGACGCTGTCGAGACGGTTGCGGATGCCGTCCGCGACACCGCGGCCAAGCTCACCGACTGATCGCTCCCACCCGGACGCCCCGACGGCGACTGGTGCCGTACGCACGCCCGAGGACCCCATGAAGACCGCCGAGATCGCAGAGCGTTACCTGAACTACTTCGAAAAGAACGGGCACTCCATCGTGCCGTCCGCATCGCTGGTCACCGATGATCCCGCGCTCCTGTTCACGGTGGCGGGAATGGTTCCCTTCATCCCGTATCTGAGCGGCGACGTGCCGGCCCCGTATCGCCGTGTGGCCGACAATCAGAAGTGCATTCGCACCCTCGATATCGAAGAAGTCGGCAAGACGCCGCGGCACGGCACCTTCTTCCAGATGCTCGGCAACTGGTCCTTCGGCGACTACTTCAAGGAAGGCGCGATCCGCTATGCGTGGGAGCTGCTCACCGGTGCGGAGGACGAGGGTGGCCTCGCCTTCGATCCGAAGGACCTGTGGGTCACCGTCTACGAAGAGGACGACGAAGCACACGATCTTTGGCTGCGTCTGACCGACCTGCCCGAAGAGCGCATCCAGCGACTGGGCAAGGAGACCAATTACTGGTCCACCGGTCTTCCCGGGCCCGCCGGGCCCTGCTCCGAGATCTTCTTCGACCGCGGCCCTGCCTACGGTGTCGACGGCGGCCCGGCCACGGACGATGACCGCTACGTCGAGATCTGGAACCTCGTGTTCATGCAGTACCAGATCACCAACGTCCGTTCGAAGTACGACTTCGATGTCGTGGGCGAACTGCCCGCGAAGAACATCGACACCGGCATGGGTCTCGAGCGCATTGCGTTCATCAAGCAGGGTGTCGACAACATGTACGAGACCGACCAGGTCCGCCCGGTTCTGGATGCCGCCGTCCAGCTCTCCGGCAAGACCTATGGTGCACAGCACGAGGACGACGTCCGCTTCCGCGTCGTCGCCGACCACATCCGCTCCTCGCTCATGCTGCTTTCTGACGGCGTGACCCCCTCCAACGAGGGCCGTGGCTACATCCTGCGGCGGCTGATGCGCCGCGCAATCCGTGCGATGCGCCTCCTGGGAGTGGAGGGCCCGACCTTTGGTGTGCTGTTCGCGGCATCCCGCGATGCGATGAAGGGGGCGTACCCGGTCGTCGAGTCCGACTATGAACGCCTCGAGCAGTACGCCCTCGCCGAGGAGGCGACGTTCCTCCGCACACTCGCGGCCGGATCCGAGCTGCTCGATGAGTCGCTCATACAGGCGAAGGATGCCGGAGGCGCCCAGCTCTCCGGATCGCAGGCGTTCCTGCTCCACGACACCTACGGCTTCCCGATCGACCTGACACTGGAGATCGCCGAAGAAGCAGGGCTGTCGGTCGACCGGGCCGCGTTCGACGCGCTCATGCATGAGCAACGGGCTCGTGCGAAGGCCGATGCGCGCTCTCGCAAGCGTCAGCTCGCCGACACGAGCGTCTACCGTGCGTTCCGCGCACCGGGCGAGACGATCTTCACCGGATTCACCGAGCTCGAGACGCAGTCGAGCGTGCTGGGCCTGCTGGTGGATGGTCAGCCCGCTCAGCGGGCGAGCCAGGGACAGATCGCCGAAGTGATCCTCGCCGAGACAGCCCTCTACGCCGAGTCCGGCGGGCAGGTCGCCGATCGCGGAGTCATCGTCGGTCCCGGCTTCGAGCTCGAAGTCCTCGACGTGCAGAAGCCGGTTCCCGGCCTCATCAGCCACACCGTCGAGGTCATTTCCGGAGAAGTCGGTGTCGGTCAATCCGCTTCGACCGTCGTGGATGCCGTCAATCGCCGTGCCGCCCAGCAGGCGCATTCCGCGACTCACCTCGTGCACGCTGCCCTGCGCGACACGCTCGGGCGGAGTGCGACCCAGGCGGGATCGCTGAACCGTGCCGGCTACATGCGGTTCGACTTCTCCTGGGGTCAGGCACTCTCGGAGGCCACGAAGACCGAGATCGAGGAGATCGCCAACGCGGCGATCCGCGACAATCTCGCGGTGACCACGCGCATCCTGCCGCTGGCGGAAGCCAAAGAGCTCGGCGCAATGGCGCTGTTCGGAGAGAAGTACGGCGAGACGGTGCGCATGGTCGACATCGGCGGACCGTGGTCGCGTGAACTCTGCGGCGGCACGCACGTGGCATCGAGCGCCGAGATCAGTCTGATCAGCCTCGTGGGCGAGTCCTCCGTGGGCGCCTCGAACCGCCGTGTGGAAGCACTCGTCGGTCTCGACGCCTTCCGCGAGCTCGCCGCCGAACGAGCGCTTGTCTCCCATCTGTCGAGCGCGCTGAAGACGCCCAAGGACCAGCTGGCGGACCGTATTTCGGAGCTGGCGGCGAGCCTGAAGGCCGCTGAGAAGAAGATCGCGCAGTTCGAGGCGAAAGCCCTCGGCGAACGGCTTCCCGAGATCGTCGGGACTGCGCGGGATGTCGGCGGGTTCCGGGTCATCGCGCAGTCGATCGGCTCCGTTGCGTCGGCCGATGATCTTCGGGCTCTGGCGCTGCAGGCGCGTGAGCGCCTCGGGTCGCAGGCCGGTGTCGTCGTGCTCGGCGCCATCGTCGGTGAGCGGCCGGTGGTCATCGTCGCGACGAATGAGGCCGCGCGCGCGGCCGGCGCGAAGGCGGGCGTGCTGGCGAAGATCGCCGCATCCGTTCTCGGTGGTGGTGGCGGCGGCCGCGACGACGTCGCTCAGGGCGGTGGCACGGATGCAGCGGCGCTCCCGGCGGCGTTCTCCGCGGTCGTTCGGGACCTCCCGGCGACGGCCGCGTGAATGAATTCCGCCGCGGCGCGCGGCTGGGCATCGACGTGGGCAGAGCCCGCGTCGGCATAGCCCGTTGCGACCCCGACGGCCTGCTGGCGGTGCCGGTCGAGACGATAGCGCGCACAGAAGGCGCACCCGCGCGCATCGCGGAGCTGGCCGAAGAGCACGAGGCGCTCGAGATCCTCGTGGGACTTCCGATCGGCCTGTCCGGCCACGAGACGGCCTCCACGACGGACGCGCGGGACTTCGCCCGCGCGGTGCGCGATGCCAGCAACCGGCCGGTGCGGATGGTGGACGAGCGGTTGAGCACGGTCTCGGCGCACGCCGCGCTGCGTTCTTCCGGGCGCTCGCAGCGTTCGTCTCGTAGCATTGTCGATCAGGTCGCCGCGGTCGTCCTGCTTCAGCAGGCGATCGACGTCGAGAAGAGCACCGGGACCCCGACCGGTGAGCTGCTCTCCGATTCTCAGGAGTCCACCTGATGCCCGAAACCCCGTCGAGCGATGATCACTTCGCGGATCTGCGCAGCCAGCCGCCCGAGCCGGATCATCGGACCTCGGAGAGTCCCGCCATGGCTAGCCCTGCGGATGGAACGCCATCGACCCGCAGAGAGGCGCGTGCCGCCGCTCAGCGCGCGCACGACGCCGCCCGAGTCCCGGCCGCGAACGTCTCCCCGCACGCTGCCGGTCCTGCGACGATTGTGCCGCTGGAAGATCTGTTCGCCGCCGACGCAGGCGCACGTGCGCGCGACGAGCGCGACCGGCGCGACCGGCGCAAGAGCCGCACCGCAGCGTGGCTGGTGTTCGGCGCCATCCTCGCGCTCCTGGGCGGCCTCGCTGCCGCTGGCTTCCAGGTATGGAACACGTACGAAGACGACATCCGCGGCTTCATGGGATGGGAGGAACCGAAGGACTACGATGCCGGCACGGCAACCGGCGACGTCACCGTCACGATCGTCACCGGGGATACCGGCTCGTCGATCTCGCGCACACTGTTCGAGTCGGGCGTGACCAAAACCGCTGACGCGTTCTACGATTACCTCATCAGCTCGGCACAGGATCCCACCTTCCTCCCCGGCGTGTATTCGCTGCAGCAGCAGATGACCTCCGCTGCGGCGCTGGATGCATTGCTGGACCCCGCGAACAAGCGGGAGGACACCGCGCAGCTCCGTGAGGGACTTACCGTCGAGCAAAGCCTGCGCCTGCTCGCGGATGGCATCGGCCTCCCACTGGGTGACCTCGAGGCCGCCGTCGCCGACCCTTCGGCGTACGGTGTCCCGGCGGACTCGCTCGAAGGCTGGCTGTTCCCGGCGACGTACACGTTCGACCCCGAAGTGACGGCCTCGCAGGTCATCCGAACGCTCGTCGACCGCACCCGTACGTCCCTGGACGCCGCGGGCGTGGCGGTCGCCGATCGGCAGCAGATCCTGACGGTCGCATCGATCATCCAGCGCGAGGCCCGGCTCGAGGACGACTTCTACAAAGTGTCGCGCGTCATCGGCAACCGTCTGGCCGACGGCATGAAACTGCAGATGGATTCCACCGCTCAGTTCGGCTTCGATGAGCTGCACGACGGCACCGCCAGTTCATCGGCGGAGGCGCTCGCAGACCAGAATCCGTGGAACACCTACGTCGTCGATGGTCTGCCCGCAGGGCCGATCTCCAACCCGGGTGACATCGCGATCGATGCGGCGATGCATCCGGCCGATGGCAACTGGCTGTACTTCGTCACCTGGAACATGGACACGGGCGAGACGATCTTCTCGGACACGTACGCGGAGCACGAGAAGGCGATCGCACAATGGGACCAGTGGTGCGCAGTCAACGACAATCGCGGATGCTGACGGCATGATACGCCTGGAGGTGTGGGGGGATCCGATCGATCACAGCCTGTCTCCGGTCCTCCACCGAGCCGCGTATGCACAGCTCGGCTGGGAGTGGCGGTACGACCGTCGCCGGGTCGACGCGGCGGGGTTCCGGACGATGCTGAATGACGTTCAGCTTCGAGGAGCGTCGATCACCTTCCCCCTGAAGAACCTGGCGTGGGCGGCGGCCGCCACCCGTGACCGGCGCGCGGAGCTCACCGGCGCCGTGAACACTCTGCTCCTCGATGCGGCGCTCACCGGCGGCGATGGACCGTACGGGTTCAACACGGATGTCGGTGGAATTGTTCGAGACCTTCACGCTCACGGCATCTCCGATGCGGACGCCGCCCGGCTGATCGGCGCCGGTGCGACGGCCACATCCGCCCTGGTGGCACTCGGCGAGCTCGGCATCGAGCACGTCGACGTGCTCGCACGGCGCCCGGACGCCGCGGAACCTCTCCGGGCGCTGGGAGCACGTCTGGGCATGACGGTGACCGTCGCTCCGCTGGAGGCGCCCTCACATCCGTCTCGGCCGCTGACGATCTCGACGCTGCCCGGCGGCACGGTGTTGCCGGATTCCGTCTCGGACGCCGTCGCAGCGGGAGGCGGCGTGCTCTACGACGTCGTCTACGGTCAGTGGCCGACCGCGCTCGCCGCGGCGTGGGAGCGCATGGGGGGCCGCGCGGTCAATGGGCTCGGCATGCTTCTGCACCAGGCTGTGCTGCAGATCCGCATCTTCGCGACCGGGGATCCGGACGAGCCGCTGCCCGACGAGCCATCGGTCGTGGCCGTCATGCGTCGTGCGCTCGTGAAAGACTAGACGGATGCTCCGCGTGCTCACGGCCGGCGAATCGCACGGCCCCGAACTCGTCGCCCTCATGGAGGGACTGCCGGCGGGCGTGCCCATCTCCCGCGCGGCGATCCAGGCCGACCTCGCCCGCCGCAAGCTCGGCGATGGCAGGGGATCGCGAATGAAATTCGAGGAGGACGAGCTCACGATCTCCTCGGGTGTGCGGCACGGGGTGAGCATGGGCAGCCCCATCGCCCTCCGCATCGGAAACACCGAGTGGCCGAAATGGGTCGAGGTCATGGGCGCCGAGCCCGTCGAACTCACCGAGAGGTCGCGCGGGCGCAGCGCTGCGCTCACCCGGCCGCGGCCCGGGCATGCGGATCTCGTCGGTATGCAGAAGTACGGATTCGATGAGGCGCGTCCGATCCTCGAGCGCGCGAGCGCTCGTGAAACCGCCGCTCGCGTCGCGCTCGGGGCAATCGCGCGCGCGTTCCTGGGGGAACTCGGCATCGGACTCGTGAGCCATACCCTGTCGATCGGCACGGTACAGGTGCCCGCGGGAGCCGCGCTGCCCACGCCGGGAGACGTCGAGGTCCTCGACGCCGATCCACTCCGGTGCTTCGACCCCGCCACGTCGGTCGCGATGGTCGAGGAGGTGGACGCCGCTCGTCACGACGGCGACACTCTGGGCGGCATCGTCGAGGTGCTCGCGTACGGCCTGCCGCCGGGCCTCGGCTCGCACGTGCAGTGGGATCGTCGCCTCGACGGCAAGCTCGCGCAGGCGATCATGAGCATACAAGCGATCAAGGGCGTCGAGATCGGCGACGGCTTCGAGACGACGCGCCGCCGGGGATCGGCGGCGCACGACGAGCTGTTCGGGGCGATCGGAGGAATCACGCGATCCACCGACAGGGCTGGTGGCACGGAAGGCGGCATGTCCACCGGGACCGTGCTCCGTGTGCGCGCCGGAATGAAGCCGATCGCGACGGTGCCGCACGCGCTGCGGACGATCGACGTCGCGACGGGGGAAGCTGCCACGGCCCATCATCAGCGATCGGATGTCTGCGCCGTTCCGGCGGCGGGGGTCGTCGCCGAGGCGATGGTGGCGATCGTTCTGGCTCAGGCGATGCTGGAGAAATTCGGCGGCGACTCGGTGCCGGAGACCCGACGAAACCTTGAGTCCTATCTCGCCGCGATCCCGGACGGGCTTCGCAGCGCCCCCGGCAGCGACGCCACACTCGGATGAGGGAACCTGCGATCGTCCTCGTCGGCCCGATGGGCGCCGGGAAGACGAGCGTCGGCCGTCGCGTGGCCCGCGCCCTGCAGCTCCCGTTCGCCGACACCGACAGGATCGTCGTGCGCGACAACGGTCCGATCGCCGCGCTGTTCCAGAGCCATGGAGAAGAGCACTTCCGCGCCGCCGAGCGGGCGGCCGTGCGCGAGGCCCTCGCGGCCGGCGGCGTCGTCGCACTCGGGGGCGGTGCGGTGCTCGATGCCGACACGCGCGCCGACCTGACCCATCACCGCGTCGTCCTTCTGACCGTCCGGCCGCGCATCGTCGCCGCGCGTATCGGCGGGGACGCGCGCCCACTCCTGAGCGGTGAAGATCCCGTTGGCCGCTGGACCCGGATCTTCGACGAGCGCAGACCGATCTACGAGAGCATCGCCGATGTCACCTTCGACACCTCAAGCGGGCCGCTCGCAGACATCGTCACGAAGATCACGGACTGGGTGCGCGAGGACTCGGGCATCGTGAGCGGTGACCCGGAGGAAGACGAATGACCGAGACGACCACGATCCGCGTGAGCGGCGACAGCGAGTACGACATCCGGATCGGCCGCGGCATCCTCGGCGACGTCGCCGGTTCGCTCGCCCCCACAGTCCGGAAGGTCCTCATCGTCCACCCACCGACGCTCACCGAAGCCGCCGGTCGGCTTCGCGAGAGCCTCCAGTCGACAGGTGAGCGGCAGGTGCTGCTCGCCGAGATCCCCGATGCAGAACAGGGCAAACGGGTCGAGGTCGCTGCCTTCTGCTGGCAGGTGATGGGTCAGGCCGACTTCACCCGCACCGACGCCGTCGTCGGGTTCGGCGGCGGAGCGGTCACCGACCTCGCCGGATTCGTCGCAGCCACCTGGCTGCGCGGCGTCCAGATCGTGCAGGTGCCGACGACCATCCTCGCGATGGTGGATGCTGCCGTCGGCGGGAAGACCGGCATCAATACGGCGGAAGGAAAGAACCTCGTCGGTGCCTTCTGGGCTCCGCGGGCGGTGATCTGCGATCTCGACCTGCTCGATTCGTTGAGTGAGCACGAGCGCGTCGCGGGATTCGCCGAAGTCGTCAAGGCCGGATTCATCTGGTATCCCGAGATCCTGGATCTCATCGAGACGGATCCGAACGCGGTCGTCGACCCGCGCAGCGACGCGTTCCGGCGCTGCATCGAGCTGGCGATCGAGATGAAGGCTCGGGTCGTCGGCGACGACCTCCGTGAGGCCGGGCTGCGCGAGATCCTCAACTACGGCCACACGCTGGGCCACGCGATCGAACACGCCGAGCGGTATCGCTGGCGGCACGGCGCCGCCATCTCGGTCGGCATGCTCTTCGCCGCCGAGCTCTCGCGATTGGCCGGGAGACTGCCGGATGCCGCCGCGCAACGCCACCGGGACATCCTCGAGCTCCTGGGCCTTCCGACGACCTATCGCGCCGGTGCATGGCAGCAGCTCCTGGCAACGATGCAGCGCGACAAGAAGAGCAGGGGTGGGATGCTGCGCTTCATCGTGCTCGACGACATCGGCAAGCCCACCGTCCTGCAGGCGCCCGACGAGTCACTGCTGTTCGCCGCTTACCAGGAAGTCACCGAATGAGACGCGCCGTCACGGTGCCCCGCTGCCGGTAGGGTGCTGACGTGTCCACACCTCGACGTCTACTGCTGGTCAACGGGCCGAACCTCAACCTCCTCGGCACGCGAGAGCCGCAGATCTACGGCACCGGCACCCTTGCCGATGTCGAACAGATCGTCACGCACGCCGCCTCAGCCCTCGGCTTCGCGGTACGCGCGATCCAATCCAACCACGAGGGCGTACTGCTCGATGCGATCCATGCCGCGCGCGATGACTGCGCGGGCATCGTGATCAATCCCGGCGGACTCACCCACACGTCGATCGTGCTGCGCGACGCCCTCACGGGCGTCGCCCTCCCGATCGCCGAGGTCCATATCTCGGACGTGCGCGCGCGCGAGGAGTTCCGGCACTTCTCCTACGTACGCGACATCGCCGCCGTGCGCGTCGTAGGCGAGGGAGTCCCCGGCTACGGTCGCGCCACGCGCCTGCTCATCGAGACCATCACCGGTCGCGCCGAGGGCTGAGCCCTCCCAGATCATTCGCCTCCGATGGCGTCGGCGCCCATCCCGTAGAATCGACTGTCGGCCCGCCCCCGACCTCCGGGGCGTTGCGCCTCGCACCCTTCAGAACGGAAGAACGCTCATGGCATCCACCGCAGACATCAAGAACGGCGTCGTCCTCTCGATCGACGGACAGTTGTGGAACGTGATCGAGTTCCAGCACGTCAAGCCGGGCAAGGGCGGTGCGTTCGTGCGCACGAAGCTCAAGAACGTCGTGAGCGGCAAGGTCGTCGATCGTACCTACAACGCAGGCGCCAAGATCGACATCGAGAACGTCGACCGCCGCGACTTCACGTACCTCTACAACGACGGCGACGGTTTCGTGTTCATGGACGTCGACAACTACGACCAGCTCACCGTGGGAGCGGCGACCGTGGGCGATGCGAAGAACTTCATGCTGGAGAATCAGCAGGTCCAGATCGCACTGAACAACGACAACCCGCTGTACGTCGAGCTGCCGGCCTCCGTGATCCTCGAGATCACCTACACCGAGCCCGGACTGCAGGGCGACCGGTCGTCGGCCGGCACCAAGCCTGCCACGGTCGAGACCGGGTACGAGATCCAGGTTCCCCTGTTCGTCGAGCAGGGCACGAAAGTCAAGGTCGACACCCGGACGGGTGAATACCTCGGCCGCGTCAACTGACTTGAGCGCCCGCAGCAAGGCGCGCAAACGCGCCCTCGACATCCTGTATCAGTCCGATGTCCGAGGCGACGACCTCCGCGCGACGCTCGTGGTCGAGGCGGAGCGCGCGGCGAATGAGCCGGCACGTGAGGCGTCGTGGCTCTACGCTCGTGAGATCGTGGACGGGGTGATCGACAACCGCGACGAGATCGACGAGCAGATCATCACTCACGCGCGGGATTGGAAGCTCGAGCGGATGCCGGCCGTCGACCGTGCGATCCTCCGCATGGGCGTGTGGGAGCTCCTGTACAACGGTGAAGTGCCCGCCGCCGTTGCGATCGACGAGGCGGTGGAGCTCGCGAAGGAGTACTCCACCGACGATTCCGGAGCTTTCGTGCACGGTGTGCTGGCCCGCATCACACGCGCCAACTGATCTCTCCGCCGCCAGACAGACCCCGTGAGGAGGGAAAACGTGTCCGCCCCGCCCGTCCCCGACGCCGAGATCCGTCGTGCGGTCGGGGCGGGCGCATACGCGCGGGGTCTCGACTACGCGCGGAGCGCCGCAGTGCGTCGGATCAGCTGGGATGACGTGGATTCCACGCTCCGCGGGCTCGTCGCGGGCAGCGCATCCGCGCTGTATCGCTGCACGATCCGGCTCGATGCGACCGGTGTGACGCCGCGCATCATGACCGCATACTGCTCGTGCCCGGTCGGCGAGAACTGCAAGCACACCGTCGCCACGCTGGTGCGCAGCAACGCCGGCGCGAGCGCCGGCGTGCACGCGGATGTCGGCGCCGCTCAACCGGTTTCTCCGCCACCCTCGAGCTGGCGGGCCCTGTTGCCGCCCGATGAGTCGGCCGTCGCGGTTCGTCCCCTGGCCCTGGGCGTGGAAGTGCGCCTGCGCGAGCCGCGCGAGACTGCTCACTGGGGCGCGCGCCGGGTGCAGACTGCCACTCCCCGCGCCCTCGCTGCAGCGTTTGCCCGCGGGCGCACCGAGGACGTCTCGGTGGGGCTTCGGCCGTTGACTCGCAGCGCCGCCACGGGCGCATGGGTGCGAGCCGAGGTGTCCTGGGAGATTCTGCGCCGCAACGTCCACCAGGCGTCCCCGAACCGACACCCGCACGTCCAAGCGCGCT
The DNA here is from genome assembly GCF_011620665.1 of Microbacterium sp. GTDB lineage: Bacteria > Actinomycetota > Actinomycetes > Actinomycetales > Microbacteriaceae > Microbacterium. Next base: position 22,056 of record NZ_WOYQ01000069.1, read on the forward strand.
GGTTCACGGAGCTGTACGGCATCGCGCATGAGGCCCGACTGCTCGCCGGCGTCCACGACGATTCCACCTGGGTGACGCTCGACGCGGTCGAATCGGGGTTGCTCTGGCCGCACCTGCGATCGGCGGAGGGACTCGGAATCGCGATCGTGGCTACGGCGAAGAGCCAGACGGTCACGACCGCGGACACAGCCGACGTGGCGGTTTCCGTCGAGCGGACGGCCGCCGGGGGGTTGGCGCTGATCCCGCACGTGACGATCGACGGTGAAATCGTCGATCCTGCTGCGGTGCGCCCTGTCGGTCACGTGGGCGTGTACGCCGTTGCGGCCACCGGTTCAGGCATCCGCCTCACGCTGGCGGCGCTCGCGCTCGGCGAGATCCAGCACGCACTCCTCACCTCGCGCGCACGCGTCGTGGTTCCCTCGGAGGACACCGACGAGTTTCTCAGCCGGGTCTACCCGCGCATCGCGCGCGACGCCGATGTGATCGCGGGGGAGGGGGTGCACCTGCCCGAGCCTGAGCGCACCAGCGCCGTGGCCTCGGTGCACTTCGGTCCGTCCTCGACCGTGCGCTACACCCTGGAGTGGCACCGTCCCGGGGTCGGCCGCGCCCCCTTCGACACGACCGACGGTTCCGAAGCGGAATCAGACCTGCGCGTCGCGATCGCACGCTCGTGGAGCGACCGAGGTCTCAGTTTCATCGCCGGAGCCGCTCTCGCCGACGTGGATGCGGCTGAGTTCACCGAGCACGTGCTGCCCGCGCTCGAGGCGATCGTCGGCGTCCGGGTCGAAGTCCGCGGTCGGCGACGCGTGTTCCGTGAGCTGACGGGCGATCCGCGCATCACCGTGAAGACCGTCGAGAGCGACGACCCGGATTGGTTCGACCTCGGCGTGCTCGTGGAGATCGACGGCCACCGCATCCCCTTTCGCCCGTTGTTCTCTGCGCTCGCGACGCGGCGAAAGAACCTCCTGCTCGCCGATGGACACTACTTCTCCCTGGCGCATCCGGCGCTCGATCGCCTGCGGGACCTCATCGATGAAGCCGGCGAACTGTCGGAGTGGGAGTCGGGCCCCCGGATCAGCCGCTATCAGCTGCCGCTCTGGGACGACCTCGAAGACCTCGCCGACGAGGCACTTCCGGCTCCCCGCTGGAACACCGCCGTCCAGGCGTTCCGCGGCGCCGATGTCCAACCTGTCGACCTGCCCACGGGCCTGCGCGCCGAGCTGCGACCGTACCAGAAGGAGGGGTTCCAGCGGCTCGCGCTGTGGTGGCGACATCACCTGGGCGGGATCCTCGCTGACGATATGGGGCTCGGGAAGACCATGCAGGTGCTGGCGCTGATCCTGCACGCCCTCGAGAGCGGTGAGCGCCGACCCTTCCTGATCGTCGCTCCCACGTCGGTACTGACGACCTGGCAGACGGAGGCCGCACGATTCGCTCCGGGACTGCGCGTGCGACTCGCCGGGTCCACGGCCGCGGGGCGCGGCTTCGCGCCGGACACGAACGAAGCCGACGTGGTCGTCACTTCCTATACGGTCCTCCGGCTCGACGAAGAACGCTTTGCCGCAGCCACCTGGGCGGGTGTGATCCTCGATGAAGCGCAGTTCGTGAAGAACCCGCGCACCCGCCTGTATCACGCCGTCCAGCGCTTGCAGGCGGACACGGTTCTGGCGGTGACGGGGACCCCGCTGGAAAACTCGCTCGTCGAGCTGTGGGCGCTCCTGTCGCTCGCGTGCCCAGGTCTGTTCCCGTCGGCGCGGAGGTTCCGTGAGGAGTATGTGCGACCCATCGAACAGGGCAGAGTGCCAGAGAATCAGGAGGGCACGCCGTACCGAGAGGATCGTCTCCGCCGACTGCGCCTGCGTGTACGGCCGTTCCTGCTGCGCCGGTCCAAAGAACTGGTCGCCCCGGAGCTGCCTGCACGCCAAGAGCAGGAGCTGCACGTCGAACTGAGTCCGGCCCACCGGACCCTCTACGACACCGTGCTCCAGCGCGAGCGACAGAAGGTGCTGGGCCTGCTGGCAGACCTCGACCGCAACCGATTCATCGTGTTCCGTTCGCTGACGTTGCTGCGGCGCCTCGCCCTGGCCCCGGCGCTCGTCGGCATGGGCGGTGCGGGGATCCGCTCCAGCAAGCTCGACGCGTTGGGGGAGCGCCTGGGCGAGGTCGTGACCGAGGGCCATCGCGCGCTCGTGTTCAGCCAGTTCACGTCGTACCTGGCTCTCGTCCGCGACGAACTGGATGCCCACGGCATCCGCTACGAGTACCTCGACGGTTCGACGCGCCGCCGCGCCGACGTCGTCGACTCGTTCCGCACGGGCGACGCGCCTGTGTTCCTCATCAGCTTGAAGGCCGGCGGATTCGGATTGACACTCACCGAGGCTGACTATGTGTTCCTGCTCGACCCGTGGTGGAACCCCGCTGCCGAGGCGCAGGCCGTGGACCGCGCTCATCGGATCGGACAGAGCCGGCCGGTCAATGTGTATCGCCTCATCGCGAGCGGCACGATCGAGGAAAAGGTCCTCGCGTTGCAGCAGCGCAAGGCGCGCCTGTTCCAATCGGTCATGGGCGACGATGACATGCTGGCGCGATCGCTGACCGCCGAAGACATCCGCGGCCTCTTCGACGCGTGAGGCGCGCGCTTTGCACGGCCCGCGCGCCCGGTGCCGGCATCCGCTCCGCGTAGACTCGTCGTCGCTCGACCAGGAGGTTCCCCCCATGCGCATCACAGGACTCGGCCACGCCGGCATGTTCATCGAAACGACCGGGGGCAGCATCCTCTGCGACCCGGTCGTCGGACCAAGCTTCTTCGGATCGTGGTTCCCTTTTCCCGACAACCGAGGCTTGGACTGGCCGCGCTTCGGCGCCGCGGACTTCCTGTACATCTCGCACCGCCACCGTGATCACTTCGATCCGGCGCTGCTCCAGAGCCACGTGCGCCGCGACATCCCCGTTCTCCTGCCCGACTACCCGACCGAGGATCTTGAGAGCGATCTTCGCGCGCTCGGATTCGACAACATCGTTTACACGCAGGCCGGCGTGCCGCAGCTCTTCGGTGATCTGAGGGTCATGATCACCCCGCTTCGCGCCCCCAGCGACGGCCCGATCGGAGACTCGTCGCTGTCGGTCGACGACGGCACCGCCAGCATCCTGAATCAGAACGATTCGCACCCGCTGGATCTCGAGACGCTGCTGAGCTTCGGGACTCCGGATGCGTACTTCACCCAGACCTCCGGTGCGATCTGGTGGCCCATGGTCTACGACCTGCCCCAGGACGCGAAGCAGAATTTCGCGCACCTCAAACGCGATGCGCAGAACAAGCGCGCGCTCTACTACATCGAGAAGGTCGATGCCGCGCACGTCTTCCCGATGGCCGGTCCGCCGATGTTTCTGCGCGAGGATCTCTTCGGCTACAACGGGTGGGGCAGCGAGGAGGATTCGATCTTCACCGATCAGGCGCAGTTCCTCGCGCATATGGCGGAGGTCCGCCCTGCCCAGCAGGGGCACTTGTTCCTCCCGGGCACGCAGGTCGATCTGAACGGCAGCGCGGCACAGATCACCCAGACGCTGTACACCGAGGCGGAGATCGAGCGCGTCTTCCACGACAAGTGGAACTACCTCGCGCAACAGCGGGATGGCCGCCAGAGCGAGATCGCCGCCGAACAGGCCTCGCGTGCCCCCGTCCTGCCGCCGGCCGAGATGCTTTCCGCGCTCAAAGACTGGTGGGAGCCGCTCCTGCGCCGGGCGCGGACGATCCGCGCGGGCGTCGGCGGAAATGTCCGCTTCCGCATCGGCGAGCTGGACATGGTCGTCGACTTCCCCCGCGCAAAGGTCCGTGAGTACGCCGGGGAGGAGTGCCTCTACTGGTACACGATCCCCGCCGACCTCGTCTCGACCAACATCGCCGACCACGAAATCGACTGGTCCAACTCGATCTTCCTGTCGATGCAGTTCCAGGTCGGCCGAAGTGGAAAGTTCAACGAGTTCCTGACGACCTTTCTCAAGTGCCTGTCGCGCGACCGCATCGAGTACGTCGAGAACTGGTACGCCGAGCAGTCCGATCAGACCGAGGACACCGAACTGGGCGAGTGGACCGTCCAGCGGCGATGCCCGCACCTGCGCGCCGACCTCACCAAGACCGGCACGATCGAGGACGGCGTTCTCACGTGCTCGTTGCACGACTGGAAGTGGGACCTCGCCACCGGCCGGTGCTTGACGACACAGGGCCACCCGATCCGGGCGAGCGTCTCCGTCGACGGGGGACTCACCGAAGCCGCGACGCAGCCGACGCCGTGAACGCTCCCCGCATGGCAGCGGCGAAGAACCTGCGGCGGTTCCGTCCGGTAGTGTGGGTGACGTAAGCACAGCAACCTTTAACACCGTCCCGTGAGGCGGAGAAGGGAGCGGCCGATGAGCACCAGCGAGAACGCGCGCACCGTGCTTGAACAAGCCGACATCGCGCGCGCCCTGACTCGGATCTCTCACGAGATCCTCGAGTCGAACAAGGGTCCCGACGACCTGATGGTCCTCGGCATCCCGACCCGTGGCGTCACTCTCGCCGAGCGCATCGGGGCGCAGCTGGCCGAGATCTCCGGCCGGCCGGTTCCGGTGGGCGCCCTCGACGTCACGATGTACCGCGATGACCTGCACCGTCATCCGACGCGCACGCCCCACGCGACGCAGATCCCGCCGGGTGGGATCGATGGCAAGACGGTCATCCTCGCCGACGATGTCCTGTTCTCGGGTCGATCGATTCGCGCCGCGCTCGATGCGTTGAGCGACATCGGCAGGCCTGCGGCCGTCCGCCTCGCGATCCTCGTTGATCGCGGGCACCGCGAGCTGCCGATCCGGCCCGACTTCGTGGGCAAGAACCTGCCGAGCGCCCGACACGAACGCGTGCAGGTCCGGCTGGTCGAGGTGGACGGTGTCGACGAGGTGACGATCGCGTCATGAGGCACCTTCTGGACACCCGCACGCTCTCCCTGATCGAGGCCCTCCGTCTCCTCGATGTCTCCGAGGAGATGCGCGACACGCAGTCGCGCGAGATCCGCAAACTGCCGACACTGCGGGGGAAGACGGTCGTCAACCTCTTCTTCGAAGACTCCACCCGCACTCGCATCTCGTTCGAGGCGGCGGCCAAGCGTCTCTCCGCCGACGTCATCAATTTCGCGGCGAAGGGGTCATCGATTTCCAAGGGCGAGTCCCTGCAGGACACCGCTCAGACCCTTCAGGCGATGGGGGCGGATGCCGTTGTGATCCGCCATGGCGCCTCCGGTGCACCGCGGACCCTCGCCGCCAGCGGGTGGATCTCAGCCGGCGTCGTCAACGCCGGTGACGGCACGCACGAGCATCCGACGCAGGCTCTGCTGGACGCCTTCACGATTCGCAAGCGATTCTTCGGCGCCGACAGCCGCGGGCATGACCTGGCAGGCTTGCAGGTGACGATCGTGGGCGATGTCCTGCACTCCCGCGTCGCCCGCTCGAACGTCTGGCTGCTGACCACGCTCGGCGCCGACGTGACTCTCGTCGCGCCGCCCACCCTTGTGCCGCAGGATGTCTCGTCGTGGCCGGTGCGCATCGTCTACGACCTCGACGAGGCCATCGACGCCGGTCCCGATGCGATCATGATGCTCCGCGTCCAGCTGGAACGCATGAAGGCTGCATATTTCCCCAGTGAACGGGAGTATTCCCGCCAATGGGGGTTGGATGCGGCGCGACTGGCGCGACTGCCCGCAGATAGCATTGTGATGCACCCGGGTCCGATGAATCGGGGCATGGAGATCTCCGCCGACGCGGCCGATTCGCCGCGCTCGACCGTGCTGGAGCAGGTCGCCAACGGCGTGTCGGTGCGCATGGCGGCGCTGTACCTGCTGTTGGCAGGGGAGCGCGAGACGACGCACGAAAAGGAGGATGCCCGATGACCGCAACCACTGTGATCCGCGGGGCGCGACTGCACTCCGGCGTCTCGGTGGACATGATCGTCGAAGGCGGACGCATCGCCGAGATCGGCTCGGGCCTCTCGCGCGCGGGTGCGGACGTCGTGGATGCAGCGGGCCTGATCGCTCTTCCCGGGCTCGTCGACCTGCACACGCACCTGCGCGAGCCAGGATTCGAAGCGTCGGAGACGATCCTCAGCGGCTCGCGTGCCGCGGCCGCGGGCGGCTACACGACCGTCTTCGCGATGCCCAATACGTCGCCGGTCGCCGACACGGCCGGTGTCGTGGAGCAGGAGCTTGCCCTGGGCGAGGCCGCCGGGTACGTCCACGTGCAGCCGATCGGCGCCGTGACCGTCGGCCAGAAGGGCGAGCGGCTGGCGGAACTCGGCGCGATGGCATCGTCGAGGGCACGCGTGCGCCTCTTCAGCGACGACGGCTCCTGCGTCTTCGACCCTCTCATCATGCGCCGCGCGCTCGAGTATGTGAAGGTGTTCGACGGTGTCATCGCCCAGCACGCGCAGGATCCGCGCCTGACCGAGGGCGCTCAGATGAACGAGGGCACGGTCTCAGCCGAGCTGGGCCTGACCGGGTGGCCCGCCGTCGCGGAGGAGTCGATCATCGCCCGCGACGTTCTGCTGGCCGAGCACGTCGGCTCGCGGTTGCACGTCTGTCACCTGTCCACGGCCGGTTCGGTCGACATCATCCGCTGGGCGAAGAAGCGCGGCGTGAATGTGACCGCGGAGGTCACGCCGCATCACCTGCTGCTGACGGAAGAACTCGTGCGCGACTATGACGCACGCTTCAAGGTCAATCCGCCGCTTCGGCGCGAAGAGGACGTCCTCGCCGTCCGTGAGGGCCTCGCCGACGGCACGATCGACATCGTCGCGACCGACCATGCCCCGCACCCTGCCGAGAGCAAGTCGTGTGAGTGGCAGGCTGCCGCGAACGGAATGGTGGGGCTGGAGACGGCCCTGCGGGTCGTGCAGCAGTCCGTGGTCGACACAGGATTGCTCTCCTGGGATGACGTAGCCCGCGTGATGTCGAGCGCCCCGGCCCGCATCGGTCATCTGGAGCCGGGCACGCTCATCGCGGGAGCCGCGGCATCCCTCACGCTCTACGATCCGTCTCCGTCCCGGCCGTTCACCCGAGAGGACCTGCGGGGTCGTAGCGCGAATTCGCCCTACCTGGGTCGTGAGCTTCCGGGAGACGTGCGCTGGACGTTCTTCCGCGGGGTGGCGACGGTCGCCGACGGCCTCCTGCGCCAGGAGGTCGTCGCATGACCCGCGAGGTCGCTCTCGGGCTCGTGGTCGTCCTGGCCCTGGTCTTGGTGGGACTGGGCGTATGGGCTTGGACGAGCCGGACCCGACGCGACAGGGGGCTCACGGCCCCGGTCGGAGAGATTCCCGACGGTGCGGTGGTGGCGGGCAGCTTCGACGCCTTCTATGTCGCGACGACCGCACACGACGAGCCGCTGGAGCGTCTCGCGATCCGCGGGCTCGGGTTCCGCTCACGCGCCACGATCACCGTGACCAGCGCGGGGGTCGCGCTGGACCTCACCGGTCAGCGACGGATGTTCGTGCCCGTTTCAGCCATCGCGGGGGTCGATCTCGCGACCGTGGCGATCGACCGCGTCGTCGAGCCGGGCGGCCTCGTCCGGTTGGCTTGGCGCATCGGTGAGGCGACCGTCGACACCTTCCTTCGGGCGCAGGATGCGCACGCACGCACGCTCGAGGGCGCGATCGCCGAGATCCTGCCGCGCACCCTCGAATCGTCCACTCCGACCACCCCGACGGGAACCGACGTATGACCCCCTCCGCTTTCTCGCTCACGCTCGACCCCGCCGTGCTCGTCCTCGAAGACGGAAGCCGCCACCTCGGCCGCGCCTATGGCGCCCGCGGCAGGGCACTCGGCGAGGTCGTCTTCGCGACCGGGATGACGGGGTACCAGGAAACGCTCACCGACCCCTCGTATGCCGGCCAGATCGTCCTTCAAACGGCGCCGCACATCGGCAACACGGGGATGAACGAAGAAGACCCCGAGTCGCGGCGCATCTGGGTCGCCGGATACATCGTGCGCGACCCCTCGCGCGTGGTCTCGAGCTGGCGCGCTGTGGAATCTCTCGACGATGCGCTCGTGCGCGACGGCATCGTCGGCATCTCCGGCGTCGACACTCGTGCGATCACGCGCGTTCTGCGCTCGGCAGGCTCGATGCGCGGGGGAGTGTTCTCCGGCGACGCGGCGCATCTCGATGCGGAGGAGCAGCTCCGCATCGTCCGGGATGCACCGATCATGGCGGGTCGGAACCTGTCCGCGCAGGTGTCGGTCGCCGCCGCCGAAGTGACCCGGGCTGTCGCCGATCGGATCGGCAATCTCGCCGTCCTCGACCTTGGTGTGAAGAAAGCGACGATCGACAACCTCGCCGCGCGCGGGTTCGACGTGCACGTCCTGCCGCAGAACGTCTCGATCGAACAGATCCGCGCTATCGGACCGGTCGGAGTCTTCTACTCCAACGGCCCCGGCGACCCGGCCGCGTCCGGCGACCACGTGGCACTCTTGCGCGAAGTGCTCGATGACGGGCTGCCGTTCTTCGGCATCTGCTTCGGCAACCAGTTGCTCGGGCGCGCTCTGGGATTCGATACCTACAAACTGCCCTTCGGACACCGCGGCATCAATCAGCCCGTCCTCGATAAGCAGACCGGCCGCGTGGAGATCACGGCCCATAACCACGGCTTCGCCGTCGACGCTCCGCTCGAGGGGGAGACGCTCAGCCCGACCGGCTACGGCCGCGTCGAGGTGAGTCATGTCGGTCTCAACGACAACGTGGTGGAAGGCCTGCGAGCGCTCGACATCCCGGCCTTCAGCGTGCAGTATCACCCCGAGGCGGCCGCCGGTCCACACGACGCCAACTATCTGTTCGACCGGTTCGCCGACCTCGTCCGCACCACTCTGGAGAACAAGAACTGATGCCCAAGCGCACCGACATCAACTCCGTCCTCGTGATCGGCTCCGGCCCGATCGTCATCGGTCAGGCGTGCGAGTTCGACTACTCCGGAACTCAGGCGTGCCGCGTGCTTCGCGAGGAGGGAGTGAGGGTCATCCTCGTCAACTCCAACCCGGCGACGATCATGACCGATCCCGACTTCGCCGACGCGACCTACATCGAACCCATCACTTGGCAGGTCATCGAGACCATCATCGCCAAAGAGAAGCCCGACGCGATCCTGCCGACGCTCGGCGGGCAGACCGCTCTCAACGCTGCGATCGACCTGCACAACCACGGCGTCCTCGACAAGTATGACGTCGAGCTCATCGGCGCCGACTTCGAAGCGATCAACAAGGGCGAGGATCGCCAGATCTTCAAGCAGCTCGTGCTCGACGCGGGCGCGGAGGTCGCGGCGTCGCGCATCGCGCACACGATGGACGAGGTTCTTGCCGGTGCCGCCGAGCTCGGCTACCCGCTCGTCGTGCGCCCATCCTTCACCATGGGTGGGCTGGGCTCGGGCTTCGCCTACGGAGAGGATGACCTCCGTCGCATCGCAGGCGCCGGACTTCGCGACTCTCCCACCACCGAGGTGCTCCTCGAGGAGTCGATCCTCGGATGGAAAGAGTACGAACTCGAACTCATGCGCGACACGGCGGACAACACCGTGGTCGTCTGCTCGATCGAGAATGTCGACCCGGTAGGCGTGCATACCGGCGACTCGATCACGGTGGCGCCGGCTCTGACCCTCACCGATCGCGAGTATCAGAAGCTGCGCGACATCGGCATCGACATCATCCGTGCCGTCGGCGTCGACACGGGCGGATGCAACATCCAGTTCGCGGTGGACCCGGCATCCGGCCGCATCATCGTCATCGAGATGAACCCGCGTGTCTCCCGGTCCTCGGCACTGGCCTCCAAGGCCACCGGCTTCCCGATCGCCAAACTCGCCGCCAAACTGGCGATCGGCTATCGGCTCGACGAGGTGCCCAATGACATCACCGGGGCGACCCCAGCGAGTTTCGAGCCGACGCTCGACTACGTCGTGGTGAAGGTGCCGCGGTTCAATTTCGAGAAGTTCCCGAACGCCGACACGACGCTCACGACCACGATGAAGTCAGTCGGCGAGGCGATGGCCATCGGGCGCAACTTCACGACGGCTCTGCAGAAGGCGCTGCGTTCGCTGGAGAAGCGCGGCTCGAGCTTCCATTGGGGCGTGGATGCGCGTTCCGCCGAGGAACTGCTCGAAATCGCAGAGAAGCCCACCGACGGCCGGATCGTGGTGCTGCAGCAGGCGATGCGCAAGGGCGCCACCGCTGAGCAAGCCTTCGAGGCGACCAAGATCGACCCCTGGTTCCTCGACCAGATCGCCCTCATCAACGAAGTCGCCGAGTTCATCCGGACGGCGCCTGCGCTCGACACGGCCACTCTCCGCCTCGCGAAGGAGCACGGCTTCAGCGACGCGCAACTGGCCCAGCTCCGCGGTGACTCAGAGGCCGAGATCCGTGGCCTGCGCTGGACGCTCGGTGTTCGACCGGTCTACAAGACGGTTGACACCTGCGCGGGGGAGTTCCCGGCCCTGACGCCCTACCACTACTCCAGCTACGATCGTGAAACCGAAGTGACCGCGTCCGAACGGACCAAGGTCGTCATCATCGGCTCGGGTCCCAACCGGATCGGTCAGGGTGTCGAGTTCGACTACTCGTGCGTGCACGCCTCGTTCGCGCTGTCGGATGCCGGTTTCGAAACCATCATGGTCAACTGCAACCCCGAAACCGTCTCGACCGACTACGACACCAGCGATCGCCTGTATTTCGAGCCGCTCACCCTCGAAGACGTCCTCGAGGTGCTCCATGCCGAAGCGCAGTCCGGCGAGATTCTCGGCGTCGTGTGTCAGCTGGGAGGTCAGACGCCGCTCGGACTCGCCAAGGGCATCGAGGACGCGGGTTATACGATCCTGGGCACTTCGCCCGCCGCGATCGACATCGCGGAGGAACGTGAGCTGTTCTCTCAGCTGCTCGATCGGGCCGGGCTGATCGCTCCCCGCCACGGCACCGCGATCAACGAAGCGGGTGCCGTCGCGATCGCCGAGGAGATCGGCTATCCCGTGCTGGTACGGCCGAGCTTCGTGCTCGGGGGGCGCGGCATGGAGATCGTCTACGACACGGCGAGCCTGCGCGACTATTTCGTGCGCACTGCTGGAGAGGTCGTGATCGAAGACGGCAAGCCTCTGCTGGTCGACCGCTTCCTCGACGACGCCGTGGAACTCGATGTCGACGCGCTGTACGACGGGCAGGAGCTCTACATCGGCGGCGTCATGGAACACCTCGAAGAAGCCGGGATCCACTCCGGCGACTCCTCGTGCACGCTGCCACCCGTCTCGCTCGGACGCACCGAGATCGACCGCGTGCGGACGGCGACCCTCGCCATCGCCGAGGGCGTGGGTGTGCGGGGTCTCCTGAACGTGCAGTTCGCCGTGTCGGCGGGCGTCCTCTACGTCATCGAGGCGAACCCGCGCGCGTCGCGGACCGTGCCGTTCGTGTCGAAGGCACTGGGAATTCCGCTCGCCAAAGCTGCGGCGCGCATCATGGCGGGCGCGACGATCGACGAGCTGAAGGCGGAAGGGATGCTCCCGGCACAGGACGGTTCGCGCGTCCCGCTGGATTCGCCCGTGGCCGTCAAGGAAGCCGTGCTGCCGTTCAAGCGATTCCGCACCGCCGACGGTCACACGGTCGACTCCGTGCTCGGGCCTGAGATGAGATCGACCGGAGAAGTCATGGGCATCGACCGCGACTTCCCCACGGCGTTCGCCAAGAGCCAGGCGGCCGCATACGGCGGCATGCCGACCGAGGGCACCGTCTTCCTCTCGGTTGCCGACGACGACAAGCGCGCCGTCATCCTTCCTGCGCACCGGCTGCAGGAACTCGGCTTCCGGCTCACTGCGACGGAAGGCACCGCCGAGATCCTCGCGCGCAACGGCATCCGGGTCGAGGTCGTGAACAAGTACTCCGCGACACAGGTGACGGGCGAGCGCAATGTCGTCGACCTGATCAATGCCGGCGAGATCGACATCGTCGTGAACACCCCTTCCGGCGGCGTCGCGCGCGCCGACGGCTATGAGATCCGCGCGGCGGCCGTCGCCGCCGACAAGGCGCTTTTCACCACGATGGCCGTCCTCGGTGCCGCCGTCAGCGCTCTCCCGGTGCTGCGCACAGGCTTCGCGGTCAAGAGCCTGCAGGAGTACGCGATCGACCGCCAGAATCGGGCGGCGACGGCGTGAGCCTCCCGATTGCTCCGCGTCAGACGGAAGAGCAGACGTGAGCACGTTCGGCGCGCGTCTGCGCGCCCAGCTGGCGGCGCGGGGGCCCCTGTGCGTCGGAATCGATCCGCATGAAGCGCTCCTGCGCGACTGGGGACTTTCGGTCGATGCCACCGGCGTACGCGAGTTCGGGCTGCGCGTCGTCGATGCCGCTGCCGGTCGGGTCGCCGTCATCAAGCCCCAGGTGTCGTTCTTCGAGCGGTTCGGTGCGGCCGGATTCGCCGCTCTGGAGGAGGTGCTTGCGGCGGCACGCGCGGCGGAGCTCCTCGTGATCGCCGACGCCAAGCGCGGCGACATCGGCACGACGATGGACGCCTACGCGGCCGCATGGCTCACACCCGGCGCCCCGCTGGAGGCCGACGCACTCACGGTGAATCCCTACCTCGGCGTCGGTGCGCTGGCCTCGACTTTCGACCTCGCGCTCGCCCACGGGAAGGGCGTGTTCGTCCTCGCCGCCACGAGCAACCCCGAGGGCGAGATCCTGCAGTCCGCACAGACCGTCAGCGGCACCGTCGCCGGCTCGATCGCGGCCGCCGTCGCCGGTTACGACGCGGCCCGTTCCGTGGGCGAGTGGTCTTCGCTCGGCCTTGTGGTCGGCGCCACCGTCGATCTCGGGAAACGCGGACTGGAGGCTCCTTCCGAGGGCACCCTGGCTGTCCTGGCGCCCGGATTCGGCACCCAGGGTGCGGACCCGGAGGATCTCGATCGCATCTTCGGGCGCTTCGCACCCGGCGTCATCGCCAGTGAGAGTCGCAGCATCCTCTCCGCCGGACCCCACGCCTTGGCCGACCGTATCGAGGCCCGCTCCGCCCTGTACCGTGGAGGCTCGCATGGCTGATTCCCGCACTCCTCCCGAGGTCGATCGCGCGGCCGCATCGCGTCGCGCCGTCGCCGCGCGCCGCGAACGTGCCTCCCTCAAGCGTGACGTGGCCACCCGCGTCATCACTCCGCAGGAGCTACTTCGGCGTGCGCAGGCCGCGCCCGACTCGCCTGCAGGTGCGATGCGCGTCACCGAGTTCCTCACGGCGATTCCCGCGATCGGCGAGGGAAAGCGGGATCGCATCCTCGCCACCCTCGGGATCTCACCGGTCAAGCGGCTCGGCGGCCTCGGCGTTCGCCAGCGGTCGCTTCTTGCCGCGTTCCTGGATGAGCGATGGCCCGAGCCGCGGCCGCGCGGCGGACGCAGTCGGCTCGTCGTGCTCGCCGGTCCGACCGCGGTCGGCAAGGGCACTGTCGCCGCGCACATCAAGGAGCACCACCCCGAGCTCGTGCTGTCGGTGTCGGCGACGACCCGGCGTCCCCGCGCCGGCGAGATCGACGGAGAGCACTATTTCTTCGTCGACGATGCCGAGTTCGACCGCCTCATCGCCGCGGGCGAGCTGCTCGAGCACGCGACCGTTCACAACCAGTTCCGCTACGGCACGCCGAAGGCACCGATCGAGCAGGCTCTCGCCGACGGGCGCTCCGTCCTGCTGGAAATCGATCTGCAGGGCGCGCGGCAGGTACGGGCGGCCGCTCCGGATGCGACGCTCGTCTTCCTGCTCCCACCGAGCTGGGACGAACTGGTGAGCCGACTCGTCGACCGCGGGACCGAGGATGCCGAGGAGCGCGCTCGGCGCCTCAAGACAGCGAAAGTCGAACTGGCCTCACAGGGCGAGTTCGACTTCCGCGTCGTCAACGACGACGTCGCACGCGCCGCCGCCGAAGTGGTCTCGCTCACCGGCTGATGCCGGGCACCGGTGTCATTGACGAGGTACAATGGTCGGATGCCGCGGCTTCAGAGCCGCGCGACAGATTTCCCCGCCACCAGATCGCAGGAGGTTCCCCGTGGCCGCACGTGACCAGGGCATCATCGACCCGCCCATCGACTCACTCCTCGAGAAGGTCGACTCGAAGTACCAGCTCGTCATTTTCGCGTCCAAGCGTGCGCGTCAGATCAACGACTACTACTCCGACCTGCACGAGGGAAACCTCTTCGACAATGTCGGCCCGCTCGTGGACTCGCACGTCGAGGACAAGCCACTGACGATCGCCATGCACGAGATCCACGAGGACAAGTTGCGCCTTCGCGCCGCCGAGTGACCCGATGACGCCGTATGGCGTCATGATGCCCGTGTGCTCCGCCATGTCGGAGCGCGCGGGCATGATGATGTATACCCCCGACACCCTGGAGTATCGATGAGCGCCCTGCGTCTGTTCACGTCCGAGTCAGTGACCGAAGGCCACCCGGACAAGATCTGCGACCAGATCTCCGACAGCATCCTCGATGCACTCATCGCGGTCGACCCCGGCAGCCGCGTCGCCGTCGAAACCCTTGTGACGACGGGGCTCGTCCATGTGGCCGGTGAAGTGCGCAGCGAGGCGTACGCAGACATTCCGGGCATCGTGCGCCGTGTCGTCAATCACATCGGCTACACATCGAGCGAGACCGGGTTCGACGGCGACTCGTGCGGCGTGACGGTCTCCATCGGTGAACAGTCCGGCGATATCGCGGCCGGCGTCGACCGGGCCATCGAGCACCGCGAAGGCGGATCGGCCGACCCGATCGACGCGCTCGGCGCAGGCGATCAGGGAATCATGTTCGGGTACGCGACGAACGAGACACCCCAGCTCATGCCACTTGCGATCTGGACGGCTCACCGCCTCGCAGAGCGGCTGACCGAGGCGCGGCGCTCTGGGGCGCTCGGGTTCCTGCGGCCGGACGGCAAGACGCAGGTCACTCTCGGCTACGAGGGCGCCGTCCCACGCTCGGTCGAGACGGTTGTGCTGTCGACACAGCACCACCCCGACATCTCGATCCCGGCATTGCGCGCCGCTGTGCAGGCCGAGGTGATCGATCCCGTCCTCGCCCAGACCGGGCTCGACCTGTCGCACGTGCAGTACGTCATCAACCCCGCCGGGGCCTTCGTCACGGGCGGGCCCAAGGGCGATGCGGGCGTCACGGGTCGCAAGATCATCATCGACACCTATGGCGGCGCCGCGCGCCACGGCGGCGGCGCGTTCAGCGGAAAGGACCCGTCCAAGGTCGACCGTTCCGCCGCCTATGCCATGCGCTGGGTTGCGAAGAACGCCGTCGCGGCGGGCCTCGCCGATCGGCTGGAGGTGCAGGTCGCCTACGCGATCGGCCGCGCGGCCCCGGTCGGACTCTACGTAGAGACTTTCGGCTCGGGTCACGTCGCCGACGAGGTCATCGCCGACGCGATTCGCGATGTCTTCGATCTGCGCCCGCAGGCGATCATCGACGACCTCGACTTGCTGCGCCCGATCTACGCACAGACCGCCGCGTATGGTCATTTCGGCCGCGAGCTGCCTGACTTCACCTGGGAGCAGACCTCCCGCATCGAGGAGCTGCGCGTCGCTGCCGGCCTCTGACAGAGCCGTGGTGACCGTCGCGCGGGTGCTGATCGACTCGCCGCTGCCGCAGCTGGACCGCCTGTTCGACTACACCATCCCGGCCGAGCTTGCCGCCGACGCCGTTCCCGGGGTCCGGGTCAGGGTGCCGCTGCGGACGGCAGGCCGAGTCGTCGACGGGTATCTCGTCGAACTGGGCGAGGCTGAGCCATCCGAACGCCCGCTGTCCGAGCTCGACAGCGTCGTGTCCCCGGTCCCGGTCCTGAGACGCTCGCTCTACATCCTCGCCCGTCGGGCCGCCGACCGCGCCGCAGGAGGCGCCGGTGACATCCTCCGCTTGGCGATCCCCAAGCGCATGGTCCGGGCCGAGAAGGCCTGGCTTGCCGCTCCGGCAGCAGAGACTCCACGGGTGTCCGCGGATGCTTTGCGTTGGGTCGACGACACACTCGCGTCGTACCCGGGATTGACGCAAGGCATCAGCTCCGGTGCGCGACTCGCTCTGGACGCGCCTCCGCATCCGAGCGCGGACCGTGTGCTGGGCGCATGGGCCGAACTTCTCGGCGCCGTCGCGCTCAGGACGCTTGCCGCCGGCCGGAGCGCGCTGATCGTGGTTCCCGATCAGCGCGACCAGGATCAGGTGCTCGCCGCGCTGGCCGGGCGTGCTCCCGAGGGGGCCGTCATCCGCGACGATGCGCGCCGATCGGGGCCGGAGAGGTATTCGAGCTTCCTCCGGCTGCTCTCGTCGGTGCCAGCGATCGTGATCGGCAACCGCTCGACCGTCTATGCGCCCGCGCACGACGTCGGCTGCGTCATGCTGTGGGATGACGGCGACCCGCTCCTCGCCGAGCCGCTGAGCCCGGGGGTGCACGCACGCGACGCGGCTCTCGTGAGGCAGGAGCTCGAGGGAAGCGCACTCGTGTTTGCGGGGCACACCCGCACCACCGATGTGGAGCGGCTCGTCCAACTCGGTTGGGTCCGCGACCTTTCCGCGCAGCGGCGCGAGAGCCCCACGGTCGTGCTCTCAGCCACGCACGAAGGCGAGTCTCGCGGCGCCCGCGTCCCGTCCGCCGCTTTCGCCGCCGCCCGCGAAGCACTCCGCCACGGCCCCGTTCTTGTCCAGGTCGCGCGTCCGGGCTATGCACCCGTCTTGGTGTGTGCCGACTGCCGTACCCCAGCGCGTTGCGCCAGCTGCACCGGGCCTCTCCGCGCGAAGCGTCCGGGCGCGACACCGGACTGCGGGTGGTGTGGCCGAGCGGAACCCGTGTGGACGTGTCTGAACTGCCGTTCCACGAAGCTGCGCATGGCTTCGTCGGGCAGCGAGCGAACGGCCGAGGAACTGGGCCGAGCGTTCCCCGGCATCCGCGTCGTCCTCGCCGACGGGGGCCACCCGCTCGCCGAAGTCGACGGCCGAGCCGCGCTCGTGATCGCCACCCGCGGCGCCGAGCCGCACGCCGCGGGTGGGTATCACGCCGTCATCCTGCTCGACGGCGATCGGATGCTGATGGCCGAGCAGCTGCGCATCGGTGAGTCCTGCCTGCGGTGGTGGTCGGACGCGGCCGCCCTGGCCGCGCCCGGTGCCCCGGTCCATTTGGTCGGCGTCTCCGGTCCGGTCGCCCGGGCCCTTGCCACGTGGACGCAGCCCGCATACGCGCGCGCCGAGCTCGCCGACCGCGAGCCCCTCTCGATGCCACCGACCGTTCGCGTGGCCGCCGTGGAAGGCGCCTCGGCGACCGTGACGGCGACGGTGGAGGGTTTGCGCACCGCGGTGCCGCAGCTCGGCCCGGCCGCGGTGCTCGGACCCGTACCGCTCGAGGAGGGGGGAGTGCGTGCGCTCGTCCGCTTCGACTACGCGCACGGTGCCGCCGTTGCCGAGCACCTGCGCGCAGCGGTCGTGGCGGACGCCCTGCGGGCCCGACGCTCCACGAGGGACCGTGGGCCTCGAACTACACTCAGGGTGCGGCTCGACGTGCCCGAGCTGGATCTGTGAGGAGCCCCATGCGCATCGTCTTTGCGGGGACGCCGGCGCCTGCGACCCCGTCGCTCCGCGCCATCGCGGCGTCCGGTCACAACCTGGTCGGCGTTGTGACCCGGACCGACGCGGCAATCGGCCGCAAACGCGTCATGACGCCGTCGCCGGTCGCTGACCTCGCCGCCGGCCTCGGGATCACCACGATCAAAACCGACCATCTGGACGACGCGGCCACGCGCGCCATCGCCGATCTGGCGCCCGATCTCGGTGTGATCGTCGCCTACGGCGCTCTGGTGCGGGAGCCCCTGCTCACGACCCCACCGCTCGGCTGGATCAATCTTCACTTCTCGCTGCTTCCGCGCTGGCGCGGAGCTGCTCCTGTCCAGCGCGCGCTCATCGCGGGCGACAGGGTGACGGGCGCGAGCGTGTTCCAGCTCGTCGCCGAGCTGGATGCCGGAGACGTGTTCGATGAGGTGCGTTACACCGTTCCACACGATGCGACAGCGGGCGAGGTCCTCCACGCACTGGCGGACCTCGGCGCAGCGCTGCTGGTCGACGTCGTCGATGGGATCGAGGCGGGCACCGCTTCGCCCGAGCCGCAGTCGGGGGAGCCGAGCCTCGCCCCGAAGCTCTCGATCGGCGACGGCGCGCTGGATTTCACCGTTCCCGCTGACGAGGTCATCGACCGCTTCCGCGGCACGACGCCCGAGCCCGGGGCGCACACCTCGGTGGCCGGCCAGCGGCTGAAGGTCCTCGCTGTGCGCCGCGGACCGGACATCGACCTGGCCCCGGGTGCCCTCACCATGGGGGAGCACGACGTCGTTATCGGAACCGGCTCGGGCACGGTGCTCCTGCTCGTCGTGCAGCCTGCCGGGAAGAGCGCCATGGCCGGCTCAGACTGGTGGCGCGGACTCCGGCTCGACGACCCACGCGTCGACAGCTTCCCGGCGGACATCGCATGACCGGCTCGGCGCGCGGAGTCGCCTACGACACGCTCCGTGCCGTCAGCGAGTCGGACGCCTACGCGAACCTGCTGCTGCCGCGCGAGCTGCGGCGCGCCGGCCTGTCGGGTCCTGACGCAGCTCTGGCGACCGAACTGACGTACGGCACGCTTCGCCGTCAGGGCACCTACGATGCGATCATCTCGGATGCCGCCGGACGCCCGCCGACCGAGATCGACCCGCCGGTGCTCGACGCGCTCCGTCTCGGCGTGCATCAGCTGCTCGCGATGCGCACACCCACCCACGCGGCCGTGAACGAGACGGTCCGCCAGGTGCGCCAGGCGGCGGGCGCTTCCGCTGCAGGGTTCGCGAACGCGGTCCTGCGCCGCGTCTCCGAACGCACCGCCGAGGAGTGGGAGGAACGCCTCGAACGAGACGCTCGCTCAGACGACGAACGGCTGGGTGTGCGCCACGCGCATCCCGTGTGGATCATCCGAGCCTTCCGACGGGCACTCTCCGCCGAAGGGCGCGCCGACGAGCTCGAGGCGCTGCTCGCGGCAGACAATGCTGCCCCCTCGGTGACGATGACCGCGCTGCCCGCACTCGCCGCGCGTCCCGATGGGGCGACCGCTACGCCGTATTCGCCGATCGGCTTCCGCCTCGGCGGAGGCGACCCCGGGCCCGTGATCGCCGCGGCCGAAGGCCGTGTCCGTGTGCAGGACGAAGGCTCGCAGCTCGCGGCCCTCGCGCTCACTCGCGCCACCCCGGTGCGCCGCGGCGAGCGGTGGCTGGACCTGTGTGCAGCCCCCGGCGGGAAGACCGCCGTGCTCGCGGCCGAGGCCCTCGCCGGTGGCGCTGTCGTGGAAGCGAACGAACCTTCGGCGGCGCGGGCGAAACTCGTGCGCGATTCGGTCGTCGGCATCCCGCTGAAGGTACCCGTCTCCGAGGAGGACGGCCGCACGCGCGCCGGGCGTGGACGATACGACCGCATCCTGGTCGATGCCCCCTGCACGGGCCTCGGCGCGCTCCGCCGCCGCCCCGAGGCGCGCTGGCGCAAGAGCCCCGCCGATGTGCCCGATCTCACCGAGCTTCAGGGCGGGCTGCTGACCGCCGCAATCGAAGCGCTGGCCCCCGGCGGGATCGTGGCCTACGTCACGTGCTCGCCGCACCTGGCCGAGACCTCCGGGATCATCGCCGAAGCCCGCCGTCGGTTCGGCGGAGCGATCGAGGAGCTCGACACACGGGCAGTGCTGCAATCCATCGTGGACACGCCGATCGACCTGCCCGAACCGATCGACGGCTCCGGCCGCGCACAACTGTGGCCGCATCGGCACGGCACCGATGCCATGTCCATTTCGCTGCTGCGCCGCAGCTGACGGGTTTTCTGGAGCCGCCGATAGGGTGGATGCCGTGCCCGACAGCGTTCGCATCAACCCCAGCATCCTCGCCGCCGACTTCGTGAACATGCAGGCTGAGCTCGCGCGCATCGCCGCCGCCGACTTCGTCCACGTGGATGTCATGGACAACCATTTCGTGCCTAACCTCACATTCGGACCCCAGATGGTCGAGCGCATCCAGGCGACGAGCCCGGTTCCGCTCGACGTGCACCTCATGATCAGCGAGCCGGAACGATGGGCGCCCGCTTACGCGGAACTCGGCGCGGCCTCGGTGACCTTCCATCTCGAGGCTGCGACCGAGCCCCTCACTCTCGCGCGGCGTCTTCGCGAGATCGGTGCCCGCGCCGGCGTGGCCGTCAAGCCCGCCACATCGGTTGAGAGCCTGTTCGACATGCTCGACGGGTTCGACCAGATCCTGGTCATGACCGTTGAACCCGGATTCGGCGGTCAGAGCTTCATGGCCGACCAGATGCCCAAGCTGGCCCTGCTGCGCCAGGAGGCTCGCCGACGCGGCTCACAGGTGTGGCTGCAGGTCGACGGGGGAATCAGCGAGTCGACGATCGCCCAGGCAGCCGAAGCGGGGGCCGACACATTCGTGGCCGGCTCGGCGGTCTTCGGCGCGGCCGACCCCGCTCAGGCGATAGCGGCCCTCCGCGCCGAGGCATCCCGTCACCACCGTCACTGAACGTGCCTCAGCGGTGGCCGCCGTCGCGGTCGGTTCGGCGACGGCCACCGAGCCGGCACACTGCCGGGCGTATGCCGCCGACAGCGGCCGATGGGATTCATCGCGCGACCCGAGCGGCGGCGTGGCGCACCGCAATGCCGGTAGCCTGGGGGGGTGAAGACCTTCGATGCCCTCTTCGCGGAGCTCACCGCGATCGCCGTGGAGCGTCCCGAGGGATCCGGCACGGTTGCTCAGCTGGATCGCGGAATCCACGCCATCGGCAAGAAGATCGTCGAGGAAGCCGCCGAGGTCTGGATGGCGGCCGAGTATCAGTCCGACGACGAGACGGCCGAGGAGATCTCCCAACTCCTGTACCACCTGCAGGTGCTGATGATCTCCAAGGGCCTCACACTCGAGGACGTCGGCCGACATCTCTGAGCGCGACACCCACCGTCCGCTCCCACTCCGAAAGCCCCGCAACATGCTGCGAATCGCTGTGCCGAACAAGGGCTCGCTCGCCGAGACCTCCGCCGAAATGCTCGCCGAGGCCGGATACACCGGTCGGCGCGACCCGAAAGACCTGCACGTCATCGACCCGGTCAACGAGGTGGAGTTCTTCTACCTGCGTCCCAAGGACATCGCAACCTATGTCGGCTCCGGCGCGCTGGATGTCGGTATCACCGGGCGCGATCTGCTTCTGGATGCACGGATGCCGGGGGCGCGCGAGATCGAGGCGCTCGGCTTCGGCGCCTCGACGTTTCGTTTCGCCGGTCCGCCCGGAAAATATGCCCGGATCGCCGATCTCGAAGGCCTGCGGGTGGCAACCGCCTACCCGGGACTCGTCGACGGATTCCTCGATGAGCAGGGCGTGGCCGTCGATCTCGTTCCCCTCGACGGTGCGGTGGAGTCCGCCGTCCGGCTGGGTGTCGCCGACGCCGTCGCCGACGTCGTATCCACCGGCACGACGCTCAAGCAGGCCGGCCTGGAGATCTTCGGTCCGATCCTCCTGCAGTCCGAGGCTGTCCTCATCGGGGCTCCCGAGGAAGCGGCCGCGACCGAGACGCTGCTCCGCCGACTGCGGGGAGTGCTCGTCGCGCGGAGGTTCGTCCTCATCGACTACGATCTCCCGGCACATCTGATCGATGAGGCCACCGCCCTTGCGCCCGGCATCGAGTCCCCGACAATCTCTCCGCTGCGCGACCCCGCGTGGGTTGCGGTTCGGGTCATGAGCCCGCGCTCGAGTGTGAACCAGGTGATGGACGCCCTGTACGCGATCGGAGCGCGAGCGATCCTGGTCACTCCCATTCACAATGCGAGACTGTGATGACGCTCGCCTGCCGAGTCATCCCCTGCCTCGATGTGGCTGCGGGCCGAGTGGTCAAGGGTGTGAACTTCGCCAATCTGCGTGACATGGGCGATCCGGTCGAGCTCGCTGCGATGTACTACGCGCAGGGGGCCGACGAGCTCACATTCCTCGACGTGACCGCGACGGTCGATGACCGCTCGACGACGTACGATGTCGTCCGCCGCACCGCCGAACAGGTCTTCATACCTCTGACGGTCGGCGGCGGGGTACGCTCTGCCGACGATGTGGCACGCCTACTCGGCGTCGGCGCCGACAAGATCGGCGTCAACTCCGCCGCGATCGCGCGTCCCGGTCTCGTCGGCGAGATCGCCGATCGCTTCGGCGCGCAGGTGCTCGTTCTGAGTCTTGACGTCAAACGCTCAGATACGACACACTCCGGGTTCGTCGTGACGACTCACGGCGGCCGGACGGCCACGACGCTGGACGCCGTCGACTGGGCAAGCGAGGCGATCGATCGCGGCGCGGGCGAACTGCTCGTCAATTCGATCGATGCCGACGGCACGAAGGACGGTTTCGACCTGGAACTCATTTCCCTCATGCGCGAGCTCGCGAGCGTCCCCGTGATCGCCTCGGGAGGCGCCGGGAAGGCATCCGATTTCGCGCCCGCCGTCCACGCGGGCGCCGATGCCGTGCTCGCGGCATCCGTCTTCCACTCGGGATCGCTCACGATCGGCGACGTGAAGCGCCACCTCGCCGAGGAAGGGATTCAGGTGCGCATATGACCGACACCCGGCTGGAACGCGTGCAGTTCAACCGCGAGGGGCTCATACCCGCGATCATCCAGCAGCATGACACCCGCGAGGTCCTCATGCTGGGATGGATGGATGCCGAGGCCCTGCGCCGGACTCTGACGGAGGGTCGCGTCACATTCTGGTCCCGATCCCGCCAGGAGTACTGGCGCAAGGGAGATACGTCCGGTCACGCCCAGTTCGTGAAAGGTGCACGCCTGGACTGTGACGGAGACACCCTGCTCATCGAGGTCGACCAGGTTGGTGCGGCCTGCCACACGGGTGATCGCACCTGCTTCGATGCGGACGCCCTCTCCCCGACAGTCGGAGTGGGATGACACAGCGTGGACGCCTGCTCGCGGTCCTGGCGATCGTCATCGGCGGCGCGATCGCCATCATCTCCTCGACTCAGACCTGGGTGGAGGTGACCCTGAGCGCCGTCGCCACCGAACCCGTGCCTGTGCCCGGGGCTGCGGCGGTGAGCCTGCTCGCTCCACTGAGCCTCGCGGCGCTGGCCCTCGGGCTCGCGCTGACGATCGTCGGCCACGTCCTCCGCTACGCCTTCGGCGCGATCGCTGTGCTCATCGGATCGGCCTTGGCCTTTCTGTCGCTGAGAGTCGGATCGGCGCTCCCTCTGGACGCGATCGCCGCAACGGTGACGGCCACGACCGGGCTCGCGGGCGACGACGCCGTCTCCAGCCTCGTCGCCGTGACCGTCGCCACAGCATGGCCGTTCTTCGCGGCGCTCGCTGGTGCCCTGATCGTCGCGGGCGGCCTCCTCACTCTCACGACCGCACACCGCTGGGCAGAGGGCGGACGTCGTTACCAGACCGATGCGGGCGTCGCCGCGGCGACGCCCACATCGCGGCCCCATGACGCGATCGACTCATGGGACGATCTTTCGCGCGGCGACGACCCGACCTCCCGCTAGACTCTGAGGGAGAGTACGAGCTACCGAAGGAGAACCATGAGCGACTCGATCGACGACCCGGGCGACGGACACTCGCCGGCCGCCTGGACAGCCGTGGTGATCATGCTTCTCGCGGTGGCCCTCGGCACGCTGTTCTTCTTCCTCGACATGCCCGCACTGGTCTGGGCTTCCGTGGGGCTCCTCGTGATCGGCACCATCGTCGGCTGGGTGATGGCGCGTGCCGGCTACGGGGTGAACGGACCCAAGTACACCCCGAAGCAGCACTGACGTGCTCGACGGCCTGCTGGCCGGCGCGGTGGCAGATGCCGAGGCGCGCGCTCAGGCGCGGCCGCTCGAAATCGTCGAGAGTGCTGCGCTTGCTCAGCCGCCCGCGCGCGACGCCCTGGCGGCCCTCGCGCCTGCTGCGCGCGTGAAGATCATCGCCGAGGTGAAGCGCGCGAGCCCCTCTCGAGGCGATCTGGCTGCGATCCCTGATCCGGCCCTGCAAGCGGCGTTGTACGAACAGGGCGGCGCTTCGGCAATCTCGGTGCTCACCGAGGGCAGGAAGTTCAAGGGATCGCTCGCCGACCTCGAGGCGGTCAAGCACCGGGTGTCGCTGCCGATCCTGCGAAAGGACTTCATCGCCACGCCGTACCAGGTGCTCGAGGCGCGGGCATCCGGCGCCGATCTCGTGCTCTTGATCGTCGCGGCACTTGAGAAGGCGCTTCTCGCCGAGCTGCACGACCTGGTGCTTCAGCTCGGAATGACTCCTCTCGTCGAAACCCACTCGCGCCAGGAGCTGGACCGGGCTGCGGATCTCGGCACGAAGCTCATCGGCGTCAATGCGCGCAACCTCAGCACGTTCGAACTGGACCGCGATCTGTTCGGCTCGCTGGCGGAGCATTTCCCCGCGGATGCCGTGAGGATCGCCGAGTCGGCGGTCCTCTCCCCGGCAGACGTCCAGCACTACCGCGCGGACGGTGCCGACGTCGTTCTGGTCGGCGAGGCTCTTGTCACGAACGACCCCGTCACCACCCTGACCGCATTTCTGGAGGCCGGCACGTGAGTCTGCGCGATCAGCACGGCCCGTTCTTCGGCGAATTCGGCGGGCGGTTCATGCCCGAGTCGCTCATCGCGGCGATCGATGAGCTGACGGTGGTCTACGAGGCCGCAATGGCGGACCCCGACTTCCAGGGGGAACTGAGCGCGCTGCTGAACTCCTACGCGGGACGACCTTCGGCACTGACCGAGGTGCCGCGGTTCGCCGCTCACGCGGGGGGAGCGCGGATCTTCCTGAAGCGCGAAGACCTCAACCACACCGGTTCGCACAAGATCAACAACGTGCTCGGCCAGGCTCTGCTGACCAAGCGCCTCGGCAAGACGCGGGTCATCGCCGAGACGGGCGCGGGTCAGCACGGTGTCGCGACCGCGACAGCCGCCGCCCTGTTCGGCTTCGACTGCACGGTGTACATGGGCGAAGTCGACACCGAACGCCAAGCGCTGAACGTCGCGCGCATGCGCCTGCTCGGCGCCGATGTCGTCCCGGTGACAACCGGATCTCGGACCCTGAAGGATGCGATCAACGAGGCCAACCGGGATTGGGTTGCCACGGTCGCGACCACCAACTACATCTTCGGCACCGCCGCCGGGCCCCATCCGTTCCCGGCAATGGTGCGCGACTTCCAGAAGATCATCGGCGAGGAAGCCCGCAGGCAGCTGCTGGCCGAGACCGGCCGGCTCCCCGATGCGGTCGTGGCCTGCGTGGGCGGCGGGTCCAACGCGATCGGCATGTTCGACGCGTTCCTGGATGACGAGGACGTCCGCCTATACGGCGTCGAGGCTGCCGGCGAAGGCATCGACACGCCCAGGCACGCGGCATCCATCGAACGCGGGCGCACGGGCGTGCTCCACGGCGCACGGACCTACCTGCTGCAGGACGAGGACGGTCAGACCGTCGAATCTCACTCGATCTCGGCAGGATTGGACTATCCCGGCGTCGGACCGGAGCACGCGTGGCTCTCCGACATCGGTCGTGCCAGCTACATCCCCGCCACAGACACCGAGGCGATGGACGCCCTCCGCCTGCTCAGTCGGACGGAGGGGATCATTCCGGCGATCGAGTCGGCGCACGCGCTCGCCGGCGCATTGCGCATCGGCCGAGAACTCGGCCCCGACGCCATCATCGCCGTGAGCCTGTCCGGCCGTGGAGACAAGGATATGGACACCGCTGCGAAGTGGTTCGGGCTGTACGACGAAACCGCCGATCCGGAGCAAGCCGGCCCGATCGCCGCCACGGGTGAGGGGATCGATCTGTGAGCGCAGTCGCCGCGGCCATCGAGGCTGCCCGCACCGCAGGGCGAGGCGCCTTCGTCGGCTACCTCCCGCTCGGCTTTCCCGATCTGCAGACGAGCATCGATGCCGCCGTCGCGCTGGCCGAGAGCGGCGCCGACATCATCGAACTCGGCCCCCCCTACTCCGACCCGGTGATGGACGGCACCGTCATTCAGGAGGCGACGGTCGCGGCACTCGCCGGCGGATTCCGCGTTCGCGACACCTTCACCGCCATCCGCGAGATCACCGCGCGCGTCGATGTGCCGGTGCTCGTGATGACCTACTGGAACCCCGTCCTGCAGTATGGCGTCAACCGCTACGCGGACGATCTGCTCGCTGCGGGGGGTGCGGGCCTGATCACACCGGACATCACGCCGGACTCGGCCGGCGACTGGATCGCCGCGTCGGAGCGCACGGGCCTCGACCGCATCTTCCTCGCCGCGCCCACGTCCACGGATGAGCGCCTCGAGTTGATCGCGCGCGCCTCGACGGGCTTCGTCTACACAGTCTCGACGATGGGCATCACGGGGGAGCGCGCGGAAGTGGATGCCGCCGCACGCACGCTCGTGGCTCGGCTGCGCGCTCACGGGGTCGAACACGCCTGCGTGGGCATCGGCATTTCCACGCCCGAGCAGGTCGCCGGGGTGATCGGCTATGCCGACGGCGCAATCGTGGGCACCGCGCTGGTGCGTGCACTGCGCGACGGCGGCATCGCCGGGCTGACGGCCGAGGCTCGCGCGCTCGCCTCTGGAACCACCCGCTCCTGACGGGCCGGGGAACGGTCCCGTTTCCCGGCGAAGTAGACTGCCCTCGTGCTCTCCTCTGTCGCCGTCGTGACCTCCATCCCGAGCCCGGGCATCAGCTCCTTCCCGCTCGGTCCGTTCACCATCCACTTCTACGCCCTGTGCATCCTCGCCGGCATCGTCGTGGCCGCGATCATGACCAACCGGCGTCTGACCGCGCGCGGCGGGGAGCCGTGGGTGGTCATCGACATCTCCCTCCTGGCCGTTCCGCTCGCCATCATCGGTGCGCGCATCTTCCACGTGCTGACCCACGCGAGCTTCTACTTCGGTGAAGGCAAGAACATCTGGGCGATCTTCTTCATCTGGGAAGGCGGCATCGCGATCTTCGGCGCACTCATCGGCGGCGCAATCGGGGCGTGGCTCGGGTGCAGGTGGACCGGCATCCGGTTCTGGAGCTTCGCCGATGCCCTCGCCCCCGGGCTCCTGCTCGCCCAGGCCATGGGCCGCTTCGGCAACTGGTTCAACCAGGAGCTGTTCGGGTTGCCCACCGCGCTGCCGTGGGGTCTGCAGATCGACTACCCGAACCCCGCGTGGCCCGCCGGCCTGCCCGAGGGCACACTCTTCCACCCGACGTTCCTGTATGAAGTGATCTGGAACTCCCTCGGCGTCCTCTTCCTGTTGTGGGCCGGCAACCGGTTCCGTCTCCAGTGGGGCCGGCTGTTCGGTCTGTACCTCGCCTGGTACTCCGCCGGACGAATCGTCTGGGAGTCGATCCGCATCGATCCGAGTGAGGTGTTCTTCGGGCTTCGCACGAACGTATGGGCAGCGATCTTCGGACTCGTCATCGGACTCACGATCTTTTTCGTACAACGGCGCCGGCACCCCGGTCTCGAGCCGTCCCCTTACGAGCGCGGACGCGAATGGTCGCCCGAGGGGGCGGTACACTCACAGAACATCGATGACTTCGTGGACGTCAGCCCACCCCCCGCGTCCGTGGTCAGCGAAGGCACCGCCACAAGCGCCGCCACGTAACGCACCTGGGCCGACGTCGTCCCGACTTGACACAAGAGTGAGGACGGTTGCCATGCAAGCGAGCCCGCGCAGCAGTGCCGACATCGCCGGAGGGGCGTTCCCCGCCAAGCAGGGCATGTACAACCCGGCCTTCGAAAAGGACGCCTGCGGACTGGCGATGGTCGCGACCCTTCGCGGCCATGCGGGTCATGACATCGTTGAGCTGGCGCTGGAGGCCCTCCGCAATCTGGAACACCGCGGAGCGATCGGCTCGGATGCCGGAACCGGTGACGGAGCAGGCATCCTCACGCAGATGCCGGATGCGTTCCTCCGTCGGGTCGTCGATTTCGAACTTCCTCCGGTTGGCGAATACGCAGCCGGGATGGCCTTCCTCCCGCTCGATGAGACTGCGCGCGGCAAGATCAAGGCCGGTGTCGAGGAGATCGCGCTCGCCGAGGGCCTGACGGTTCTCGGCTGGCGCGTCGTGCCGACCGAGCAGCAGCACCTCGGCAAGCTCGCCTACAACGCGCGTCCCGCGTTCGAACAGCTGTTCGTCTCGCGTCCTCCGGTCGGAGACGCCCCCGCCCTCAGCGGGATCGAACTCGACCGGCGGGTGTACCGACTGCGCAAACGTGCGCGCCGCGAACACGACGCGTACTTCGTTTCGCTGTCCGCCCGGACACTGGGCTACAAGGGCATGGTCACGACACTGCAGCTCGAGCCGTTCTACCCCGATCTTCAGGACGAGCGCTTCGAGAGCGAGCTGGCCGTCGTGCACTCGCGGTACTCGACGAACACGTTCCCGTCATGGCCGCTCGCTCAACCGCTGCGGATGCTGGCGCACAACGGAGAGATCAACACGGTGGGCGGCAACCGCAACTGGATGCGCGCCCGGCAGTCGCAGCTCGAGTCCGAGTTGATCGGCGACATCCACCCCCTGTTGCCGATCTGCACGGTCGGCGCGAGCGACTCGGCCTCGTTCGACGAGGTACTGGAGCTTTTGACCCTCACGGGGCGGAGCCTGCCTCACGCGATCATGATGATGGTTCCGGAGGCGTACGAGAAGCAATCGGACATCACCCCCGAGTTGCGCGCGTTCTACGACTATCACTCGATGCAGATGGAGCCGTGGGACGGTCCGGCCGCGCTCATCTTCACCGACGGCACGCTCGTCGGTGCGACCCTGGACCGCAACGGATTGCGACCGGGACGGTGGACCGAGACCACGGACGGGCTCGTGGTCATCGGCAGCGAGACCGGGGTGCTCGATTTCGAGCCCGCGCGCATCAAGCGGCGAGGGCGCCTGCGGCCGGGCCGCATGTTCCTCGTCGACACGGCGCAGCAGCGCATCATCGAGGACCACGAGATCAAGGCGCAACTCGCGGGGCAGGAGCCGTGGCAGGAATGGCTCGATGCCGGCCGGGTGCGCCTGAAGGATCTTCCCGAACGTGAGCACATCGTGCACCCGATCGCCTCGATCACCCGTCGCCAGCGCACCTTCGGCTACACAGAAGAGGAAGTGCGCATCCTCCTCACGCCGATGGGGCAGAACGGAGCGGAGCCGCTGGGCGCGATGGGATCCGATGCACCGATTGCGGTGCTCAGTGAGCGTCCACGACTGCTCTTCGACTACTTCACGCAGCAGTTCGCGCAGGTCACCAACCCGCCGCTGGACTCGATCCGTGAAGAGGTCGTGACGTCCCTCGCGGTCGGCCTCGGACCTGAGCGGAATCTCCTGTCGTGGGGTCCGGATCACACGAAGACCATCACGCTGGACTTCCCCGTGATCGACAATGACGAACTCGCCAAGCTCCAGAACATCGACAAGGCGCTGCCAGACCGTCGCTCGGTGACCGTCCGCGGCCTGTATCACGCCGATCAAGGCCCGCACGCGCTGCAGACCCGCCTCGAGGAGATGTGTGCCGAGGTGGATGCCGCGATCGAGGACGGTACCGAGTTCATCGTCCTGAGCGACCGCGACTCGAACAAGGATCTCGTCCCGATTCCGTCGCTGCTCATGGTGTCGGCGGTGCACCACCACCTGATCCGGCAGGAGAACCGGATGAAGGTTGCGCTTGTGGTGGAAGCCGGCGACGTCCGCGAAGTCCACCATGTCGCCACTCTCATCGGTTACGGCGCATCGGCGGTCAACCCCTATCTCGCGATGGAGACCGTGGAGTATCTCGTGCGCGCCGGATTCATCACCGGAATCTCGCCCGAGAAGGCGGTGACGAACCTGATCTACGCGCTCGGCAAGGGCGTGCTGAAGATCATGTCGAAGATGGGCATCTCGACCGTTTCGTCGTACGCGGGCGCGCAGGCGTTCGAAGCGGTGGGTCTGTCAGAGGAGTTCGTCGCCCAGTATTTCACGGGCACCGAGACCAAGCTCGGTGGCATCGGCATCGCCGAGGTCGCATCCGAGAACCAGGCGCGCCACGCCTACGCGTATCCCGAGGATGGTGCCGCGCGCGCACACGAACGGCTCTGGACTGGCGGAGAGTATCAATGGCGCCGCGACGGTGCGCCGCACCTCTTCACACCAGAAACGGTCTTCCGCCTACAGCATTCGACACGCGAGCGTCGCTACGACGTGTTCCGCGAGTATACGAAGCTCGTCGACGATCAGTCCGCCGAGCTGAAGACGCTCCGCGGAATGTTCGCGCTCCGCACCGGCGCGCGAACCGCCCTGCCGATCGATGAGGTCGAGCCGGTGTCATCGATCGTCAAGCGTTTCTCGACCGGGGCGATGAGCTATGGCTCCATCTCGAAAGAGGCGCACGAGACGCTCGCGATCGCGATGAACCGGATCGGAGGCAAGTCGAACACCGGTGAAGGAGGCGAAGACGTCGACCGGCTCCTCGATCCCGAGCGCCGCAGCGCCATCAAGCAGGTGGCCTCTGGGCGCTTCGGTGTCACGAGTATGTACCTCACGCACGCCGACGACATCCAGATCAAGCTCGCACAGGGCGCCAAGCCCGGGGAGGGCGGCCAGCTCCCGCCCGCGAAGGTCTACCCGTGGATCGCGCGCACCCGCGGTGGCACACCCGGCGTGGGCCTGATCTCACCGCCACCGCACCATGACATCTATTCCATCGAGGATCTCAAACAGTTGATCTTCGACCTCAAACACGCCAATCCGGCGGCTCGTGTCCACGTGAAGCTCGTCAGCCAATCCGGCATCGGCGCCGTCGCAGCAGGGACGGCGAAGGCGCTCGCCGACGTGATCCTCGTTTCCGGACACGACGGCGGTACGGGCGCGAGCCCGCTCAACTCCCTCAAGCACGCGGGCACCCCGTGGGAACTCGGCCTTGCCGAAACCCAGCAGACACTCATGCTCAACGACATGCGGGACCGGGTCGTCGTGCAGGCCGACGGACAGCTCAAGACCGGCCGCGATGTCATCATCGCCGCCCTGCTGGGCGCGGAGGAGTTCGGCTTCGCCTCAACCGCACTCGTCGTGGAGGGATGCGTGATGATGCGCGTGTGCCACCTCGACACCTGCCCTGTGGGCGTCGCGACGCAGAACCCGGTGCTGCGCTCGAGGTTCTCCGGAAAGCCGGAGTTCGTCGTCAACTTCATGGAGTTCATCGCCCAGGAAGTGCGAGAGTACCTCGCGGAGCTCGGGTTCCGCAGCCTCGAGGAAGCGGTCGGTCACAACGAGCTGCTCGACGTGAACCACGCGGTCGAGCATTGGAAGGCCAGCGGGCTGGACCTTTCACCCGTCTTGCAAGGCCCGGTATTCGCTCCCGAGGCACCACGGCGCAACACCCGGCGCCAGGACCACGAACTCGAGAATCACTTCGACGTGCCGCTGATCGAGCAGGCTCAGGACGTCATCACCCACGGCGGCCACTTCGAGATCTCACTTCCGATCCGCAACACGGAGCGCGCGGTCGGAACAATGCTCGGGCATCATGTCACGATCGCTCATGGTGAGAACGGCCTGCCATCCGGCTCGATCGAAGTCAACCTCACGGGGTCGGCCGGCCAGTCCTTCGGAGCTTTTCTGCCCGCCGGGATCACTCTCCGTCTCGCGGGCGACTCCAACGACTACGTCGGCAAGGGTCTCTCCGGTGGCCGGATCGTGGTCCGTTCGCCCCACGCGGCTGCCTTCGATGCGTCGCAGAACGTCATTGCCGGCAACGTCATCGGCTACGGCGCGACACAGGGAAGCATGTTCCTGGGCGGTGTTGTGGGGGAGCGTTTCCTGGTTCGCAACTCCGGCGCGACAGCGGTCGTCGAGGGAGTCGGTGACCACGCACTCGAATACATGACGGGAGGGTTGGCCATCATCCTCGGCACGACCGGGCGAAATCTGGGCGCCGGGATGTCCGGCGGGACCGCCTACATCTACAAGCTTGACCGAAGCCTCGTCAACCGCGAGGCACTCGCCACGGGTGAGCTCGAACTCCTCGAACTCGGCTCGGGCGATGTCGAGATGCTCCGCGATCTGCTCGAGCAGCATGTCGCCGAGACCGGATCGGCGCTGGCTGCGCGGATCCTGGACGATTTCGAGGCCGAGACCGCGAACTTCGTCCGTGTCCTGCCGCGAGACTACGCCGCGGTGTTGCAGACCCGTCAGGATGCGGTCGCCGAGGGGCTCGACCCCGACGGTGATGTCGTCTGGACCCGCATTATGGAGGTGACCGGTGGCTGACCCCAAGGGATTTCTGAAAGTCACTCAGCGCGAGCTTCCCGCGCGCCGGCCCGTTCCGGTGCGCATCATGGACTGGAAAGAAGTGTACGAGCCGGGCGACAGTGCGGTTCTGCGTCGCCAGGCCGGGCGTTGTATGGACTGTGGAATCCCGTTCTGCCACAGGGGCTGCCCACTGGGCAATCTGATCCCGGAATGGAACGACCTCATCTGGCGGGGCGAGGGCCGCGCGGCGATCGAGCGCCTGCACGCGACGAACAACTTCCCCGAGTTCACCGGACGCTTGTGCCCGGCCCCCTGCGAGAGTTCGTGCGTGCTGGGTATCAATCAGCCCGCAGTGACGATCAAGCAGATCGAGGTGTCGACGATCGACGAGGCGTTCGCGCACGGCTGGGTCGAGCCCGAACCGCCCGGGCGTCTCACGGGCAAGACCGTCGCGGTGGTCGGCTCGGGCCCGGCGGGGCTCGCTGCCGCACAGCAACTCACTCGAGCGGGGCACACGGTCGCCGTGTACGAGCGCGATGATCGCATCGGCGGCCTCCTGAGGTACGGGATCCCCGACTTCAAGATGGAGAAGCGCCACATCGATTCGCGCCTGCGCCAGATGCAGGACGAGGGCACTCGATTTCGCGCTGGGGTGGAGATCGGGGTCGACATCGCCTGGGGCGATCTGCGGACACGCTACGACGCCGTCGTGATCGCGACCGGGTCGACGCTTCCGCGGGATCTCGCGATCCCGGGTCGCGACCTCGCCGGGGTCCACTTCGCGATGGAGTTCCTGGTCGAATCGAACAAGGCGGTCGCCGGCGATCAGGTGCCGCACCAGATCCACGCCGAAGGCAAGCACGTGGTCGTGATCGGCGGCGGCGACACCGGTGCGGACTGCATCGGCACCGCGCACCGTCACGGCGCGCTCAGCGTCACGAACCTCGCGATCGGCACGCAGCCGCCCGACGAGCGCCCACCGCACCAGCCCTGGCCGATGGACCCGCACGTCTTCGAGATCTCGTCCGCGCACGAAGAGGGAGGCAAGCGCACCTACCTCGCCTCGACGGTCGAGTTCCTCTCCAACGACGCCGGCGAAGTACGCGCCGTTCGCGTAGCCGAGACGGAGTTCATCGACGGGCGCCGCGTTCCGAAGAGCGGCACCGAGCACGAGATCCCCGCGGACCTGGTCTTGATCGCAATGGGTTTCACCGGCCCCGAGCGCGCCGGCCTGGAGGATCAGCTCGGCACCGTGTTCAACGGCCGCGGCAACGTGGATCGTGGCGACGACTACCAGTCGGCGGCATCCGGCGTCTTCGTCGCGGGGGACGCCGGCCGTGGTCAATCCTTGATCGTCTGGGCGATCGCGGAGGGCCGCGCGGCCGCCGCAGCCGTCGACGAGTACCTGATGGGACGCACCACCCTGCCCTCGCCGGTCACTCCGCGCGACATGGCCATCGGCGTGCTCCCCGCGTAGGCTCGCACCATCCCCGAGACACTCTAAGAACGACCGATCGGAGTCAGTGAAGTGAGACGCGCGAAGATCGTCGCCACTCTGGGACCCGCCACCTCCACATACGAGATGGTTCGCGCCATCGTCGATGCGGGCGTCGACGTGGCGCGATTCAATCTGAGTCACGGCGACTACGCCGAGCACGATGCCCGCTGGGCCAACGTGCGCAAGGCCGCAGACGACGCGGGGCGTGCCATCGCCATCCTCGTCGACCTGCAGGGCCCCAAGATCCGCCTCGGCAAGTTCGCCGATGGGCCGCACGATCTCGCCGTCGATGATGTCTTCCGGATCACGACCGATGACATCGCCGGCACGAAGGAGATCGTCTCGACGACCTTCAAAGGTCTTCCGGGCGACGTCTCGCCCGGTGACCAGTTGCTGATCGACGACGGCAAGGTGCGCGTCGAGGTC
The DNA here is from genome assembly GCF_011620665.1 of Microbacterium sp. Classification (GTDB taxonomy): domain Bacteria; phylum Actinomycetota; class Actinomycetes; order Actinomycetales; family Microbacteriaceae; genus Microbacterium. The sequence continues at coordinate 56,262 of NZ_WOYQ01000069.1, forward strand.
ACTGCCGTAGACGGCACCGTGGTCACGACGAAGGTTCTCGTCGCAGGCGCTGTCTCGAACAACAAGGGGATCAACCTGCCCGGAGTCGCGGTGAGCGTCCCGGCGCTCTCGGAGAAGGACGAGTCCGATCTGCGCTGGGGTCTCCGACGAGGCTGCGACCTCGTTGCGCTGTCGTTCGTCCGCGACGCCGCCGACGTCACCCGTGTCCACGAGATCATGACGGAGGAGGGTCGCAGGGTTCCCGTCATCGCAAAGATCGAGAAGCCGCAGGCGGTGGACAACCTCGAAGAGATCATCGACGCCTTCGACGGCATCATGGTCGCCCGCGGTGACCTGGGTGTGGAACTTCCGCTGGAAGCCGTACCCATCGTCCAGAAGCGCGCGGTCGACCTCTGCCGTCGCATGGCCAAGCCGGTGATCGTTGCGACCCAGATGCTCGAGACGATGATCGAGAATCCGGTGCCTACCCGCGCCGAGACCAGCGACGTCGCCAACGCCGTTCTGGACGGTGCGGACGCGGTCATGCTCTCGGGCGAGACCAGCGTCGGCAGGTACCCGGTCGTCGTCGTCGAAACCATGGCCCGCATCATCGCATCGACAGAAGAGCACGGCATGGACCGCATCCACCCGTTGACCGCGCGGCCCCGCACACAGGGTGGCATCATCACGCTTGCGGCCAACGAGGTGGCCGAATTCGTCGAGGCGAAGTTCATCTGCATCTTCACAGAGTCCGGCGACACGGCACGACGCATGTCTCGTCTGCGTCCCAGCATCCCCATGATGGCGTTCGCGACCGACCCAGCGATCCGCCGGCGCATGGCCCTCACCTGGGGTGTGCAATCCACACTCGTCGATCACGTCGCGCACACCGACCTGATGTTCCTTCAGGTGGACGACTTCTTCCTGAAGGGCGGCCTTGCTGCCGAGGGAGACAAGGTCGTCGTGATCTCCGGATCCCCTCCCGGCATCGAGGGCACGACCAACGACATCCGAATCCACCGGATCGGCGATGCCGTCCACGGCAAGGCGCCGATCTACAAAGCGGAACAGTAGCGCGACCGTGCCCAGACGGGGGGATGACAGGAGCCCCGGCATCCCCCGTCTTGCTCGTACCGGTGGTGGGAGTCGAACCCACACGACCTTGCGGTCAACCGAGTTTGAGTCGGTCGCGTCTGCCATTCCGCCACACCGGCGTGTGCCTGATCGACGATACCGTAGGATTCAGTGATGACTGAGCAGGAGCGGAACGCAGCACCCACGGCATCGGCCCCGCGGCGCGTCGTCGTCGCCGAGGACGAGTCGCTGATCCGGTTGGACATCGTCGAGATCCTCCGCGACAACGGGTTCGACGTCGTCGGCGAAGCGGGGGATGGCGAGACGGCCGTGCAGCTGGCAACAGAACTTCGCCCGGATCTCGTGATCATGGACGTGAAAATGCCTGTGCTCGACGGCATCAGCGCCGCCGAGAAGCTCTCGAAGAACCACGTCGCCCCGGTGGTCCTGCTGACCGCATTCAGCCAGAAGGAGCTCGTCGAGCGGGCGAGCGATGCCGGTGCCCTGGCCTACGTCGTCAAGCCCTTCACGCCGAATGACCTCCTGCCGGCCATCGAGATCGCGCTGGCCCGCTACGAGCAGATCATCACGCTCGAGGCCGAGGTGGCCGACATGGTCGAGCGCTTCGAGACGCGCAAGCTCGTTGACCGGGCCAAGGGACTGCTCAACGAGAAGATGGGTCTCACTGAACCCGAAGCGTTTCGGTGGATCCAGAAGGCGTCGATGGACCGCCGCCTGACGATGCAGGATGTCGCGAAGGCGATCATCGAGCAGCTCTCCGCGAAGAAAGCCTGACTCGACTCAAGTCAGGCCGTGGACGGATCCTTGATCATGTTCGTGATGCGGATCGTAGAGCAGCGGCGGCCCTGATCGTCCGAGACGACGATCTCGTGGACCGTGATGCTGCGCCCCAGGTGCACCGGAATGCAGACACCGGTGACGACGCCGCTCTTGGCCGATCGCGTGTGCGTGGCGTTGATGTCCACGCCGACGGCGAGGCGTCCGGGACCCGCGTGCAGGTTCGCCGCCATGGATCCGAGTGTTTCACCGAGCACGACGTATGCACCCCCGTGCATGAGCCCGACGTACTGTGTGTTGCCCTCCACGGGCATGGTGGCCACGGACCGCTCTACGGTGAACTCGGTGAACTCGATCCCCATCTTGTCGGCGAGGGCGCTCTTCCCGCGTTGCGCTACCCTCGGCGCACCGTTGTTCGCGGTCTCGGAGGAAGTGGACTCAGCGGTCATCGGTCGTCCTCGGGCTTTCTGTGGAGGCAGTTTCGGTGTCGGCACCCGCGTCTAGAGTTGCAGGGTGACGGACCCCGGAAAGCCTACCCTCCTCGTCGTCGACGGACACTCGCTGGCGTACCGCGCCTTCTTCGCGCTTCCAGTCGACAACTTCACGACCAAAGAAGGCCAGCACACCAACGGGATCTACGGGTTCCTTTCGATGTTCGTCAACCTCCTCAAGGCCGAGAAGCCGACCCACCTCGCGGTCGCCTTCGATACCTCGCGGCATTCCTTCCGCACCGACGTCTACACCGAGTACAAGGCGAACCGGGTCACGTCTCCGCCCGAGTTCACGGGCCAGATCCCGCTCCTCCAGGAGTGCCTGCAGGCGATGAACGTCACGGTTCTCACCAAAGAGGGTGTTGAAGCCGACGACATCCTCGCGACCCTCGCGGCCCAGGGCGCCGAGCAGGGCTTCGACGTATTGGTGTGCTCGGGCGACCGTGACACGATCCAGCTCGTCACAGATGACGTCACCCTTCTCTATCCGAGCGTACAGGGGGTTTCTCAGCTCAAGCGTTACACGCCCGACACAGTCATCGAGAAGTACGGTCTGCCACCGGCCAACTATCCCGACATCGCCGCGCTGGTCGGCGAGACGAGCGACAATCTGCCCGGAGTTCCCAAAGTGGGGGAGAAGACCGCCGTCAAGTGGCTGACGCAGTGGGGCACGCTCGACGCGCTGATCGCGAATGCCGACAAGGTCCCCGGCGTCGTAGGGAACAATCTCCGCGACCATCTCGAGGACGTCCGTCGCAACCGATCGCTGAACGCGCTGCTGCGCGATGTCGAGTTGCCCGCCGGGCCGGCTGACCTCGCGATGCAGCCCATCGACACCCAGGCCGTGCGCGATGTGTTCGCTCGGCTCGAGTTCAAGACACTGCTTCCGCGAGTTCTCGACGCGATCGGGACCGGACCAGACGCAGCTGCTCCCTCAGGGCCGCCCACCGTCGATGCGCCGAGCCCGGTCGAGCTCGAGGGGCCCGCGCTGGGTGTATGGGTCGCCGGCCATCCGGGCGAGATCGCGCTCACCGTGACCATCATCGGCGGACTGCCGGCGCGCATCGGCCTTGCCAGTGCAGACGCCGCCGCCGAAGTGGCCTGGTCGGAACCCATCGCGTCCGATTTGGCGGAGTGGCTCGCCGGCCCGGCGCCGAAAGTGCTGGCCGATGCGAAACCGCAGGTCAAGGCGCTCCGGCGCGGCGGGGTACGCCTCGGTGGATTGGTGTTCGATCCGGTGCTCGCCGGCTGGCTCCTGCGCCCGAGCTTCCCCGACAAGGGTCTGGCCGACCTCGTCGACCGATATCTGGACGAGAAGCTCCCCGAAGCCGATCCCACTCAGCTGGTCCCCGAGACCGAGGGAGCGACAGCGGGGCAGCTGTCCTGGTACACCCTGCGCGTTGCCGCCGCGATGCGGGCCGAGCTGCCGGCGACCCTCGCGACCGTGCTCACCGACATCGAACTGCCCACCCTCGACACCCTCGCCGACATGGAGCTGGCCGGAGTCGCCGTCTCGCACGTGAAGCTGTCGACGTTCTCCGTCGAACTCGGTGCACGATCGGAGCTGATCGCCCAGCAGGCCTTCGCCGAGATCGGGCGGGAGGTCAACCTCGGCTCGCCCAAGCAGCTCCAGGAGGTGCTCTTCGAGCAACTCGAACTGCCCAAGACACGCAAGACGAAGACCGGCTATTCCACGGATGCCGCGGTCCTCGCCGACCTGCAGGAATCGCACCCGCATCCGTTCCTGAACCTGCTGCTCGAGCATCGCGAGGCGACCAAGCTTCGACAGATCATCGAGTCGCTCGACGCGGCAATAGGCAGCGACGCGCGAGTGCACACCACCTACGTGCAGACCGGCAGCCAGACCGGTCGACTGTCGAGCACCGATCCGAATCTGCAGAACATCCCCATCCGCAATGAGGAGTCTCACCGCATCCGTGCCGCCTTCGAGGTCGGCGCCGGCTTCGAAACCCTGCTGACGGCGGACTACTCGCAGATCGAGATGCGCATCATGGCACACCTGTCGGCCGACCCCGGGCTCGTCGAAGCATTCCGGTCGGGTGAGGACCTTCACCGCTTCGTCGGTGCTCGTGTCTTCGGTGTCGATCCGGCCGATGTGACGCCGGCGATGCGCACGAAGGTCAAGGCCATGTCCTACGGGCTGGTCTACGGCCTGAGCGCATTCGGCCTGTCGAAGCAACTCCGCATCGACCAATCCGAGGCCAAGCTGCTCATGACGGAGTACTTCGCCCGTTTCGGCGCGGTGCGTGACTATCTGCGTTCGTCTGTCGAGCAAGCCCGCATCGACGGCTACACCGAGACGATCTTCGGTCGCCGCCGTCCGTTCCCCGATCTCGCCAGTCCCAACCGGGTTCTCCGCGAGAACGCCGAACGCGCGGCACTGAACGCGCCGATCCAGGGCAGCGCGGCCGACATCATGAAGATCGCGCTCTTCCGCATCCACGACGAGATGCGAGCGGAAGGCCTGGCCTCCCGCGTGCTCCTGCAGATCCATGATGAGCTCCTGGTGGAGGTGGCACCGGGGGAGTGGGACGAGGTCGAGCGCATCGTCCGCGATCGCATGGGCGACGCCGCCGAGCTGTCGGTTCCGCTGGATGTCCAGATCGGTCGGGGCCCGAACTGGGACGTCGCGGGGCACTGACCCCGCGGCGGCGCAGCCGCGTCGGCATCCGCCTGCATCGCACCCGACCGCGACCAGGTGTCACTCCCGCGCGCTCCCATTGCGCGCCGTGTCCCACCTTCGGCGCACCGTGTCCCACTTTCGGTCGCTTCCGTCCCGTGGAACCGGCCGAAAGTGGGACACGGCCGGCGCAAGACCAGACGGTGACACCGCGCTTGCCCCGTGGCCGCGTCCGCACCGTCGTAGGCTCGTGGGCATGACACACGCACAGCGAACGCCGACACCGATCGATGCCATAGCCGAGGCCTGGGTCGACACCGTGGCCGAGTTCTCACCGGGGTTGGCGACCTACATCGGGCGCTTCGAGCACAACGACCGGCTCGACGATCTGTCGCCGGCCGGCGTCGAGCGGCGGCTCGACGCCGCGCGGGGGACGCTTGCGGACTTGCGGACCGCCGATCCGGTCGACCACGTCGACGTGGTGACGAAAGCGGATCTGTCGTCCGAGCTCGAGTTGGACATTGCGCTGCACGACGCGGGTTCGCACTTGCGAGACGTGAACGTGATCGCTTCACCCCCGCAGGATCTGCGCAGTGTCTTCGATCTCATGCCGACGGAGACGCTGGATGACTGGTCGATCATCGCGACCCGCTTGAAAGCCGTTCCGGGCGCGCTGCACGGGTACATCGCGACACTCCGTGAAGGCATTGCGTCGGGGGTCGTGCCGGCGCGCCGACAGGTGACCGAGGTCGCCATCCAGATCGCGCGCTACACCGCCGACAACGGCTTCTTCGCGTCGTTCGTCAGAGAAGCGTCGCCCGCGGACGGCCACCTGCCGGCCTCCCTCGCGCGTGAACTGTCCGACAATGCCAACGCCGCGCGTGTCGCCTATGACCAGCTCGCCACGTTCTTCAGCTCGGAACTCGCTCCGATGGCGTCGGAGAAGGATGCCGTCGGCCGCGACCTGTATGCGCTGCACTCCCGACGCTTCCTGGGCGCAACCATCGATCTGGACGAGACCTATGAGTGGGGCATCGAGGAGCTGGGACGCATGGTCGCCGAGCAGGAATCCGTCGCCCACGAGATCCGGGCCGGCGCGAGCGTCGAAGAGGCCGTGGCCTTCCTCGAAGCAGATGACGGCCGCAAGCTTCACGGGACCCACGCTCTCCGGGAGTGGATGCAGGCCACGAGTGATCGCGCAGTCGAAGAACTCGGCAAGACGCACTTCGACATCCCCGAGCCGATTCGCACTCTCGAGTGCATGATCGCGCCGACCAACGAGGGTGGCATCTACTACACCGGTCCGACCGACGACTTCTCGCGACCCGGACGCATGTGGTGGTCCGTTCCCGAGGGAGTCGACTCCTTCGACACGTGGCGCGAACTCACGACCGTCTATCATGAGGGCGTTCCCGGCCACCACCTGCAGATCGCGCAGGCCGTCTACAACCGTGCGGAGCTCAACTCGTGGCGGCGGCTGCTCGCCGGATCGAGCGGCCACGCGGAAGGGTGGGCGCTGTACGCCGAGCGCCTCATGGAACAGCTGGGATATCTCGATGACCCCGCTGACCGCCTTGGGATGCTCGATGGCCAGCGCATGCGCGCCGCCCGTGTCGTGCTCGACATCGGCGTGCATCTTCAGAAACCGCGCCTCGACGGCAGGGGCACGTGGGACGCGGACTATGCCCTGGCATTCATGCGTCGGAACGTCAATATGTCGGACGAGTTCATCCAATTCGAGGTCAATCGCTACCTCGGTTGGCCGGGCCAGGCGCCGTCCTACAAGGTCGGTCAGCGCATCTGGGAGCACATCCGCGACGAGGCCGCGGAGCGAGCGGGCGCCGACTTCGACATCAAGGATTTCCACAGGGCGGCGCTCGCAGTCGGGGGAGTCGGACTCGACACGCTGCGCATGGCTCTCGGACAATCCTGACCCGAACGGAATACCATCACGACACCCCAGTTAGATTCATTTGAATAGAAAGAGCGATCGATGACTTCTTCATTGCAGCTGGGACTGGACACGTTCGGCGACATCACGATCGACGAGGACGGTCACCGGGTCAGCGATGCCCGCGCCATCCGCGATACGGTCGAGCAAGCGGTTCTCGCCGACCACGTCGGGCTGCACTTCTTCGGTGTGGGGGAGCACCATCGTCCCGAGTTCGCGATTTCGAGCCCCGAGATCGTGCTCGCTGCCGCCGCGGCGCGCACGGAGCAGATTCGCCTCGGCACCGCAGTGACCGTACTCTCCAGCGACGATCCCGTTCGCGTCTACGAGCGTTTCGCCACTCTGGACGCTGTGTCTGCGGGGCGCGCGGAGGTCATCCTCGGGCGCGGGTCTTTCACCGAGTCATTCCCCCTTTTCGGCTACGACCTCTCCGACTACGAGGTGCTGTTCGAGGAGAAGCTCGATCTCTTCTCACAGCTGCTGCTCGAAAAGCCCGTGACGTGGCAGGGCACCACCCGACCCGGGCTGCGAAGCGCCGACGTGTACCCGAAGACCGAGAACGGCATCACCGCGTGGGTCGGGGTCGGCGGATCCCCGGAGTCGGTCGTCCGCACCGCTCGCTACGGCTACGGCATGCTGCTCGCCATCATCGGCGGCGCTCCGGCGCGTTTTCGTGCGTATGTCGATCTGTTCCACCGGTCGGTTGAGGAGTTCGGCCGTGCGCGGCTGCCGGTGGGCACACATTCTCCCGGTCACATCGCCGAGACCGACGAACAGGCCTGGGAAGAGTTGTACCCCGCGCTGGAGGCGAACCGCAACACAATCGGCGCCGAACGCGGATGGCCGCCGTACAGCAGGCTGCAGTTTCAGAACGACGTGGGCCCGCAAGGGGCCGTTTATGCGGGCTCGCCCGAGACCGTGGCCCGAAAGATCGCCGCGACCGTGTCGGCGTTGGGCGCCGACCGCTTCGACCTCAAGTACTCCAACGGAACACTCTCGCATTCCAGGATGATGCGCTCGATCGAGCTCTACGGCACACGCGTCGCGCCGCTGGTGGCTGACATGCTCGGAGGGAGCTGACCGACGCGTCGGGTCGTGCCTTACGCTGAAGCAGTGGATGCTGTGCGGTTCGTGGCCATCGGCGATTCCTTCACCGAGGGTGTCGGCGATGAGCGGGAGGACGGCACCGTGCGCGGGTGGGCAGACCTCGTCGCTCAAGGGTGGGCGGCGTCCCGCGGGAACCCCATTCAGTATGCGAACCTGGCGATCCGCGGCAAGCTCCTCCGGCCGATCATCGAGCAGCAGCTCGAGCCGGCGCTCGCGCTCAAGCCGACACACCTGTCGTTCAACGGTGGCGGAAACGACATGCTTCGGCTGCGCGCCTCGATCGAGGACCTTGCCGACGGCTTCACGCACGTGCTGCGCCGGTGCGACGAGGAGGGCGTTCGCCTGGTCCAGCTGTCTGGTGCCAATCCGTCGGGTCAGCTGCCGATGGGTCGCCTCATTCAACGGCGCGGCGACCTGATGTCAGCCGCGGTGAGTGAACGGATCGGGGACCGCACCGACGTCATACGCGCCCTGAACTGGCCGGATGACGTTCTGAGCGGCGCATCGTTCTGGTCAGAGGATCGGCTGCACATGAACAGCCGCGGACACCACCGCGTTGCCGCACGCGTACTCGACGCGCTGGGTGAACAAGCTCCGGACCCGTGGTGGTCACTGCCCGAGCTTCCGCACGCGCGTGAGCTCAGTCGCGGGGAGTACTTCCGAGAGCACCTCGGTCCATGGTTCCGTCGTCGCCTGACGGCTACCTCCACGGGGGACCTCCGCGAGCCGAAATCCGGCGGCCAGTGGGTGGACGTGCCCGCTTCCTGACGCTCCGCATGTTGACATAATGTGCATTATCGGCGGGAACGGGATTCGTCAAAGAAGCGCCACCAGCACGCCGCCCACTGCGCCCACGAGGACGACCGCCCAGGGCGGCAGCCGCCACGCCGTGAGGAGCACGAAGCACGCCGCCGCAAGAGAGAACTCCGCCGCACCCGTGACGGCCGTCGTGAAAACCGGCGCGTACAGCGCCGCTGCCAGAATGCCGACGACGGCGGCGTTCGCGCCGCGCATCGCCGCCTGCGCCCACGCCCGGCGACGGAATCCATTCCAGAAGGGCAGGATGCCGATAAGGAGAAGAAATCCTGGCAGGAAGACGGCGACCAACGCGATCACGGCGCCCCAGACGCCGCCCGGCCCGACGTCGGCGATCGCGCCGAGGTAGCCGGCGACGCTGAACAGGGGTCCCGGTATCGCCTGTGCCGCTCCGTACCCCGCGAGAAACTCGGCGCCCGTCACCCAGCCCGGGTCGACGAGGCCCGCCTGCAGCAGCGGAAGAACCACGTGGCCACCTCCGAACACGAGCGCGCCGGCGCGAGCGAAGACATCGAAGAGTGCGACGGCACCGTTCCCGGTTGCCGCCGCCAGGATCGGGCCGGCGACGAGCACGAGGGTCAGCAACGCCAGACTGGCCACGCCAACCCAACGCGCCACCGGGAAGCGGAGCATGTCGGGTTCCGGCACCACTTCCGAGCGGCACAGCAGCACACCGCCGATCACGCCGATCAGGATCGCCAGGATCTGCCCCGCAGATCCCGCCACCAGCGCTGCGGACACGAGTGCGACTACGGCGATCCCCGCACGACGGGCGTCGGGGGTCAGCGTGCGCGCCATTCCCCAGACCGCTTGAGCGACGATGGCAACCGCGACGATCTTCAGGCCCGACAGCATTCCCTCGCCGACCGGACCGGAAAGCAAAGCCCCACCGTACGCAAACGCGACCATGAGCACCGCCGACGGCAGCGTGAACGCCACGAAGGCGGCGACGGCGCCCCACGCACCGGCCCGCAGCAATCCCACGCCGAAGCCCACCTGACTCGACGCCGGTCCGGGCAAGAACTGCGACAACGCCACGAGGTCCGCGTAGTCACGGTCGTCCATCCACCCGCGACGTTCCACGAACTCGGTCCGGAAGTAGCCCAGATGCGCGACCGGTCCGCCGAACGAGGTCAGTCCGAGCCTCAGGAAGACACGGAAGACCTCCCCTACGCTGCTGCGCCCAGACGTTGTCGTCATCTGGCTCATTTCGGCCCTCTCCCGTTCGGATGCCGGCCACCCTATCCAGGCTGGATTACCGGCATCCGAACCGCCCGCTCTCGCTCCCTCCCCCGGCAACCACTCAATTCCACTCGAAAGACGAGTCCGAGCGATACTCTGAGGTGTCATCGTTGACAGGATTCTCTCAGAAAGGAACTCTCATGACTTCCGAACCCACCCTCGAGAAAGCCGCAACCAACGGCATCCGCACGGCGCTCGGCCTCGGCGGCGCGCTTTCAGTCGTCCTCGGCATCCTGATCCTGGTCTGGCCGGGAAAGACCGCCATGGTCGTTGCGGCGATCATCGCGATCTACGCGATCGTCGCGGGCCTCGTCTATGCCGCGCTCGGCGTCTTCTCTGCGACCAAGGGCGGGTGGTCGCGCATCGGCCACATCATCCTCGGCCTCCTCTTCGTCGCCGCGGGTATCATCGCGTTCACGAACCTGGGTGCCACGAAAGCCTGGCTCGCTGCGTTCATCGGCATCCTTGTCGGCATCATGTGGATCATTGAGGGCGTCGTCTCGCTCTCAACCCTGGGAGTCGCGCCCTCGAAGGGGTGGACGATCTTCTTTGCGCTCATTTCGCTCATCGCGGGTGTCAGCCTGCTCTTCTCACCCATCTGGGGCGCTGCCGTGCTGTGGTGGCTGCTCGGCATCTCGGCACTCGTCCTCGGAGTCATCCAGATCTTCCGGGCGTTCTCGTTCGGGAAGTAGTCCGCTCCCACGCAGAACGCCGCGGAGCTCGGCCCCGGGGGGGGTTCTGCGTGGGTTCACTCCGCGCCGAAGAAGCTGACGTCGCCGACCAGCCGAGTATGGTCCGTCGCGATCGGCTCGACGATGGCAAGGGCGACTTCGGCCGCGAACTCTGACACGTTGTAGAGCTTTCCGGCGGAATCACGGCGGGAAGCGATCGCGCCGGGATTTGCGCGCTCAAGAAGCGTCGCTGTGATCGTCCCCTCGATCATGTCTCCCGATACCACGACGAAATCGATTCCGCGTTCGGCGAGCTCGGGAATGCGGGCGCGAAGGGCGTCCTCCCCCGCGCGCTTCGACAGCGCCACGAGCTCATATTCGGGCATCGTGGGCGTCGTGCGGATGAAATGCGCCTGGTGGCTCGTGACGAAGACGACGCGCGAACCATCGTGCAGAAGCGGCAAGGCCGCGGACAGAACGCTCAGCTGCGCGTCGCGGTTCAGCGCGAGTGCGTAATCCTCCCCCATGCCGGACTCCATTCCGCCAGAAGCGTTCAAGACGAGGATGTCGAGCGTGCCGAAGGTCTCCGCGATCGCCTCCATCATCGCCGTGACCGAGCCCTCGTCTGTGAGGTCGGCGCCGACAACGAGGATCTCGACGCCCAGTGCGCCGAGTTCGGTCGCGAGCTTCTGGGCGCGTGGCGCCTTGTTCCGGTAGTTGATGACGACATTCGCACCGGCCTGGGCCAGATACCGCGCGGTGTCCGCTCCGATTCCGCGCGACGACCCGGTGACGAGGGCAGTCCGGCCGCTGAGTGTGCCGGCGGGGATGGGCTGAGACATGAAAAACTCCTGCGATGACGATGACGATGACGATGACGGATGCCGGCGTTCTCGCCAGATCCCTTCGACACTACCAACCGACCGCGAAGCCGTGCGGGCCATGCCCACGGCATCCCGGGGATGAAGTGTTATGGTTCGAGCAGGACCGATGAAGGGAGCGGACGTGCTGCCCGACCTCTCGCAATTCCTATGGATCGCCTGGCTTGTGCTGGCTCTGCTCTTCGTCATCGTCGAGTTGCTGACCCTCGAGTTCACGTTTCTCATGCTCGCCGCCGGCACTGCGATCGGCGGGCTCGGCGTGAATCTGCTCGGCGGACCCTGGTGGCTCCAGGTGCTGGCGGCGGCCATCGTGTCGGCGTTGCTGCTGTTCACCATCCGCCCCCTGCTGTTGCGGGTGCTGCATCGCTCGAGCACGCTGCAGCCCACCAACGTCGACGCGCTCTATGGAATGGGTGCCCGCGTCGTCGCGCCGTTCGTCGACGGGCGCGGCTCGGTGCGGCTCGACAACGGCGAGCAGTGGACCGCTCAGCTGGCCGGTGCCGAAGGTGACATCCCGATCGGCACCCGTGCCTTCGTCACCGCAGTGCGCGGCGCCACCGTCGAGGTCACGCCGGAAGCCGCGGGCAACCCCACCGAAAGGAGCGTCGGCGAATGATCGATGCCGCAGCCTTTGCCGGGCAGATTTTCATCATCGTGCTGCTCGTCGTCATCGCGATCTTCGTGATCGTGGTCATCTTCCGGTCGATTCGGATCATCCCGCAGGCCTACACCGGGGTCGTCGAGCGGCTGGGTCGATATCAGCGCACCCTCTCCCCCGGGTTGAACCTGCTGGTACCGTTCATCGACCGGCTCCGCCCGCTGGTCGACATGCGCGAGACGGTCGTCTCTTTCCCGCCGCAGCCGGTGATCACCGAGGACAACCTCGTCGTGTCGATCGACACCGTGGTGTACTTCCAGGTGACGGATGCCCGCGCGGCCACCTATGAGATCGCCAACTACCTGGGCGCCGTGGAGCAGCTGACCACCACGACCCTTCGCAACGTCGTCGGTGGCCTCAACCTCGAAGAAGCCCTCACGAGTCGCGACGAGATCAACGGCCAGCTCCGGCTGGTGCTGGACGAAGCAACAGGAAAATGGGGCATCCGGGTCTCGCGCGTCGAGCTGAAGGCGATCGATCCGCCGCACTCGATTCAGGATTCGATGGAGAAGCAGATGCGTGCCGAGCGTGATCGTCGCGCAGTGATCCTCACCGCCGAGGGCTCGAAGCAGTCGCAGATCCTCGAGGCCGAGGGGCGCCGCCAAGCCGACATTCTCCGCGCCGAGGGCGAGAAGCAGGCCGCCGTGCTGCGCGCACAGGGCGAGTCCGAAGCGATCAAGATGGTCTTCGATGCCATCCACGTGGGCCAGCCCGATGAGAAGCTGCTCGCCTACCAGTATCTGCAGACGCTGCCGAAAATCGCGGAGAGCTCATCGAGCAAGCTCTGGATCATCCCGAGCGAGCTGACCGAAGCCCTTCACGGCATCGCTGACGCCTTCGGGGGCCGCGTCCCCGGGTCCACTCCGCCTCCGCGCAGCGCCGGCAGTGACGAGGGGAGCGAAGCCGCAGAGGAGGCGGCAGCGGCCGCGCGGGAAGCCACCAGCGCAGCGGAGCAGATCTCGACGGTCCAGCACACGATTCCGGGCGGGCCTCGATCATCCCCGTGACGCATCCCTGGTTCGCGGCGTCCGCAGCCCCTCGCGTGCTCGCTCATCGCGGCTTCGTTCCCCTGGATGCGGAGGATGTCGTCGAGAACTCGATTGCCGCAGTCGCCGCCGCCCATGCCGCCGGGGCGAGCTACGTCGAGTCAGACTGTCACATCACGGCGGACGGAGTCGTGGTGCTGTTCCACGACGATGACCTCCGTCGCGTGGCGAATGACCCCCGCCCTGTCGCCGCCGTGACTCACGACGAGTTGCAGCGGATCATGGCGCATCGCGGGGGGCTCCTCACTGCCGCCGACGCGATGACAGCATTCCCGACCCTGCGGTTCAACCTCGACGTCAAAGCGGCCTCCGCCGCCGAATCGGTCGGTCGGATCGTCGCGCCTCACGCCGATCGCGTACTGCTGACCAGCTTCTCTGATGAACGCCGTCGCGCGGCTCTCGCCAGCGCGCGAGCGCGGGGTGGCGAACCGGCAACCTCGCCTGGGCGGTCGGGTGTGATGCGGGCGCTAGCGGCCTCGGCGACGGGGTCGACCTCACTCGTCCGTCGTGCGCTGAAAAACATCGATGCGCTTCAGCTGCCCGAGCGGCAGGGGCCGCTCCGGATCGTCTCGCAGCGCCTGCTGGATGCCGCTCACGCGGTCGGGGTGGAGATTCACGTGTGGACCGTCAACGATGCCGCGGACATGGACCGGCTGCTCGACCAGGGCGTCGACGGCCTCGTGACGGACCGAGCGGACCTGGCCCTCCGCGCAGTCGCAAGACGCGCATGAGCGACCATGCCCTTCGCCCCGCCGTGGCCTGAGCATCCCCTGTGAAAGCGCGACGATCGAGCCCCGTTCGGATGATGCGTACAGGTGAATTCGTTATACCTGACAACGACGAGAGGACCACACGATGGCAGATCGCAGCCTGCGCGGCATTCGACTCGGCGCTTCCAGCCTACAGAGCGAGGAAGGCGTCGTGTTTCATGAGCGCGCCAATCACACATATGTCTGCACGCAGTGCGGACGCGAGACCGTGATGACCTTCGCGGCTGACGCCGAACTTCCGGAGGCATGGGAATGCCGCACCTGTGGCGCCGAGGCCGTCCTCCGCGTCGGTGACGGCGTGGTCGAGATCGATCATTCCGGCGACAAGGTTGCTCGCACCCACTGGGACATGCTGCTCGAACGTCGCACGGTTCACGAGCTGGAAGAACTTCTTGAAGAGCGCCTCGCGCTGCTGCGTGAGCGGCGCGGTGCGGACACGTCTCGGCTGAGCGCCTGATCTCACGCCGCTGAGTCGACGCCGGCTCCCTGCCCTCCGGGCTCGGGAGCCGGCGTCTTCGGCGTCCGCACACCACGTCGGACGAGCACACCGAGCGCCGCGAGAGCGGTGACACTCCCCCAGCCCAGGATGCTCTGGACCGCCTCCCCCGCCACGACAGCGGGCGTGAGACCGGTCCGCAGCGGCACGTCGGTGACCATCGCGCCCGGCGCATCGGCCGGCAGCGCGTCCAGCGTGGACCCATCTGCATCGATGACCTGACTCGTGCCGACGGTCGAGAGGTTGACGACCGCTCGACCCGTCTCGATGGCGCGCATCCGGGCGAACGCAAGCTGCTGCAGATTCTCGTCGGTCCCGCGGAAGTCGGCGTTGTTCGTCTGGAACATGAACACTTCCGCCCCGGCCTGAGCGCCCTCTCGGATCACGTCGTCATAAATGACGTCGAAACAGATTGCGAGTCCGATCCCGACACCGTCGACATCGAAGAAGGGAGCGGCCGTGCCCGGAGTGAACTCGCGCTGAATCAGCCCGATCAGGTCGGGGGCGAGCAACATGAAGAAGTCTCGGTTCGGCACGTACTCCCCAAACGGCACGGGATGCCGCTTGTCATAGGTGCGGACGGGGTTTTCCTCGTCATCCCCGCTCCATAGCAATGAGGAATTGAAGTACTGGTCCCCCCGCGCGGTGACCGCGCCGATCAGTAGCGGCGCCTCGATCCGCTCGGAGAGGTCGTCGAGTGCGTTCGCCACGGACGCATTCGTCGTCGGGTCGGCGTCGACGCTGCCCTCGGGCCAGAGGAGCACGTCGACGCCCGCGTCCACAATCGGCTCTGTGGCCTCCACTTGGGCGCGGAAGACGTCGTACGCCTCCCGCTCGTCGAAATACCCTGCGGGACCGTTCCCCTGCACCGCGCCGACGCGAAGCGAACCCGCATCCGTTGTCGGAAACTGCGGCACCGCGAACAGCAGAACGAGGAGCCCGACAGTGGGCGCAAGCGCCCACACCCGTCGAAGCTGACCGAGACGCACCCATTCGATACCGGCGGCGCAGGCCGCGACGATGAGAAAGGAAAGCCCGCTCATTCCCGTCCACGACGTGACCTCTGCCAGCGGAGAACTCGCCTGAGTCACCGCCACGCGCGCCCACGGGAATCCGCCGTACGGGAACGTGCCGAGAAGCTCCTCGCGTGCCACCCACAGCGACGCGACAAGCGCGGGAAGTGCGACGAGCCGTCCCCACGTTTTCGGGGCGAAGCGCGGCATCCATCGATATGCGAGAGCGATCGGCACAGCCGCAGCGGCCGTCAACGCCGCTTCGAGCGCGGACAGCGCGATCCATGGAATCGGGCCCAGGTAGCGCGCCGTGAACCCCAGGTTGACGAAGAAGAGGCCAGCGCCGAAGAGAAAACCGACGAGCACGGCGCCCCACACCCGTCGACCGATCAGGCTCACGAGGGCGAGCGGCACCGCGACGAAGACCACGGGCCACCAGGACAGGGCGGGGAATGCCAGAGTGAGAATCAGCCCGCCGGCGAGGGCGGCGAGCGATGCGGCCCACAGTGGCAGCACGGGTCGCGAGCGTTCGGGCACCCCCCGAGCATAACCGCGGCGACGGAGACGTTCCGTCTCGTCGCGCGAGCGTTCCGTCCACCCACTCACACCGACGCGTAGGCAACGATTCCGCGACGGATGGCATCGAGCGCCTTGCGCGCGATCGTCGCGACCGGCGGGTTCGCGACGATCGAGAGCTGATCGAGCAGGTCGATCGTCTGTTTCGTCCAGCGGACGAAGTCTCCCGCGGCCAGATCCGCCTGATCGAGAACGCGATCGAGCGTGCCGCCCCGCGCCCACGCATACATCGCGGCGGCCAGTCCGGTCGCGACGGGAGCAGAACCGGGAAGACGGTTTCCCTGCTCGAGATCGTCGAGGCGGGCCCAGAGCTCCTCCGTCGCGTTCAGGGCTGCCCGGAACGGTCCCCGTGGCAGCCCATGTTCCCCGGTACCGCTCTCATCGCGACGCGGCTCGTAGACGAGGCAGCAGGCGAGCGCGGCCATGCCCGCGGGGTCGAGCTCGGTCCAGATTCCCGTGCGCAGCGACTCGGCCACGAGCAGGTCGCGTTCGCCGTAGATGCGCTTCATCGTCGCGCCGGCAGGCGTCAGGCTGGTGGCGCCGCCCGAGTCGACCGCAACGTAATCCAGCGCCGAAAGCACATCAACGACCTGATCGAAGATGCGGGCGACGGTGCCTGTGCGCGCGTCGATCTGCTGGCGCAGCTTGTCAGTCTGCCTGCGCAGTTTCCAGTACCGCTCGGCCCACCGAGCGTGGGTCTCACGATCCGGGCAGCTGTTGCACGGATGCCGTTGCAGTCGGCGCCGGAGCGTCTCGAGCTGCTCCTGCCGTTGCCTGCGGAGGTGCGCCGGCGCCGAACGATCGCCCTTGCGCTCCAGATCGGACAGTTCACGCCGCATCCGCGCGAAGTCGGCGTAGTCACCCCGATCGCACGTCATCGCCTTCTCGTACCCGGCGAGGGAGTCCTCGGCATCCTTCACTTGGCGCGCCAGACCCACGACGGCGCGGTCGGCCTGGAACTGCGCAAAGGAGGACTCCAGGATCTCACGTGCCCGCGGGCGACCGAACCGGTCGATGAGATTCACCGCCATGTTGTACGTCGGCCGAAAGCTCGAGTTCAGCGGGTATGTGCGCCGAGACGCCAGCGCCGCGACCGCCTGTGGATCGAGGGCTTCCGTCCACTGGATGACCGCGTGTCCCTCCACGTCGATGCCGCGCCGCCCGGCACGCCCCGTCAGCTGCGTGTACTCGCCTGAAGTGATGGCCACACGCGCCTCGCCGTTGAACTTCTCGAGCTTCTCGAGCACGACGGTCCGCGCGGGCATGTTGATGCCGAGCGCGAGGGTCTCGGTCGCGAACACGGCTTTCACGAGCTTGCGCCGGAAGAGCTCCTCGACGACCTCCTTGAACGCCGGCAAGAGTCCCGCGTGATGCGCGGCGATGCCCCGCTCCAGGTTCTCTCGCCATTCCCAGTAGCCGAGGACGACGAGATCTTCGTCCTCCAGCGTACGCGTGCGCTCATCGACGATCTGGCGGATCTCGTCCCGCTCCTCGCGGCTGGTCAATCGCACACCCGCGCGACGGACCTGCTGGACGGCGGCATCGCAGCCGACGCGGCTGAAGACGAAGAAGATCGCCGGCAGAAGATTGGCGCGCGCGAGGAGCTCGACAACTTCGGGGCGATCCAACCGCTCGAGTCTGTGGATGGTGGCCGAACGCACCGGGCGCTGCCCGCCGCGATGCGTCCTCTTCCGCGGCGAGGTGTTCCCGCCGTGCGGGCGCGCCTCGATTGCGCGCCGGTCGGTGTCGACGTTGGCCCCGGTGGGCGATCGCAGGCGCATGAGCTCCTGGTTCACCAGGGCGGTGGCGACCCCCGCCCGGTCGTCGAAGAGCGGCAGCAGATCGCCGCGCACGAGCACGTGCTGTTCGAGCGGGACGGGCCGTGTCTCGGACACGATGACCTCGGTCTCGCCGCGCACCGTGTCGAGCCAGTCGCCGAACTCCTCCGCGTTGGATACGGTCGCAGACAAGGACACCAGTCGCACCGGAGGCGGCAGGTGGATGATGACTTCCTCCCACACGGCCCCGCGAAAACGGTCGGCGAGGTAGTGGACTTCGTCCATCACCACGAAGCGCAGACCGTGTAGCGCCGGCGAAGCGGCGTAGAGCATGTTTCGCAGCACCTCGGTCGTCATCACGACCACACGCGCGTTGCCGTTGATGTTGGTGTCGCCGGTGAGCAGACCCACCTCAGACTCTCCGTATACGGCCTGAAGCTCGCGGAACTTCTGATTGGACAGTGCCTTCATCGGTGTCGTATAGAAGGCTTTGTCGCCAGGCTGGAGCATCGCCAGATGAATGGCGAACTCACCGACGATGGTCTTGCCGGCGCCGGTGGGCGCGGCCACGAGAACACTGCGGTCGTCTTCGAGCGCGTGACAACCCGCGACCTGAAACGGGTCGAGCTCGAACCGCTGAGCCTCCGCGAACGCGGCCGTGAGCGGATGCGTGCGAGTCGCCTCGGCCCGCGCGAAGCTCACGGCAGGGTCGCTCACACGCCGCCGCCGAGTGCTGCGGCCGTACGTTTCGCCCTGCGCCGGTCGAAGAGCATCGACAGGCCAGCGGCCGCGAAGAAGAGGACGATCAAGATACCCGCGAGGATCAGCATGCTGACGATGTCGGCAGCGGGGGTGGCGAGGCCCGCGAAGACGACGGTCGCGAGTATCGCGACCCTCCATCCTTTGAGGATCGCCATACCGCTCATCACGCCGGCGAGGTTGAGCGCCACCAGGAACACCGGCAGGACGAACGAGATACCCACGACGATCAAGAGCTTGAAGACGAAATCGTAGTAGTACTTCGCCTCATACAGGTTCGCTGCGCCGTCTGCCGAGAACGTGGCCATGATCTCGACGATGTGTGGCATGACCCACCAGCCGACGAAGCAGCCGGCGAAGAACAGCGGCACCGCCGCCGCGACGAATCCGATCGTGTAGCGGATCTCCTTGCGCGTGAGTCCGGGCATCAGGAAGGCCCAGATCTGCCACAGCCACACGGGCGCAGACAGGATGATGCCCACGACGAAGGCGATGCGCAGACGCATGTCGAACGGACCGGTGATCGTCGAGTACATCAATCGGACGATCGCATCGGGATCTTCGCCGCGCTGTTCGGCGACGATGCGGATCGGCTCGGTCATCGCCCAGATGATCCAGTCGGTGAGCAGGAAGGCGACGACCATCGCCACGACGAGCGCGATAGCGCCGATCACGAACCTGCGACGCAACTCCACGAGGTGCGCACCGAGCGTCATCCGCTTGTCTCTAGGGGGGCCGCTGTTCGGTCCCTCCTTCGCCGTGAGTGGCTGCTCGGCCGTGGCCACGAGCCGCTAGGGCTTGGCTGCTTCGGGCGCCGAAGCGCCGGTTCCCACCGGCGGAACGGCCGGAGAAGGCACCTCGGTGGCGACCGACGACGTCACACCGGCGACGGCAGGATCTGCGGGCACGTCGTCGTCTTTCATGGCCTTGATCTCACCCTTGAAGATCCGGGCCGACTGTCCCATGCTCTTGGCGAGCGCCGGGAGCTTGGCCGCCCCGAACAGCAGCAGGATGACGATCAGCACGACCCACAGGTGCGGACCGGCGAACAGATTGCCCATTGCATCCTCATTTCACGGTGTCAGGTAGAGAGCGCAAGAACACTCTACCTCGCGCGCCCGCGCATGGGTTCAGCGATACTGGGCGAGCCCCGCTTCGGCCCAGCCCGCGGCCGACTGCCGCGCCGCCCGCGGCGCGATGATCTCGAGCTCACCCCCCAGCCGGGTCGCGACTCGCTTGAGACTGCGCGCGTCGCCGACCCGCACCCGCGCGGTCTCGAAGTCCGAGTCGACCCGGACCGTGTCGACCGCGACGTAGTCCGCGAGCAGCGGCGCCGCCGATGTGCGATATCGGATGTCGGCGACCACATCCGAATCACCCGGCTCGAAGAGGTCGGGCACTGCTTCTTCGGCGTGCGTGACGGCGATCTGCGTGAGGCGTACATCGCTGACCCGGTCGAGGTGGAAGGTCCGCATCGCCGATCTGAGGTGGCACCAGCCCTGCAGGTACCACTGGCCGCTCGCGATGTGCACTTTCACGGGGTCGACCGTGCGCGTCGTGGCGGGAGAATCGGGAGCCTTGTAGGTGAATGAGAGCGCAACCCGCGCACGGAGTGCCGCCGCAACCGCCTCTCGCACGTCGTCGACGCCGTCCGGCGCCACGATGAGTTCGGCCGGCGCACTGGACGCGCCGCGTGCGAGCTTGGAGAGGAGTCCCCGGACGATGCCGCTGTCACCGACGCCGGGAAGGGACGCGGCCAGCTGGAGACCGGCCAGGAGTGCCGCCGCCTCTCGCGCGGTCAGGCGAGGCGAGCGCTCCAGACCCACGGCGTTGGTGATGACGATGAGGTCCCGTTCGTCCAGGAGATCCCAGTCGATGTCGAAAAGGTCGTTCGCCATCTGCCAGAATCCGCTCTCGCCGGGCAGACCGATGACGGTGAGCTTCTCCACCATCCCCCGCATCTCATCCGGAGTGACGTCGAACGCGTCAGCCGCCTCGGCGAGTGAGACCTCGCCCTTCCCGATCAAATACGGTACGAGCTGCAGAATCAGCGCTGCGCGGTCCGTGGCCAGCAGTGGTCGTGTGCTCACGCGGTGCGCTCCTGGTCGGAGTGGATCGCGAGGGCGCGCTCAAGGCGGGCGATGACTTCGTCGCGCAGCACATCGGGCTCGACGACGCGGACCTCGGGACCGTACGAGGCCAGTTCGTCGGCGAAGACGTGCACGTCAACGTAGGGCACGCGGATGCCCTGATCGGCCTGCTGTGCGCGGCGGCTCAAGCGCAGCGCAGCCTCGGTACCCGGCTCGACCTCCAGCAGCGCGAGTTGACGGGCAGCAAGATCAGTCAGGCCGAGTAGCGCCCGCTCGCCCGCGCCATCGCGGAGGGCGAGGTCGAATGTTGCGCGCGTCACGCGCACATCGGACACGATCCGAGCCAACAAGAACGTCCGCGGCTGATCGTGCGCGAGGTCTATGCCGTACACGTGCCACCTCGCCTCGTACTCCAGCAGCGCGAGGGGCTGGATGAGGCGGAGGGTAGCGGCATCCTCCCCCGCCTTCAGGTACGAGAACTCGACGACGCGGCCTTGCTCGATCGCCCGTTGCAGCGGGACGAACGAGGGCGCCCGGAGGTTGATGTGCGGCGAGTAGCCGATGATGGGCGCGTCGACGTCGATTCCGAGCGCCCGGATCTTGCGCAGTCCGCTGCGTGCGTCGGCCGACATCGAGCTCTCGCTCCAGACACCCCCGGCGAGGTTCAGCACCGCTATCTCCGCAGAGCTGAAGCTGATGTCAGCGGGCAGCTCGTACTCGGCCGTGGGAATCCGATAACGCGCGTCACGGAGGTCGTCCGGATCGGTGTAGTCGCCGATCGTCTCGATCGGGATGCCGAGGCCGCGGAGGTTCTCCTTATCGCGCTCGAACATCTTCTCGAGGGCATCCTTGGATGCCCCCGTTTCGCTCTGCTCGCGATACCCGGCGACCGAGGCCAGGATCGTGCCTTTCGTCAGCCCCTGTTCTGTCGCCATGAGCGCGACCACCAGGTTGACAAGCCGCTCCTCAGGGGCGATACGCGTCGATTCCTGGGCCACGCGACCATCCTAGGCGGCGGGGTGAGGGGCGCACTCTGCGACGCGGCGATCAGGAGGCCGTCGGCGGGTCCACTCCGAGGATGTCGATCACGAAGACGAGTGTCGAGCCGGCCGGGATCGCGCCCGCAGGCTGGTCACCGTAACCGAGCTCCGGGGGAATCACCACGAGAATCTGCGACCCGACGGTCTGCTCATCAAGCGCCCGAGCGAATCCGTCGATGACGCCGCCCAGGGTGACTGCGGACGACGCGCCCCGCTCCCACGTCGAGTCGAAGACCGCGCGGTCGGCCCACGTGACGCCGGTGTAGTGGATGCGAATGGAGTCATCGGCGGTGACCACCTCTCCTTCGCCCTTCTTGAGCACCTCTACGACGAGATCCGACGGCGGCGGAGCGTCAGGGACGATGATTCCCGGCGTGCCGTTCGGTGCCAGCACCACGGACGGCATGCCGCTGCGGTCGTTGTACGCCGGCACGCCGTTCGCTGCGGCGAGATACACCTTCTGGAGATCCATCACGACGACCGCGGATGAACCCTCGGCAAGACGGAGGTTCGACGCCGCGGCCTCCGAAAGATCTGATGCCGGGATCGCGCCGACGATGCGCGAACCCTCCGTGGCGCACATCATCATCTTGCCGAAACCGGCGTAGTCCGTCACCCACTGCGACAGCGGCAGGACCTGCGTGCCCGACGTCAGGATGGTCTCTCCCGTCGCGCCGTTCGCGATGGCCACGGTGAAGACGACATCCTGCGATTCGGAGGTGACGGCCGTCCCCTCGCCGACCGTTTCGTCGGTGAAGACGGTGTGGTCGACATAGACCGGAGAGCTCACCTGCACGGCGGGCGCGCCGGCGGCGCCGGACACATCGAGAAGATCGAGGACCGAGGAATCGTTGCTAGGCCGTTCACATGACGCCGCAGGGGCCGCGGCGGAGCAGCCGACGAGAGCCAGCGCGGTCAGGCCGACGATGGCGAGGGCAGCAGGGATCCGGAGCACCGGATCAGTCTACGACGTCGTCGGGATCGACACCGGTCGCCGCCAGACGGGCACCGTCGGCCGCGCGCTGGGCTTCGCGCACCCGCTTACGGAGATTCTTGTCCGTGATCTGGCGGTCGCCGACGGCCCCAGGGGTCCATGCGTCGACGTCGATGTCGGAATAGGTCGGCTTCTTCAGCGCGCGTTTGCGGACGTCTGGCGCAACGACGCCCGGAGCGAGACGCCGTGCCGTCAGGAGGAAACCGGTGTGCCCGATCATGCGGTGATCGGGGCGGACGGCAAGACCCTCGACGTGCCAGCCGCGGATCATCGTTTCTGTGGCTTCGGGCTCCGTGAACAAGCCTGTCGCCCGCAAGTACTCGGCGACGCGGCTGAGCTGCGTCGCCGTGGCGATGTAGCAGAGCACGACCCCACCGGGCGTCAGTGCCTCAGCGACGACATCGATGCACTCCCACGGTGCCAGCATGTCGAGCACGACCCGGTCCACCGATGCCGGCTCCACCTCGCGCGGCAGCGCCTCGGCCAGGTCTCCCACCGCCACCCGCCACGTCTCCGGCTCGTGTCCCAGAAAAGTCTCGACATTCGCCCGCGCCACTTCGGCGAACTCCGCGCGGCGCTCGAAGGAGATCAGCTGCCCGGAGGCCCCGATTGCACGCAGGAGCCAGAGAGACAGTGCGCCCGACCCGACCCCGGCCTCAACGACGGTGGCCCCCGGAAAGATGTCGGCCGACGCGAGGATCTGTGCGGCATCCTTCGGGTAGACGATCGCCGCTCCGCGCGGCATCGACATCACGAAGTCGCGCAGCAACGGGCGCAGTGCGAGGTACTCGTGTCCCCCGCTGTTCGTATGCACCGAACCGTCGGGCTGGCCGAAGAGCGCATCGTGCTTCAGCACTCCGTGATGAGTGTGCAGTGCGCCGCCCTCACGGAGCGTGATGGTGTGCAGGCGGCCTTTCGGGCCGGTCAGCTGAACCCGGTCCCCCCATCGGAACGGACCACTGGGTCGCAGATCGGTGTTCATGCGCGGCCTCCGTCGCGGTGGGTGTTCGCGTGAGCGTGGAACTCCGCGAGGTCCTGGGGCGTGCGTCCCGCGAGGGTTGCCCAAAGGGTTGCCCCGGTGCCGACGAGCGACACCAAGAGCGGAACGCCGATCGTCGGGATGCCGGCCGCCACCGCCGCAGCCACGCCCGTCGGCGAGTCTTCGATCGCGACGGCGTCAGCCGGAGCGACTCCGAGCGCCGCGCACGCCTGGAGGTATGGATCGGGATGAGGCTTGGGACGCGTGGCCTCATCACCCGACACGATGACGTCGAAGGAGTCCGGATCCAGTCCCGACACCACCAATTCCGCCATCCGGCGCAGCGACATCGTGACCAGGGCAGTGGGGACGCCGGCCGCACGCAGTTCGCCGAGGAGCTTCGCCGCACCGGGCCGCAGGGGATTGCCTCGCTCCACCAGCTGGTTCATAACCTGCTCGGTCAGGTGGTCGACGATGCCGGTCACGCTCAGGCGCACGCCGGCATCCTGGAGGATGGCGGCCGAGGCTTCCAGGCCACTGCCCACGAGAGTCAACGCCTGCTCGTGGGTCCAAATACCGCCGAAGCGCTCGACCAGCGCTGTCTCGGCGTTCATCCAGTAGGCCTCGGTATCCACCAGGGTGCCGTCCATATCCCACAAAACGGCGGCAGGGAGCGAAGAGGTCATCGGTCCATGCTATCGACGGCGGCTCCGAGCCCCCTGCGTGCAGACCCGCGCGGAGACGCTCGCGTATCGTGAAGGGATCGGTTCGCGCGGCGTGAGGAGCACGGTGGACAATCTGGGACAGCGGGTCCTCGTGATCGCCTTCGACGGGTGGAATGACGCCGGCGAAGCGGCCTCGTCGGCGGTGGCTCGCCTGCGCGAAGGGTCCGAGTACACAGCCGTGCTCTCTGTCGATCCGGAGCTGTACTTCGACTATCAGTACACCCGGCCGCAGATCGCTCTCGAGGCCGACGGCTCACGCACCCTGTCCTGGCCCGAGGCGACGCTGTGGCGACCGAACATCGAATCCGACGGCACCCGGCTGTGGATCCTCTCCGGTGCCGAGCCCGCGCGCGCGTGGCAGGCCTTCGCAGCGGAGCTCATCGACGCCGCCCTCGCGGAAGACATCACCGGGATCGTGGCGCTCGGATCGATGCTGTCGGAGGTGCCGCACACTCGCCCGATCTCGATCTTCTCCGGCAGCGAGAACGAGCAGCTGCGGACCTCGCTCGGCCTCGAGCGCCCGATGTACGAGGGACCCGTCGGCATCTTGAGTGTTCTGACGCTGGCGGCCGAGCAGGCCGGCATCCCGTCTGCGGCACTGTGGGCATCGGTCCCGCACTATGTCGCCGGCCACAGCCCGTCTCCCAAGGCGACGCTGGCTCTGCTGGACCGCCTTTCCGAACTCACCGGCGCAGAGTTCCCGCGCGATGATCTGCCGGCCGCGGCGCTGGCCTGGGAAATCTCGATCGACGCGGCCGCCGCCGACGACGAGGAGATGACGGACTACATCCGGCAGCTCGAGCAGACCCGTGACACGTGGGACTCGCCCGAGGCCTCGGGCGACGCCATCGCGCAAGAGTTCGAGCGCTACCTTCGGCGCGACGGCGAGGGGCCGGGCAAGCCCGGTCGCGACCTGCCGCCCCGTCAGTAGGCCTGCAGCACGCCAGTGCCCAGCAGGGCGAAGAGCGCAAGGCCGAGCACGAGGCGGTAGATCACGAACGGCAGAAAGCTGCCGCGCTTCAGGTACTGCATCAGGAACGCGATCACTGCGAGCCCGACACCGAAGGCGACAGCGGTCGCTGCAGCCGTTTCCACGAGCGTGAAGACCTGCTGCCCCGGGTCGCTGAGAGCCTGCAGCAATTCGTACAGTCCGCTGCCGAAGACCGCGGGGACGGCAAGGAGGAAGGCGACCTCGGCGGCGGCCGGACGCGTGTACCCCAGCGCCAAGCCCATCGTGGTCGTGGCACCCGAGCGCGAGACACCGGGGATCAGTGCGAGCGCCTGAGCCAACCCGAGGGAAATGCCGTGGGGATAGGTGAGGTCTTCCTCGTTCCGCGTGCGGCGGCCGAGGGCATCGGCGGCGCCGAGCAGCAGACCGAACACGATGAGCACGATCGCGACAAGCCAGAGGTTGCGGAAGGAATCGCGGATGACGTCCTGGAAGAGGAAGCCGAGGACCCCGATCGGAATCGTCCCGAGGATCACGATCCAGCCCATGCGTGCGTCCGGATCATTGCGCGGGGCTGAGCCGCTGAGCGAGCGCGCCCACTGCGCGATGATCCGCATTATCCGCTTCCAGAAGTACACGAGGACCGCCAGCTCGGTGCCGATCTGGGTGATTGCCGTGAATGTCGCCCCCGGGTCCTGCGCGGACGGCAGAAACTCTCCCGCGATGCGCAGGTGAGCACTCGACGAGACCGGCAGAAACTCGGTCAGGCCCTGCAGGAGCCCCAGGATGATCGCCTCGATCAGGTGCATGACGGCCTTTCGCGGGTGTGCTCGTTCGAATCAGTCAGTATGTGCGGAGCAGATCGGTGAGCACGCGCTGACCGAAAACGAGTGCATCGATCGGGACGCGCTCATCCACACCGTGGAACATACCGGTGAAATCGAACTCGGTGGGAAGGCGCAGCGGCGCGAAGCCGTATCCGGTGATGCCGAGCGCAGCGAGAGCCTTGTTGTCGGTGCCGCCGCCCATCAGGTAAGGCAGCACCGGAATCCCCGGATCGTGCCGCTCCAGCGCGGCGAGCATCGCAGCGACGAGTGCACCCGAGAAAGGCGTTTCCAGACCGATGTCGCGGTGAATGACATCCAGTTCGATGTCATCCCCCACGATGCGCTGTATCTCAGCGACGATCGCCTCCTCCTTCCCCGGCAGGGTGCGCACGTCGATGGCGGCGACCGCAGCATCCGGAATGACATTGTGCTTGTAACCGGCGGTCAGTCCGGTCGGGTTCGTCGTGGTGCGCAGCGTTGATCGCAGAAAGCCGGATGCCGGTCCGGTCCGGTCGGCGACGCTGTCGGGGTCTGCCGGGTCCGCGCCGCTCAGGGCGGCCAGGCCGTCGATCGTCTGACGCGTCGTTCCCATCAGCTCGACGGGCCACGCCGTCCGCCCGAGAGCGGCGACGGCCTCGGCGAGGCGTGTCACGGCGTTGTCCGGGTGATATCGGCTGCCATGGCCGGCCGAGCCCCGGGCACGGAGGCGAAGCCAGACGAGCGCCTTCTCCCCCACCTGAAGCAGGTACGCACGCCGCTCGCCGACCGCGATCGAGAAGCCGCCGACCTCGCTGATGGCCTCTGTCGCGCCGGCGAACCACTCCGGCCGGTTGCTGACGACCAGCTGCGAACCCTCGACGCCGCCGTTCTCCTCGTCCGCGAAGAACACGACGATGATGTCGCGGGCGGGACGTTCTCCTGCCCTCAGAAGCTCTGACACCGAGGCGAGAATCATGGCATCCATGTTCTTCATGTCGACAGCGCCACGGCCCCAGAGCATGCCGTCGCGGATCTCGCCTGCGAAGGGATCGACACTCCAGTCGCTCTTCACCGCCGGGACCACATCAAGGTGCCCGTGGAGCACGAGCGCGGGCTTGCCGGGGTCCTGCCCCACCACCCGCGCCATGAGGTTCGTGCGCCGCGGAATGGGCTCGTAGTACTCGGGCACGAGTCCCAAGGCCCCGAGGTAGGCGCCGACGTACTCTGCGGCCTCGCGCTCGCCGTTCGCGCGGCCCTCTCCGAAGTTCGTCGTGTCGAAGCGGATCAGGTCCCGGGCGAGCCGTGCGACCTCGGGCAAATCCTCTGACATGCCCCCACGCTAACGGAGAGACCGTGAATCGATCCTCGAAGCACGAAAAAGGGCCCCTTTCGGGACCCTCTTCCATCTGTGCGCGAGGGGGGACTTGAACTGACCTCGACCCCCTCGCGCGCAGGGTCACGAATCGGCGTTCAGGCCCGCAAATACAGGGCAGTCGGCGGGTAGCCCTGTGGACAACTACACGGCGCTACGTGTACCTGCATGACTCTTAGCACCTGAGTTAGCACTTTCGGCACCCCGAAGTGGCGACGTTGAGAGGGGATCAAACGTAGGCTGAAAGCATGGTCGTGATCGCGGTCGTTTTCCCATTCGTACTGCTGCTCGCGGCAGTGGTGATTCAGTTGGCTGCTAACGGCGTGCTCCGTCGGAACAGGGTCGCTGGGATTCGCGTTCGGTCAACCCGGAGTACCGATGTCGGGTGGGTCGCCGGTCACAAGGCTGCCGCCCCGGAATTCGTCAAGTCAAGTGAGACAGCTGGTTTCTAGACTGTTTCTGCGATCGGGGTGGTGGCGGGCGTCTGTTTCGTTGGTTCGTTGATCCAGACCTCGGTGCTGATTTGTGGTGGCCGGGGCCGTCGCGCGAAGCGCTCGGGATGCTGGATCCAGGCGCTGTTCAGCGTCTGCTGCCGATGTTCGTCGATGTCAGCGTAGGTACCTTGGTGCACGGAAGCGGGCGTGTGCCAGCCGATCCCGGAGTGGTGGTGGACGTGGTTGTAGTCGGTGAAGAACCCGTCGCAGAACGCTTGCGCTTCGGTGCGGGAGTCGAAGTGGTGGGGGAAGTCCGGCACTTTTTCTAGCACTTCGACGGAAAATGACCTCCGACCCGAGATATAAAATCCCTGGTCAGAGGCCATTTTCACTCTGTGCGCGAGGGGGGACTTGAACCCCCACGCCCTATACGGGCACTAGCACCTCAAGCTAGCGCGTCTACCTATTCCGCCACCCGCGCAGATGCTTCCGGTTTCGCAACCGAAGATCGACATTACCATGTCCGGAGGCTCGCCCAGAAATTGCGGCTAGGCCGCCACACCGAACACCAGGCCCAGCGCATACGTCACAGCCGCGGCACCGAACCCGATCGCGAGCTGGCGGATCCCGCGGAGAAGCGGAGGTGCACCGGAGAGAAGGCCGACCATGGCGCCGGTCGCCAAAAGTGCCGCGCCGACCATCAGCAGCGCCAGGAGCACGGCCGGAGCGCCGCTCAAACCGAACACCCACGGCAGCACCGGGATGATGGCCCCGGAAGCGAAGAAGAGGAAGCTCGACCCCGCTGCTCCCAGCGCACTGCCGACGGTCTCGTGATCGCCGACGCGCTCGGGCTCTCGGGCATACGGAGTCGATCGGTCCGCGGCCTGCGCCGTGGCGATGACCTGCTGCGCCGCGGCGATCGAGTCCGCTGCGCTCATCCCGCGCGTGCGATAGACCAATGCCAGCTCGTTCACATCCAGGTCCAGATCGGGCAGCACCTCGTCGGCGTAGTTGCTCGGCTCGGTGGCATCGAGCAGCTCACGTTGTGATCGGACTGAGACGAACTCCCCCGCGCCCATCGACAATGCCCCCGCGAGAAGCCCCGCGATACCGCTGAAAAGGACGAACTGCGGTGCGACCCCTGTTGCCCCGATACCGAGGACCAGCGCGAGGTTGGAGACGAGCCCGTCGTTCGCCCCGAACACCGCAGCCCGGAACGTGCCCGAAAGACGGCGGCGGCCGCGGGCGGCGAGGCCCCGGACCACCTCGCGGTGGATCCGCTCATCCGCCACCATCCGGGCGGTCGCGAACGGCTCACTCTGATAGGGAGAGCGGCCCTCTTCGTTCTGCGCAAGCGCGAGCACGAAGATCGAACCGAATCCGCGGGCGAGCAGGCCCAGCATCCGCGAGCCCGTGCTGGCGCGCGGCAGGCGCACGGGCTCTCCGCCGAGGAGTTCCAGCCAATGCTCCTCGTGCCGACGCTCGGCCTGGGCCAGCGCCAACAGGATCTCTCGTTCCTCCCCCGCCCGGCGCTCCGCGAGTGCGCGGTACACGCGACCCTCGGCGCGTTCATCGACGAGATATCGCATCCAGCGACGACGGTCGCGTGCACTCGGCTGGGCGGGGCCGGGAGAACTCACGCTTCCACGCTAATCGGCGGGTGTTTCGCCCAGGTTCCGGATACGGGTTTTGCCAGCATTTCGGCGCTCCGAAGGCGCGAGCGTCATGAATGCACGCGCCGGCGGAGAATCTCGATCCTCGCCTGCAGCTGTGCGACCGTGGCGCGGGCCACTTCCGGCCCCCCACAGAGCCGTCGGAGCTCGGCATGCACCGCGCCGTGCGGCTCGCCACTCTGCCGCGCGTACAAGCCGACCAGGCTGTTGAGAAGCTGTCGCTGCTCCTTCAGCGTACGGTGGAGCGCGGGCGGCAGACCCGGATCGACGGCTCCCGGGGAAACTTCAGTCGCCATGGCTCCTTCACTCGCCTCCCGCGCGCGGCGGTGACGGGACTGGCGACTCTGACGCTGCATCAGCAACTCATGCACGTGCTCGGGCTCGAGCAGGCCGGGAAGTCCCAGAAACTCTTCTTCCTCGGGCGTGCCGGGAACAGCGAGCTGGCCGAACTCCCGCCCGTCATAGAGGACGCGGTCGAAGTGAGCGACGGATCCGAGGGCCTGGTACACGAACTCCTGATCGAGCTCCTCCGAAGCCTTCTCCTCCCGCTCCGCATCGGCGAGGAGCGCGTCGTCCAGCAGACCGTCGTCGTCATTCTCGCGATCCAGCGCATGGTCTCGTTCGCGCTCCATTTCACCCGCGAGCGCCAGCAGCTGCGGCACATTCGGCAAGAAGATCGACGCCGTCTCGCCGCGCCGCCGAGCTCGGACGAAGCGGCCGACAGCCTGCGCGAAGAACAGCGGCGTCGACGCGCTCGTGGCGTACACGCCGACGGCCAGCCGCGGGACGTCGACGCCTTCGGACACCATCCGGACGGCCACCATCCATCGCGCCGTCGACCCGGCGAACGTCTCGATCCGCCCGGAGGCAGCCGTGTCGTCCGACAGGACGACGGCCGGCTGCTCTCCGGTGATCTCGTGGAGGATTGCGGCATAGGCGCGGGCTGCGGTCTGTTCCGTCGCGATCACGAGTCCCCCGGCATCCGGGACGTCTGTGCGCACTTCCGAGAGCCGCCGGTCGGCACTCCGCAGCACCGCGGGAATCCAATCCCCCTCGGGGTCGAGCGCCGTTCGCCACGCCTGCGCCGTCACGTCCTTCGTGTTGTCCTGGCCGAGGTGCGCCTCGAGCTCGTCACCCGCTTTCGTGCGCCAGCGCATCTTTCCGGCATAGACCAGGAACAGCACCGGGCGGACGACGCCGTCCGCCAGAGCGCGCCCGTACCCATACGTGTAGTCCGTGCGGGAAAGCCGAATGCCCTTCTCGTTCGGGTGATACTCCACGAACGGAATGGGCGCAGTGTCGCTGCGGAACGGTGTGCCCGATAGAAGGAGACGCCGCGTCGCTCGCCCATACGCCTCGCGCAGAGCATCGCCCCAACTGAGCGCGTCGCCGCCATGATGAGCTTCATCAAGGACCACGAGAGTGCGCGCCTCGATCGCCATCCTCTGATGCACGGATGCCTTCACGGCCACCTGCGCGTACGTGACCGCGACGCCGTGATAGTGCCGTGCCGGCGTACGCTGCCGGTTGCTGAACCGCGGATCAAGACGAATTCCCACCCGGGCCGCAGCATCGGCCCACTGCGTCTTGAGGTGCTCAGTCGGTGACACCACGACGATCCTGTCGATCACACCGCGGCGTAGCAGTTCACTGGCCAGCCGCAGCGCGAAGGTCGTCTTGCCCGCACCCGGTGTCGCGGCGGCGAGGAAGTCCCGCGGGCCTTTACCGACGCCGTCCGGCCCATCCTGCGCGAAGTACGCCTCGAGGGCTTCGGCCTGCCAGGCGCGGAGATTCTGCGCTGTTCCCCACGGAGCACGCTGGGGAAATGCGGGCGACAGCCGCCCGGCGGCAAGACTGCCGAAATGCCCCTGCTGGTCCTCATCCACGAGGGACCAGCCTATCCGCGGGACCGACACGCCCGCCTCGAGCGGAGCGCTGCGACGCCCGGCCGCACTCGTTCAGCGTGTGCGGCGCGGCGGGCGCAGCGCCCAGAGCGCGATCGCAGCCGCGGAGGCCACGTTGAGCGAGTCCACTCCACCGGCCATCGGAATCGTCACGACGCTGTCCGCGCCGGACAGCGCGCGGCGCGACAACCCGTCGCCTTCGGAACCCATCATCAGCGCGACGCGCTCCGGCCTGTCCGCGGCGAAGACATCAACGTCCACAGCATCGTCGGTCAGCGCCATCGCCGCCACATGCATACCTGCATCAGTCAGGATGCTTCGGGCCTCATGCCACACCGGCATCCGCGTCCAGGGCACCTGGAAAACCGTGCCCATGCTCACGCGCACGCTTCGGCGATACAGTGGATCGGCGCAGCGTGGACTGATGAGCACAGCGTCGGCTCCCAGACCGGCTGCAGCCCGGAACGCCGCCCCGACATTCGTGTGATCGACGATGTCCTCGAGGATCAGCACGAGGCGCGCATCCGCGAGGAGATCCGCCATGGCCCGCTGCGCCGGCCGGTGCATGGCGGCCAGCGCGCCGCGGTGCACGGGGTAGCCGGTGAGCTGCTCCGCCACCTCGTCGTCTACGACCAGGATCGGCGCATCGCCGACGAGTCCGCTCACCTCATCGAGCCACTTCTCCTGCACGAGTACCGACCGCGGGCGGTGCCCCGCAGCCATGGCACGGGCGATGACCTTGGCAGATTCGGCGATATAGAGTCCGCCCGCGGGCTCGAGCGCGCGCCGGAGCGCGACGTCGGTCAGATCGCGGTAGTCCGCCAACCGGTCGTCGGCAGCGTGGGCGATCCTGAATACGGGCATGGCTCCATAGTGTCACCGCATCCGAAACATCCCGGAAAACCGTGACGCGTAGGCTCGGCCCCGGAGGGGATGCGATGTCGACCATGCTCGAGATGGATCCGCAGGCTACCGCCGCAGTCGGCCGCGCGATCGACGCGCTCGCCGGCCGGCGCATCGCGATCCTGACCGGCGCCGGCGTGTCCACCGATTCCGGGATTCCCGACTACCGCGGAAAGGGCGCGCCCACGCGCACCCCCATGACGGCGCAGCAGTTCCTGACGAGCGAATCCGCGCGCCGCCGCTATTGGGTGGGAAGTCATCTCGGCTGGCGTGCGTTCGCCGCCTCCTCGCCGAACGACGGCCATACGGCGCTCGCCGATCTGGAGCATCGTGGCATCGCGAGCGGTGTGATCACGCAGAACGTCGACGGCCTGCATCTGCGCGCCGGCAGTCGCCGCGTCGTCGAATTGCACGGAACGATGCGCCGAGTGCTCTGCACGCAGTGCGGGCAGGTGTTCGATCGGCGCGACCTCGCCGTTCGTGTCGAGGCCGAAAACCCCTGGATCACCGTTCCGGAGGACGTCCAGCTGGGCCCCGACGGCGACGTGCTCCCGTCATCGAGCGACGCATTCATCGTGCCGGCCTGCTCTGTGTGCGCGGGCATGCTGAAGCCTGACGTCGTCTTTTTCGGCGAGTACATCCCGAACGAGAAGTTCCACGAGGCAGAGCAGCTCGTGCGCTCGAGCGAGGCACTCGTGATCGCCGGGTCTTCTCTGGTCGTGAACTCCGGAGTCCGCCTCCTCGAGCGCGCGCGCCGGCGAAAGCTGCCGGTCGTCATCATCAACCGGGGCCAGACACGCGCGGATGTGCGCGCAACGGTCAAGGTGGATGCCGGCACGACCGAGGTGCTGCGCACCCTCGCCAGGGCGCTCCCCGCTCTGCTCTGAGAACTCGGGAAAGCCGGGCACCAGCAGCGTGCGGCGTAGGCTCGAACAGTGACAACGCTTCTGCTGGTGCGCCACGGTGAGACCGACTGGAACGCGGCCCACCGCATCCAGGGTTCCAGCGACATCCCGTTGAACGACACCGGACGCGCGCAGGCTCGCGAGACGGCCGCGATGCTCGCAGAACGATTCGCGGGGGTCCGGCCGTTCGTGGTCTCCAGCGATCTGTCACGCGCGAGAGAAACCGCCCAGATCATCGCCGCGGCACTCGGCGCGGGCGAGCCCCGCGCCTATCCGTTGCTGCGGGAACGAGCGTATGGCGTCGCCGAGGGTCTATCGGTCCGGGAGTACTTCGAACGGTTCGGCGCATGGGACCGCGAGAGCGTGCCGGACGCGGAGACCTCACCGGAGCTGCGCCGTCGCGCCGTCGGCGCCGTGCAGCGCATCGTGCGCGACGCGCGCCGGCTCCACGCTCCGCTCGATGTGCCGGTCATCGCCGTCTCGCACGGCGGGCTCATCGCCCAGCTCATCCGTCATGCGAGCGGCGGTACCCTGCCCCTCGCCGGCGAACGGCTCGCAAACGCATCGACGCACGAGTTCCTGGTCGAGCGGCATCACCTGAGCGTGCGCTCATACACCGCCGTTCCGATCACGTAATCGATCGAGGCGGGGCGGCACCCACATCGCACGTCGCTCAAGAATGTAATGCCTCCCTGAGCATGTTGCGCAACAGTCACCGCTTCGCACTGCTATCGTTGGGCACTATGGGACTTCTCGACCACGTAGACCTGGAACTCTTGGATGCTCTGGCCGACGACCACCGCGCGACCGTCGTCGCCCTCGCCGATCGTCTCGGTCTCTCACGCAACACCGTGCAGGCACGCATGGCGAAGCTCGAACGATCCGGCGTTTTCCTCTCGTTCGAACGCGCGATGTCACCCAAAGCACTCGGACTGCCGATCGAGGCGATGATCAGCATCACGGTGCACCAAGCCGATCTTCCTCGCATCACCGCCGAGCTGGGTGAACTCCCGGAAATCCTACAGGTCCACGGACTGAGCGGTCAGGTCGACCTGATGGCCCACATTGCGGCGCGCGACACGCAGCACCTGTTCGATGTGGATGCCCGCATCCTCTCGATCGATGGCATCGAGCGAACCGAGACCTCCCTCGTCATGGGCGAGGTCATCGGCTACCGTGTTCGCCCTTTGCTGGCGTCTGCTCGAGCGGACTCACCTCGAGCGGAATCACCTCGAGGGGAGTGAGCGCCGCGCTCGCACTGATCGCGTCCGCTTCGGCGGCATCCATACGCACGAGGACGACGCCCACCAGGATCAGCGCGCCGCCGACGAACTGGACGGGTGCGGGGGTCTCGCCGATCAGAAGCCACGCGAACGCGAGCGCGAACAGCACCTCGGAGAGACCGATGAAGGATGCCACGCGTGAACCGATTCTCGGCACCGCCATGACGCCCAGCGCGTAGCCGAGAGTGGTCCCGACCCCGCCCACCCAGAGGAGCGGCAGGAGCCCAGGAAGCTCGATCCCGCGAAATGCGACCGTGACCTGGGGTGCGGCGAACGGCATCACTCCGGTGACCGCGAGCAATCCCATGAACCCGGCGCCGACGAGCAGGCCCCCCGAGGCGAGAGCGAGCGGCGGCAGGTCACCCCCGGTGCGCTCGGACATGACGAAATAGACGCAGACGCAGACGGCGGCGCCCAGGGCGAAGAGTGTGCCGAGCGGGTCGAACCGGGCACCGGCGATGTCAACGACGAAGATGAGGCCCGCGACCGCGACGATCGAGCCTCCGATGACCAGGTGTGACGGTGCCCGGCGCGTACGCAGCCAGACGAAGCCGACCAGCATGACAGGCGCCAAGTACTGGATGAGAAGCGCGACGGCGACAGGCATCCGCTGCATGGCAGAGAAGAAGAGCAACTGGCACCCGGCGACGGGAATGAGGCCGAAGGCCACCAGCGACCAGGCGTGTCGGCGCAGGAACGAGCGTTCACGATGGATCGCACGAACGAGCATGGGCGAGAGGATGAGACCGGCCAGCCCCATGCGCACGATGAGCGCGGCTGAGAGCGACCACCCCGCCTCCAGCAGAGGCTTGACGAGCGGCCCACTCGACGAGAAGGCGAGCGCCGATACGATCGCCATGACGATGCCCGCGGTACGGTGAGCGGGCAGGCGGGTGGGCTGCACGCCCGGAAGCGGAGGAGGAGTCGTGTGGGTCACCGGTGGTCTGCGTTCTACGGAGACAGGATCCCGAAACCGGGAACCTGTCAGGGGTGTAAGGCATTTACACTAGTGACAGTACTGCCCGCGAGCGTCAGGAGTCAATATGGTTTTCATTCATGACACAGAGATGTCCCTGCGTGCTGCCGCTGCTCTCGTGAACACGCTTCCCGGCACGGACTCCGACCACATCGATCGCCTCGCCTCACAGGCCGATTTCACCACCTACCTCAAGGAGTACGCGTACACCGGCACACTCCACCGAGATGATGCCGAGCTCGAGGCCGTGCGCGGTAATCGACAACGGCTGCGCGAGCTGTGGCACGTCGCCCGCGATGGCGCTGTGCCACTGGTCAATGCCATGCTCCGCGACGGGCACGCGCTCCCCCAGCTCGTGATCCACGACGGCTTTGACTGGCATATCCACGCGACCGAGTCGGATGCACCGCTGTCGACGCGCATGCTGGTCGAGGCCGCGATGGCGTTCGTCGACGTCATCCGCTCGAACCAGTGGGACCGCGTGCGCACGTGCGACGCCGACGACTGCGAGGCGGTCTACATCGACTTCTCCAAGAACGGCTCGAAGCGCTACTGCGACACCGGCAACTGCGGCAACCGCATGAACGTCATGGCGTACCGTCGGCGGAAGGCCGAAGAAAGCGCGTGATGGCGGCGGCGGCCTGCTGCGGCTTCTCGTAGTGGATGAGGTGCCCGACCCCGGCGATCTCGACGAGCTCGGCTCGGGGGAACAGCGTCTGCAGATGCCGCTGCGCCCCGATCGGGGTGATGTCATCACGGTCGGCGGCGATCAACAGCGTCGGCTGCGCGATCTGCGGGGCGAAGACCCGGACGTCATTCGACACCGAGGCGAGAAACCCCTGGCGCAGCACGTCACGGTCGGCGAAGCGGGAGAAGTAGGTGTCGTGCTGGTCATGGATGAACGTCCGCAGTTCGGGGTCTTTCGTCTTGGCCATCGAGATGCTCATGACGCGCACGATGAGGCCATTGCGCAGCAGGGCGTCACCCAGCGGGCGCGGCAGATGTGCTCCCGCCCAGTAGTAGAAGACAGCCAGGCGGGTGAGGATCCCGCGCGGTCCCTCGAGCGCCGGAGCGCCGATCGGGTTGACGAGAATCACCCGCGGTGTGCGCAGCCCTCCCGCGACGGCTGCCGCGACCACGATCGATCCGAAGGAGTGCCCGAGGACCGGCGCGCCGGGCGCGACGACGTCGACGAAATCGGCGAGCCAATCCGCATAGGCCTGCAGGGTGTGCTCAACGCCAGGCAGCGGAGCGGTCTCGCCGAAGCCGGGAAGGTCGGGAGAGATGATTCGGATGCCACCCAAGTGGGCGACGACGGGCTCGAGGCCGTGATGATCGCCGCGGTAGCCGTGGACAGCGACGAGGGTGGTCTCCGCATCGGGCTCACCGTAGACCCAGTACGCCGTCCGGCCGCCTCGCACCGTCGCCTCGCGCCGCTCGACGCGGATCTCGGCCAGCCGGTCGGCGTACGGAGAGGGAACGGCCATCCGTCGAGTCTACGAGCGCGGCGTGGCCTCACACACCATGTCCCAGGCACCCTCTAGCGTCGGATCATGCAATCCTGGCAACCCGACCCGCTCGCGCTCTTCGACGAATGCCTGCAGTCCGCGGGCGAGGACCCGGCAGCCGCCTCGTCGCACTGGGCTGACACCGTCGGAGTGTTCGACCTCGAAACGACGGGCGTCGACGTGACCATCGACCGCGTCGTCACGGCGCACGTAGGTCTGCTCGGCCCGGACGGAATCACCCTGCGCGCCCAATCGTGGCTCGCCGACCCGGGTATCGAGATCCCGGAGGGTGCATCGGCGATCCATGGCATCAGCACCACCTACGCGAGTGAGCACGGGCGGCCCGCAGCGGAAGTGGTGGCCGAGGTGGTCACGGCTCTGCGGGTGCTGTTGGATGCCGGCATCCCCGTCGTCGCCTACAACGCGCCGTTCGACTTCTCGCTCCTGAAGTACGAGGCACTGCGACACGGCGTCGAGCCGATCGCGGCTCCGTCACCCGTGGTCGATCCGCTGGTGCTCGACAAGGCCCATGACCGCTATCGCAAGGGGAAGCGCACGCTCGAGGTCGTCGCCGCACACTACGCGGTCGAGTTCACAGGTGCCCACGACGCCGCCGCCGACGCAACCGCCGCCGGACGGATCGCCCAGGCGCTGGCGACTCGCTTCGCGCTTGCCGCCGATGTGCGCGAGCTCCATACGCAGCAGATCAGCTGGGCCCGCGACCAAGCCGAAAGCCTCACAGAGTACTTCATCCGCATCGGGCGACTCGAACCCACCGAGCGTCTTGACGGGGCCTGGCCGATCCGCTGACCCCGCGATCCTCCTGCACCGGGCGGCGGCATGTCCGGATGGCGCGAAAGCCCCGCCGAAGCGGGGCTTTCGAGGAATGAGCTCAGTTGCTCGAACCGCCGAAGTTCTTGAAGCGCTGGTTGAACTTCTCGACGCGGCCGGCAGAGTCCATGATGCGCTGCTTGCCCGTGTAGAACGGATGTGAGGCGGACGAGATCTCGACGTCGATGACGGGGTAGGTCACGCCATCCAGCTCGATCGTCTTGTCACTTGACACGGTTGAACGGGTCAGAAAGGTCTCGCCGGAGCCGAGGTCGCGGAACACGACCGGCTGGTAGTCGGGGTGAATGTCAGTCTTCATTGGGATCCTCACGAAGTGCCCTGGATTTTGCCAGCGGCGATGGGAGTCTGCAGTGCGCCGCACAGCGCGCACACCAAGGACCGATCTTACCATCCCGACGTCGCATCAGGAACCAGTTCGGGCCCGCGCAGCGTAGCGCCCCGCATCCGCGCTCAGCATGATCTCCGCGCCGAATGTCGCGGAGAGGTTCGGCGCGGTCAGTGTCTCGCCCAGCGGACCCTTCGCGACGACCTGTCCGTCGCGCAGCAGCAGGACGTGTGTGAAGCCGATCGGAATCTCTTCGACGTGGTGAGTCACCATGATCATCGCCGGCGTAGTGGGCTCCTGCGCGTAGCCACCGAGCAGACCCAGCAGCTCTTCGCGGGCGCCGAGG
Source organism: Microbacterium sp. (assembly GCF_011620665.1). GTDB lineage: Bacteria > Actinomycetota > Actinomycetes > Actinomycetales > Microbacteriaceae > Microbacterium. Next base: position 95,073 of record NZ_WOYQ01000069.1, read on the forward strand.
TCGAGGCTGGAGGTCGGCTCATCGAGGAGCAGCAGCTCGGGGTCGGTCATGACGGCCCGCGCAATCTGCACACGCTTGCGCTCCCCGTCCGAGAGGGTCCCGAACATGCGCTCAGCGAGGTGCTCGAGCTTCCACTCAGCCAAGACGCGCCGGGCGCGCTTCTCGTCGATTCTCTCGTACTCTTCCTTCCACCGACCGAGCACCGAGAACGCCGCAGTGAGAACGACGTCGATCACGGGCTCATCCGCCGGAATCCGCCGCTCGAGTGCCGACGATGCGAAGCCGATTCGCGGGCGCAGCTCGAACACATCACTGCGTCCCAGGACCTGGTCGAGAATCGTCACTGATCCCGATGTGGCATGCAAGAGCGTCGCGGCGAGCTGGAGCACGGTCGTCTTTCCAGCGCCATTGGGTCCGAGGATCACCCAGCGCTGATCATCGGCGACCGTCCAGTCCACGTGATCGACGATATTGCGAGAGTCGCGACGGACGACGACATCGGAGAATTCGAGGACCTGCGGCATGCACCTCAGCCTATCGGGCGACCGAATCAGTTCCCGGTCACCTCGCGGTAGAGTGCCGCAGTTGCCTCGGCGATCGCTGCCCAGCTGAACTCCGTGGTCGCCCGCTCACGTCCGGCCGCCCCATACGCGCGCGCACGCTCCGGGTCGGCGAGAACTTCGGCGAGGACAGCCGCCAGGTCCGCGACGAACTTGTCCGGGTCCGTCGGTGTCCCAGTGCCGTCCTGAACCTGCTCGATCGGCACGAGGCGTCCGGTGACGCCATCGACGACGACCTCGGGAATCCCGCCCGTGGCGGTGCCGACGACCGCAGCTCCGCACGCCATCGCCTCGAGGTTCACGATGCCGAGCGGCTCGTAAACCGACGGGCAGACGAACGTGGTGGCGGCGGTGAGCAGTGCACGCAGCTGATCACGCTGGAGGAAATCGTCGATCCATACAACGCCCGAACGCCGGCGCTGCAGGTCGCGCACGAGGTCAGTGACCTCCGCCAAGATCGCCGGCGTGTCGGGCGCACCGGCGCACAGGACGATCTGCACCTCAGCCGGCAGCAGGGCGGCCGCCCGCAGGAAGTACGGCAACCCCTTCTGCCGTGTGATGCGTCCGACGAAGACGACCGACGGCTTGCCCGGGTCGATTCCGTAGTGCTCGAGAAGCGGCGCATCCTCTCGTGGGCGCCAGGACTCGACATCGATGCCGTTGTAGATCACCCGCACCTTCGCGGGGTCCAGCGACGGGTAGCTGCGGAGGATGTCACGCCGCATTCCTTCGCTCACCGCCACGACCGCCGCGGCACCCTCGTAGGCGGTCTTCTCGATGTAGCTCGACACTGCATAACCGCCGCCGAGCTGCTCGGCTTTCCACGGGCGGAGCGGTTCGAGGGAGTGGGCCGTGACGATGTGCGGGATGCCGTGCAACAGTGACGCCAGGTGACCGGCGAAGTTGGCGTACCAGGTGTGTGAGTGCACGACGTCGGCGCCCGCGATGTCGCCGACGATCTCAAGGTCAACACCGAGAGTCTGGATGGCGCCGTTGGCTGTGGCCAGCTCCGCAGGCACCCCGTAGGAGGTCGTGTCGGCCGCGTCGCGCGCTGCCCCGAAGGCGCGCACCTGCACCTGGATGCTCGGTCGAAGTGCGGCGACGAGCTCGGTGACGTGAACTCCGGCCCCGCCGTAAATCTCCGGCGGATATTCCTTTGTGACGATGTCGACGCGCATGCCGTGAACGCTAGTACAGACGCCGATGTCGGGCATAGTGTGGTGCCATGCCCGTAACGCCGAAGGTATTCGGAATCATCCTCGCTGGCGGCGAGGGAAAGCGCCTCATGCCGCTGACGACGGATCGTGCCAAGCCGGCGGTTCCGTTCGCCGGACAGTACCGGCTGATCGACTTCGCGATCTCCAATCTGATCAACTCAGGTCTTCGCCAGATCGTCGTGCTCACGCAGTACAAATCACACAGCCTCGACCGTCACATCTCGCAGACGTGGCGGATGTCAGCCCTGCTGAACGCCTACGTCACGTCGGTGCCCGCTCAGCAGCGGCTCGGTAAGAGGTGGTTCTCCGGCTCAGCGGACGCCATCCTGCAGTCACTCAACCTGATCCACGACGAGAAGCCCGACATCGTGATGGTGATCGGCGCCGATCACGTCTATCGCATGGACTTCGAGCAGATGCTGGAAGCCCACATCACCTCCGGCGCGAAGGCGACGGTCGCCGGCATCCGTCAGCCGATAGGCCTGGCCAACCAATTCGGCGTGATCGATCTCGACCCGGTCGATAACCTCACGATCCGTGACTTTCTGGAGAAGCCGCAGAACCCCACCGGGCTCTCCGACGCTCCGCACGAGGTCCTGGCGTCGATGGGCAACTACATCTTCGACACCGATGCCCTCATCGCTGCCGTCGAGGCGGACGGCGAGCTTCCCGGCTCCCACCACGACATGGGTGGGGACATCATCCCCTATTTCGTTTCTCGCGGCGAAGCGGCCGTCTACGACTTCCAGCGCAATGACGTGCCGGGCTCCACGGAGCGCGACAGGGACTACTGGCGCGATGTGGGTACGATCGATTCGTTCTTCGACGCGCACATGGATCTCATCTCGACGCTGCCGGTCTTCAATCTCTACAACATGGACTGGCCGATTCATTCGCAGTCGGTCAACTCCCCCCCGGCGAAGTTCGTCCGTGACAGCGTCGGCCGCATGGGAAACGCCATCGATTCGATCGTCTCGCTTGGTTCGGTGCTTTCGGGAACTCACCTGGAACGCAGCGTCGTCGGCCCTTGGACACTGTCCGGCGGCGGATCGACGATCACCGATTCCGTCCTCTTCGAGCACGTGAACGTCGGTCCCGGCGCGCGGGTGCACCGCGCCATCCTCGACAAGAACGTCGTACTCGATCCGGGAGCCACCGTCGGGGTCGACCGCGAGCGAGACCTCTCGCGCGGCTTCACAGTCACCGATTCCGGGATCACGGTCGTCGGCAAGAACGTCCGCGTCACGGGCTGAGACCTCCACGGGTACGGTGGACGGGTGCCTGACGCCCGCTTCCTCGTCGTGTTCGATGCCGACTCCACTCTCATCCGCAATGAGGTCATCGAGCTCATCGCCGACGAGGCCGGCCGCCGGGCCGAAGTCGCCGCCGCAACCGAGGCGGCCATGCGCGGAGAGGTCGACTTCGCGACGAGCCTTCGCTCCCGCGTGGCGGCGCTGCGGGGCGTGCCGGTGTCGGCGTTCGCGCGGGTCGTGTCGCGCATCGAGCCGACGCCCGGTGTGAGGGGACTCATCGCAGAGATCCACGATCGTGGAGGAATCGCCGGGGTCGCCTCCGGCGGCTTCCACGAGATCCTCGATACGGTCGCAGCCGACCTCGGTATCGACGTATGGCGGGCGAACCGCCTGCTCGCCGCGAACAGCGTCCTTACGGGCGTCGTCGACGGAGAGATCGTGGATGCCGCGGGGAAGGCCGCCGCCCTGCGTGAGTGGGCGTCGACACACGGAGTACCCGCCGGACGAACGATCGCGATCGGCGACGGCGCCAACGACCTCATGATGCTGGATGCCGCCGGCCTCGGTCTGGCCTTCAACGCGAAGCCGGCCGTCCGCGCCCGAGCGGATCTCGTCATCGACGCGCTGGACCTCCGCGAAGTGATTCCTCTCCTCCCCTGATCGCTCCCCGGTCTCGAACTGCGGACACAGGCCGCACTTCGAGACCGGGGAGCACTGTCGGCGTCGGCGTCGACACGGCGACCGGAGCCGCGATGGCCGGCGCGTGCGGAGCGCGCCGGCATGCGGTCGACCCCGGCCACTGGCCGCAGTTCTCGCAGCCGCACCGACTCGCCGAGGCGATCGTGGCGGCTGTCCAGCAGTCCTGACTCAGTGCCCCATCCCGAGGCCGCCATCAACCGGGATGACGGCGCCGGATATGTAGGCTGCATCGTCGGATGCCAGCCATGTCACCACGCCGGCGACTTCGTCGGGCGTGGCGAACCGGCCGGCCGGAATGTTGCGCTTGTACTCGGCCTGCGTGTTCTCGGGAAGCGCGGCGGTCATGTCGGTCTCGATGAAGCCGGGCGCGACGACATTCGCGGTGATGCCGCGGCCGCCGAGCTCGCGAGTCAGCGAGCGCGCGAACCCGACGAGGGCCGCTTTCGAGGAGGAGTAGTTGATCTGCCCGGCCGAGCCGTACAGGCCGACGACGCTCGAAATCAGGATGACACGCCCCCATCTGGCCCTCAGCATCCCCTTAGACGCGCGCTTGACCACACGGAAAGTGCCGCCGAGGTTCGTAGCCACGACCGAGTCGAAATCGTCCTCGGTCATGCGCAACAAGAGGGTGTCCTTGGTAATGCCGGCATTCGCGACGACGATCTCGACGGGGCCGAGCGCAGCCTCCACTTGTGAGAACGCGGCATCCAGCGATGCGCTGTCGATCACGTCGGCGCGAACGGTCATGGTCCCCTGCGGGCCCTCCCCCGAACGCGCGGTGACCGCGGTGCGATAGCCGGCCGCGACGAAGCGCTCAGCGATCGCGCGGCCGATGCCGCGGTTTCCGCCGGTGACGAGGACGACTCGATCGCTGGACATGGTGCTCCCGTGGTTGGCCTTCGTGGACGCGGTCCAGCCTAGTCGGCACGCAACGCGTCCGCCCGGGTAGGCTGAAGGGGCCGATCAGAAGGAGAAGCCCGTGAGCGACCCCACTCCCCCACAGCCGCCCCCGGACGTCCCGTTGCCTCCTCCCGAACATCCGTCGTATCCGTCGGCGCCGACGTATCAGCCCCCCGCGTACCCGCCGCAGCAGCCGACGCAGCACCACCCCGGCGCGGTGCCGACGTTCGCCTCCGCGCCCTACGGACACGGCACCTACGTCACCACGCAGAAGACCAACGTGCTGGCGATCGTCTCGATGATCGTCTCGATCCTCGGCGCGATCTGGGTGCTCCCGGGGATCGGATCGCTCGCCGGCGCGATCATGGGGCACATCTCGCTGAATCAACTGAAGACATCCGGCGAGAAGGGCCGAGGAATGGCGCTGGCCGGCGTCATCGTCGGGTGGATCGGGCTCGGAATCATGGCGTTGTTCTTGGCGTTTGTCTTGGTCGTGATCTTCGCGGGGTTCGCGGACTTCACGGGAGGCAGCGGCTACGCCTGATCCCCCTCACCCCGGTGCGGGCGTACCCTGGGAGGACCGTGAAGACTCCTCCACCCCCGCAATCGACGACATCGCTCCCGCGTGCACCGCGCGACGAGGCGCAGACTCGCATGCGGAAGTACTTCATCATGATGAGCGTCCGTGTCGTTTGCTTCGTGCTGATGGTGGTCATCACACCCTACGGCTGGTACACCTGGGTGCTGGCGGTCGGAGCGATCTTCCTGCCCTACATCGCCGTGGTCATCGCCAACGTCGCGGTTTCGAGCACCGACAACCTTGCGGTCGCGCCCGAGCGCGTCCTCCCCGCGTCACCGACAGAAATGCCCGTCCCCACCGACACAGCCGGAATCATCCGTCTGCACGAGACCAAAGCGATCGCACCCGAGCACCGGAGAGACCCCACGGAGGCGACCCCGTGAGCGATCGTGTGTGCTCGCGCGCCGGTTGCCGTGCGGAGGCCGTGCGGCAGGTGGTGTGGCGGAACCCCCGCATCCACACCGCGGATCGGCGAAAGATCTGGGCCGCCTGCGCCGAGCATGTCGATTACCTGAGGGATTACCTCGCAGCTCGAGACTTTCCCGTCGAGGTCGTCGAATTCGGCGCCGAGAGCCGCGTATGAACGGCCGCACGGCACTTCGCTGGACCGGCTATCTCGCCTTCGCGGTAGCGTTCGCCGTCGCCTGCGCATTCCTGGCCAACTGGCAGTTCAGTCGTAACCAATGGCGGGAAGGGCAGCTGGAGCTCATCGCGGCCAACTACGACGCGGAACCGGTGCCCCTTGCCGAGGTGCTGCCGGTCGGAGGCTCCTTCCAGCCGGACGACGAATGGCATCCGATCACACTCGAGGGCCATTACCTCACCGAGCAGACGCTTCTCGCTCGCAACCGTGCCCACGGTGGGACGAGTGCGTTCGAAGTCCTGGTGCCGTTTCAAACCGACGACGGCCGCGTGTTCATCGTCGATCGCGGGTGGGTACCCCCCGCCGCAGACTCCCCGGACCCCGAGGCGGTCCCCTCCCCGCCGAGCGGTCAGGTGACCGTCACGGTGCGGCTCCGCCCGGGGGAAATGCTGCCGCCCTCGGGCCGGTCCGCTCCGGCTGGACAAGTGCCCACCATCAACCTGCCCCTGATCGGCGAGACGATCGGCGCCGATGACATCATCGACGGTGCATACGGGGTCCTGGTGAGCGAGGACCCCGCCGTGTCTCCGGTGCCGCAGGCGTTTGATTCTCCGTCGGAGGACCCCGGCCCGTACCTGTCCTACGCGATCCAGTGGATCCTGTTCGCCCTCATGGGCTTCGCGTTCATCTGGTACATCATCCGTACCGAGATCCAGCACAGCCGGGAGGATGCCGAAGAAGCAGCGGGCGGCGAGTCCGCGGCCTCCGTCCGGCGTCGGCGCGCACACGACCGGCGTGACCGCGACATGCAGGAGGAGGACTCTCTCGTCGACGAACTCATGCCCCGCTGAAAGGCCGCAGAATCACGCCAGCGTGACGAGATCAATGTAGTCGCGGCCCCAGATGTCCTCGACGCCATCCGGCAAGATGAGCACGCGCTCGGGATTGAGGGCTCGCACGGCTCCCTCGTCGTGCGAGACGAGCACGACAGCACCCTCATAGTGTGCCAGCGCTCCGAGGATCTCCTCGCGGCTGGCGGGGTCGAGGTTGTTGGTGGGCTCATCGAGGAGCAGCATGTTGGCGGAAGAAACCACGAGGGTCGCGAGCGACAGGCGGGTCTTCTCCCCACCGGACAGGACTCCGGCGGGCTTGAGCACGTCGTCGCCCGTGAACAGGAACGAACCGAGCACCTTGCGGGCTTCGGTTGCGGTGATGTCGGGCGCCGCCGACATCATGTTCTCCAGCACCGAGCGATGCACGTCGAGGTTTTCGTGCTCCTGTGCGTAGTAGCCGATCCTCAGCCCGTATCCCGGCTCGATGACGCCGGTGTCGGGCGTGTCCACGCCGGCGAGCATGCGCAGCAGGGTTGTCTTGCCAGCACCGTTCAGGCCGAGGATGACGACCTTCGAACCACGGTCGATCGCGAGGTCAACATCGGTGAAGATCTCCAGCGAGCCATAGGATTTCGACAGGTTCTTGGCCATCAGAGGGGTCTTGCCACACGGAGCGGGCTTGGGGAACCGCAGCTTCGCAACGCGATCCTCCTGGCGAACGTCCTCCAGACCGGAGAGCATCTTCTCTGCGCGTGCGACCATCTGATGTGCTGCGGCGGCCTTGCTGGCCTTGGCGCCGAATCGGGCCGCCTGCAGCTGAAGCGCTGTCGCCTTCTTCTCGATGTTGACCCGCTCCTTCTTGCGGCGCTCCTCATCGGCCACCCGCTGGCGCAGATAGTTCTTCCAATTCATGTTGTAGATGTCGATGACCTGGCGCATGGCGTCCAGATAGAAAACACGGTTGACGGTCTCTCCGACCAACTCCACGTCGTGGCTGATGACGATCAGACCGCCCTTGTAGTTCCCCAGGAACTCCCGCAGCCATACGACGCTGTCCGCGTCGAGGTGGTTGGTCGGCTCATCGAGGATCATCGTCTCCGCGTCTGAGAAGAGGATGCGAGCCAGTTCGATACGGCGGCGCTGACCACCCGACAGCGTCTTGAGCGGCTGTTCGAGGATGCGGTCCGGCAGGGATAGGTTGTGCGCGATCGAGGCGGCCTCAGCCTCAGCCGCGTAACCACCGAGCGCTTCGAAACGCTCGGTGAGATTGCCGTAGCGGCGCATCGCCTTCGCTGCGACCTTCTCGTCGGCGTCGCCCATCTGCAGCGAGGCTTCGTGCATCTGCAGTGCCAGCGTGCCGAGCCCACGCGCATCGAGGATGCGGGTGCGGGCCAGCATTTCGGGGTCACCCGTGCGCGGGTCCTGCGGCAGGTACCCGAGCTCACCCGACCGATCGACCCTTCCGTCGGCGGGCAGGAGGTCGCCGGCGAGCACCTTCGTCAGCGTCGTCTTGCCGGCGCCATTGCGACCGACCAAGCCGATCTTGTCGCCGTCCGACACGCGAAACGATACCTCCGACATGAGCGTGCGGGCACCCACGCGGATCTCGAGGTCATGTACGGCGAGCACAGCGGACGTCCGTTCTTCTGCGGTGATGGGTTGCGGCCGATGGGCCAGCCCTTCAGTCTACCCGGCCTCTCCGCGCCCCGTCGCCGCACCCCCGAAGATCACGATTCTCCCGCTCACCCGGCGCAGGCTCGGAACTTCGGTCCACGGCGACCAACAAGTCACGCGACGCACCCCTTAGGCTGATCGCGATGCCCCGGCCACCCGGCCGCCTGCCAAAGGAGAAGCATGTCCCTCTCTGCCGCGGTCCGCCGACCCGTCCTCATCGACCTCCTCGCCCGACCCTCCGATCGGACCCGCGCATTCGCTTTGGATGCCGCGCTGGTCGTCACCGGAGCGACCCTCGTCGCTCTGCTGGCCCAGGTCGAGGTTCCTCTGTGGCCCGTGCCGGTCACCGGCCAGACCCTCGGCGTCGTCATTGCGGGCGCCGCGCTCGGCGCCCGGCGAGGCGCGGCAGCGCTCGTGACCTACCTGCTGGCCGGCCTGGCGGGGCTCCCCGTCTTCGCAGGGTTCAGCGGCACGATCGCGGCCGTCATGAAGCCCAGCTTCGGATTCATCCTCGGCTTCATCGTGGCGGCGTTCGTCGCCGGATGGTTCGCCGAACGCGCGTGGGACCGCCGGCCGCTCCGTGCGTTCGTCGGGTTTGCGGCCGCCAGTGTCATCCCGTTCCTGTTCGGCATCCCCTACATGGCGTTCATCCTCAACACCGTCGGCGGAGGTTCGTTCGGGATCGGCGAGATCCTCTCGTTCGGCCTGTGGCCATTCATCGTCGGCGGCCTCATCAAGGCCGCGATCGCGGCGCTGGTGATCCCCACCGCGTGGGCGGGCGTGCGCGCCGCCGACCGAAGCAAGGACGCCTGACCCGCCAGACTCCCGCCCCGGCTCCGGCATCCTGACCTTCAGGAAGCCTGCAGCGAACTGGCGCACGACCGCTCTCCTAGGTAATGTAAGGCTATCCTTACCGCCTATCGAAGGAACCGTCGTGCCTCGACTTGCCTCCATCGCCGCTCTCTCGGTCGCCGCCGCGCTCCTGCTCTCCGGGTGTGCGGGCTCCGGCTCCATCGCTGCCTCATCATCCACGCCCGCAGCGACGCCGAGTGCCGACCTCGCTGATGGGGTCTTTCCTGTCACGATCAGGCACGCATTCGGCGAAACCACGATCATCGAGAAGCCCGATCGCATCGCGACGGTCTCCTGGGCAAATCACGAGGTGCCGCTGGCTCTGGGCACCGTGCCGGTTGGAATGAGCCGAGCCGGTTGGGGCGACGACGATGGCAATGGCGTCCTTCCCTGGGTCGAGGACAAGCTGGCCGAGTTGGGGGCAGATGCTCCGGTGCTCTTCGACGAGACCGACGGCATCCCTTTCGAAGATGTCGCTGACACCGAGCCCGACGTCATCCTGGCCTCCTATTCCGGCCTGACGCAGGAAGAGTACGACACGCTCTCCGCGATCGCGCCGGTCGTGGCGTATCCCGAGATCGCATGGAGCACCTCCTATCAAGACATGATCGCCATGAACTCCGCGGCGATCGGCCTCGCCGCCAGTGGCCGCGCACTGATCGCAGAACTCGACGCACAGGTGAAGGAAGCGATGACCGCGCAACCCGCCCTCGCCGGTGCTCGCGTTCTGTTCTCTTACCTGGATCCGGCCGATCTCAGCCGGATCGGCTTCTACACGACCGCGGACACCCGACCCGGGTTCCTTGACAGCCTCGGCCTGCCGGTCCCGGAGGTCGTGGCAGAGGAGTCCATGGCCAACCCGACCCTGTTCTACACGCAAGTGAGCGCCGAGCAGGCCGACCGCTTCGCTGACGTGGACGTCTTCGTCACCTACGGCGACCCGGATGGCACGATCATCGCCACTCTTCAGGGAGACCCGCTGCTCTCGCAGATCCCGGCGATCGCGGAGGGCCGTATCGCCGTCCTCGAGAACGACACACCCCTCGCTGCCTCGGCCAACCCTTCGCCCCTGTCGATCCCGTGGGGAATCGACAGGTACTTTGCCGTACTGGCCGGCGCTCGTAGTGCGCGCTGAACCCCATGACCGTCCTCGCGACGCACGCTGCACGAGACAGCGCCGTGCGGCACCCCGTGACGACGCGGATCATATGGTTCGCGGTCGTGCTCGGCCTGCTGGCCGTCCTGTGCGTCGCCTCGGTGTCATTCGGCGTGCGCGATGTCTCTCCAGCGGAGATCACCGCGGGTCTTCGCGGTGACACCTCGACGATCGCCTCAGCGGCGGTGGCGGCGCGGATTCCCCGCGCGGTGCTCGCGGTTCTCGTCGGCGCCGCCCTCGCCCTCGCCGGCGCGGCGATGCAGGCGATCACGCGGAACCCTCTGGCCGATCCTGGCATCCTGGGAGTATCGGGCGGCGCCTCTCTCGCCGTCGTCATCGGCATCGCCTACTTCTCTCTCACTGATCCCTACGTCACGATGGCGGTAGCAATCGTCGGGTCGGCCGCCGCAGCCGTCCTCGTCTACACGGTCGGCTCGCTCGGGGCCGAGGGCGCCACCCCGCTCACGCTTGCGCTTGCCGGGGCGGCGGTGACTGCCGCGCTCATGTCGCTCGTGAGCGCTGTCCTCCTTCCGCGCACCGACGTGATGGAGTCCTTCCGGTTCTGGCAGATCGGTGGGGTAGGGGGCGCGAACTGGGATCGCATCGGGGTGGTCACACCCGTGCTGCTGATCGGTGCGTTCATCGTTCTGGCCTCCGCGCGCGGCATGAACTCACTCACGCTCGGCGACGAGGTCGCGACCAGCCTCGGCGAGCGCGTGACCCGCACCCGGCTCATTGCCGCGGCCGGCGCCGTGATCCTCTGCGGTGCGGCGACCGCGGTCGCCGGCCCCATCGCCTTCGTCGGACTCGTGATCCCGCACATGTGCCGACTGCTTGTGGGTCCCGATCACCGCTGGCTCATTCCGTTCGCCGCCGTAGCCGGAGCCGCACTCCTTGTCGCATCCGACGTGATCGGCCGTCTGGTGTCCCGCCCCAGCGAGATCGAGGTCGGCATCATCACGGCGCTCGTCGGCGCTCCGGTATTCATCGCCATCGTGCGTCGCCAACGGGTGCGGGGACTGTGACCGCCGTCGCAGTACCGAGGGCGCCACTCGCCGACGTCGAAGCGGTCGCATCCGGCCGGCGTCGACGCGCGCGCGAGCAGATGCGGACCGTCAGCGTCCTCTCGGGTCTCACGATCGCGCTCTTCGGACTGAGCCTGACGATCGGCAGTACGTTCTACTCCCCCGCAGACGTCGTTCGCGTGATCCTCGGCGAGCAGGTTCCGGCGGCCTCGTTCACAGTCGGGACCCTCCGCCTTCCGCGCGCGGTGACGGCTCTGCTGACCGGCGTCGGATTCGGCATCGCCGGCGTCGTCTTTCAGACCCTGCTGCGCAATCCACTCGCCTCGCCCGACATCATCGGCATCTCCTCGGGCGCCAGCGCTGCAGCGGTGTTCGGCATCGTGGTCCTATCCCTGAGCGAGGGCGCCGTGTCCGCACTCGCCCTCACCGGGGCGCTGGCAACGGCTCTGGTGATCTATGTGCTGTCCCACCGCGGTGGCTTCGCCGGCACACGGCTCATCCTCACCGGTATCGGCATCGCGGCCATGCTGAACGCCATGGTCACCTTCGTGCTCTCGCGCGCCGCCGCGTGGGACCTCCAGGCCGCGATGCGGTGGATCAGCGGCAGTCTGAATGGGGCAAACTGGACGACCGTGGTAACGCTCGCCCTCGGCTGCGCGGTACTGGCGCCGCTCCTGATCTCACAGTCGCGCGCGCTGAGCATCCTGCACCTCGGCGATGACTCAGCCGCAGCTCTCGGACTCCGCGTCGACCGCACACGCATCATCCTCATCATCTGCGCCGTCGGATTGCTGGCCTTCGCCACTGCGGCAGCCGGGCCGATCGCATTCGTTGCGTTCATGGCGGGTCCCATCGCGGTGCGCCTCGTCGGCTCGGGATCTGCGCTGGTCCTTTCGGCCGGGCTCGTCGGTGCCGTCCTGGTCATGGCATCAGACCTGATCGGTCAGTTTGCCTTCGACACGCGCTACCCCGTCGGAGTCATCACCGGCGTGCTCGGAGGTCCCTACCTGATCTTCCTGCTCATCCGCACGAACCGCGCGGGAGGCGCAATATGACCGAATCCCATCACCTCGCAGCAGAGACCCTCTCCCTCGCCTACGGCGACCGTCTCGTGGTCGAGGGTCTTGACCTCCAGCTGCCTGCGGGCGCCGTCACCGCAATCGTCGGCGCCAACGGCTGCGGAAAGTCCACTCTGCTCCGTGCCCTCGCGCGGCTTCTGCCTGCCCGGTCCGGAAGAGTTGTGCTCGACGACTCGGATATCCGGACTCGCCCGACCAAGGAGGTGGCGCGGATACTGGGGCTCCTCCCACAGAGCCCTGTCGCTCCCGAGGGGATCGCGGTGGCCGACCTCGTGGGACGCGGCCGGCATCCGCACCAGCGTGCCCTGGCACGGTGGAACGCAAAGGATGACGCAGCCGTCGCCGATGCACTCGCGGCCACCGGAACGGCGGACCTCGCCGACCGCGCGCTCGATGAGCTCTCCGGCGGGCAGCGCCAGCGGGTGTGGATCGCCATGGCACTCGCTCAAGAGACGGACATCCTGCTGCTCGATGAGCCGACGACCTTCCTGGACGTCGCCCATCAGGTCGAGATCCTCGACCTGATCCGCGACCTGAACGACGATAACGGTACGACGATCGTCATGGTGTTGCACGATATGAACATGGCGGCCCGCTACGCGGATCACCTGGTCGCGCTGTCCTCGGGTCGGATCGTCGCCGCGGGTGCCCCTTCGGACGTGATCACCAGTCAGATGATCCGCGAGGTTTTCGGCGTCGACTGTCAGGTGATCGAAGACCCCGTATCGGGCGCACCGCTCGTGCTCCCGCGGGGACGACACCGCATACGCCCCACGGCGACGGGAGCCGGAGCAACCGGCGGGCCACGATGAACGGAAGGAGGCCCACCAGTAGGTTCTTTCGCGCCCGCGTGACCGCCATCACGGAGCTGACTCCGAGCTTCCGCCGGTTCACCTTCAGCGGCCCGGACCTCGTCGACTTCGGTGACACCGGGCTGGACCAGCGCATCAAGGTCGTCTTCCCCTCTGGCGGAACGACCCTGGACGACATGCCTGTCGGCGAGGACTGGTGGACACGGTGGCGCGAATTGCCGGAAGGCTCCCGGCCGTCCATTCGCACATACACGACGCGGTACGTGCGCCCGGCGCTGCGCGAAGTCGACATCGACATGGTCGTGCACGACGTCCAGGGCCCCGCCTCCGCCTGGGTACAGGGTGCGACCCCCGATGACGAGGTGCTGATCTTCGCCCCGACCTCATCCCACGCCGGCGTGAGTCCCGGCATCGACTTCGTGCCTCCAGCGCGGACCGGACACATCCTGCTGGCCGGCGACGAGACGGCCGCGCCGGCGATCGCCGTCATCCTCGAGCAGCTGCCCCCGGCGGCGCGCGGCGTCGTCGTCCTCGAAGTGCCCGATCCGCGAGACCAGAGCTACCTCCCCCACCACGACGGGTTCGAGTACCGGGTTGCCGCCCGCGCCGGCGCGCCTCGCCACGGGCACCTGGTCGCTGCTGTCGAAGACGCTGCTGCACGACTGACGCCCACCCGTCGGGGCTCCCACGTCGAAGAGATCGATATCGATCGCGACGTCCTCTGGGAGGTGCCGCGGACGGCGAAGGGCGGCGCGGCACTGAAGAGCGCGCCGCTCTACGCCTGGCTGGCAGGTGAGGCGGGGGCCATCAGGACCCTGCGTCGTCACCTTGTGGCGGGGCGCGGAGTCGATCGCCGTGCGGTCGCATTCATGGGCTATTGGCGGGTCGGCAAGGCGGAGAGCTGAGCGTTCGTCTGCTCGAGCGATCGCAGAGCCCGCCACCCGTCACGCGTGCGTCAGTGCGCCCATCCGAGCGAAGGCTTCACGCAGCACGTCAGGAGAGCACCCGAAGTTGAGGCGCGCGTATCCTGCACCACCCGAGCCGAACTCGGGTCCGTGGTGCAGCGCGACACGCGCGCCGGTCAGCACTGTTCGCGCCGGGTCGGCACCCCAGCCATACGCCGACAGGTCGAGCCACGCGAGGAAACCCGCATCCGGCACCTGGAAGCGAGCCTTTGGCAAGTGTTCGGTCAGGAGCTCGGCGAGCAGGATGCGGTTCTCGTCGAGGCGCGCCAGCAACGCGTCGAGCCACGCATCGGACGCCTCATCGAAAGCGGCCACGGCGGCGATCGCACCGAACAGGCCCGTGCGCCACTCAACCTCGCGCGGAAGTGACCGCACGACGGCGGTCGTCGCGTCGCCACCGGTGAGGATCAGCGCACACTTCAGCCCGGCCAGATTGAACGCCTTCGATGCACTCGTCACGGCATAGCCGACCTCGGCAGCCATGGCGGACGCGGTCAGGAAAGGAGTGAACCCGGTGCTGGGCCGGGCCAGCGGCGCATGGATCTCATCGCTGATGACGACAGCACCGTGACGCGCTGCGATCTCGGCAAGCGCCGCCAAGCTCTCCTTCGAGTGAGCGGTACCGGTCGGGTTATGGGGATTGCAGAGCAGCATGGCGCGAGCGCCGCCCACCAGAGCCGACTCGATCCCGGCGAGATCGAGGAGCCAGCCGTCACCGGAGGTGAGCAGCGGCACCTCTTCGGCGATACCGCCCGCTTCCTCGATGCAGAAGAAGAACGGCGGGTACACCGGCGGTGTGACGACGACGCGATCACCGGGTGCGACGGTGACGCGGAGAAGCTCGACCACGCCCATCATCACATCGCCCGTCCAGCTCACGCGCGTCGGATCGAGCTCCCAGCCGAAGCGTCGGCGCGCGAAGCCGGCATACGCCTCACGCAACCCCGGATCCTGCGGCGTGTATCCCGTATCACCGATTTCGACGGCCTCTGCCAGCGCCGCTCGGATCGGCTCGGCCAGAGCGAAGTCGGTTTCCGCGACGAACAGAGGCAGCACGTCGTCGGGGAACGTCCGCCACTTCGTGCTCGAACGGCGGCGGAGGGTCTCCAAGGGCAGTGCTTCCAAGGGTGCGATGCTCACCCTGCGAGCCTATCGACGTGGGCGCGGTCAGATGGCGAAGCCGAGTGCGCGCATCATGTCGCGCCCGTCGTCGGTGATCCGCTCGGCGCCCCACGGCGGCATCCACACCCAGTTGATCCGGAACCGATCGACGACATTGTCCAGCGCCTGAGCGGTCTGCTCCTCCAGCACGTCCGTCAGCGGGCACCCCGCTGACGTGAGCGTCATGTGGATCACGAGCGCGTCATTCTCCTCGTCCCAGCTGAGGTCGTAGATCAGGCCGAGATCGACGACATTGATCCCGAGCTCGGGGTCCATCACGTCTTTGAGCGCTTCGGTGACGTCGTCGTACTTCTCGGGGCTGAGAGTCTCCGTCATGGCGTCGATCCTAGGCTTCGATCGGCGCTGCGGGGTCCAGGTACCGGTCGTAGCCCTCATTCTCCAGGCGTTCGGCCAGCTCGGGACCACCCTCCTCGACCACCCGGCCGGCCACCATGACGTGGACGAACTGGGGCGTGATGTAGCGAAGGATCCGGGTGTAGTGCGTGATGAGCAGCACACCCAGGTCGGTCGCATCCTTTGCACGATTGACGCCCTCGGACACGATCTTCAGCGCGTCGACGTCGAGGCCCGAGTCGGTCTCGTCGAGAATGGCGATCGCCGGCTTCAGCAGTTCGAGCTGAAGGATCTCGTGTCGCTTCTTCTCGCCGCCGGAGAAGCCTTCGTTGACGTTGCGTTGAGCGAACTTCGGGTCCATGCGGAGGTTCTTCATGGCAGCTTTGACGTCCTTGGTCCAGGAGCGGATGGCCGGCGCCTCGCCCTCGACAGCGGTCTTCGCAGTGCGGAGGAAGTTCGTGACCGTCACTCCGGGGATCTCCACCGGATACTGCATCGCCAGGAAGAGTCCGGCGCGGGCGCGTTCATCCACCGTCATCGCCAGCACGTCGACGCCGTCCAGCGTGATCGTGCCCTCGGTGACTGTGTACTTCGGATGCCCGGCGATCGTGTAGGCGAGGGTGGACTTGCCCGAGCCATTCGGGCCCATGATCGCATGGGTTTCACCGGTGCGCACAGTGAGGTTCACCCCATTGAGGATGGGGATCACACCGGCATCCGTCGTGACCGTCACATGCAGGTCACGAATTTCGAGAACAGCCATCGTTATACTCTTCCGTTCACTTCTTTGGTCACGTGCGGATCGATGAGGATGTCGTCCCCAACGATCGTCACGTTGTAGACAGGTACCGGCTCGTATGCCGGAAGATTCAACGGGCGCCCGGTGCGCAGCGAGAAGGCCGAGCCGTGCGCCCAGCATTCGAGCGTGTCGCCCTCGACGAACCCGTCGGCGAGCGAGATGTCGCCGTGCGTGCAGGTGTCTCCGATCGCGTGCACTTCGCCCTGTGCGTCGAGCACCACCGCCATCGGAATGCCGTCGATCTCGACCCGCACCGGCGCGTCCTGCTCGAGCTCACTGAGGTGCAGGACCTTCTGCGCGGTCATGCGAGGTCCCCGGCGGCGAGCTCCGCCTCCACAGCCTGCGCGAGCTCGGCCTGCAGATCGGCGAGCTCGATGCGCTGGACGATCTCACTCAGGAAGCCGAGCACGACGAGCCGCCGCGCCTCCCGTTCGGAGATCCCGCGGGCCTGCAGGTAGAACAACTGCTCGTCGTCGAAACGACCGGTGGCGCTCGCGTGACCGGCGCCGATGATGTCCCCGGTCTCGATCTCGAGGTTGGGGATCGAGTCGGCGCGCGCACCGTCCGTGAGCACCAGGTTGCGGTTCGCCTCGTACGAATCAGTACCCGCGGCGTCGGGGCCGATCAGCACATCGCCGATCCAGACGCTCCGCGCGCTCTCTCCCTGCAACGCGCCCTTGTAGAGCACGTCCCCCTTCGTGTGCGGACCCTTGTGGTGCAGGTACACCTGGCTCTCCAGGTGCTGGCCGGCATCCGCGAACGAGAGCCCGTAGAGGCGGGCGCGCGCGCCGGCGCCGGCAAGTTCCACCGAAGGATTCACCCGGACGAGCGCCCCGCCGAGACTGACCACGAAGTGCGTGAGGGTGGCGTCACGGTCCACGCGTGCCTGGTGCGCAGCCAGATGCACCGCATCGCCGTCCCAGCGCTGCACCGAGATCACCGTGAGGTTCGAGCCATCGCGGGCAAGGATCTCGACGTTCTGGGCGTGGCGGGCGTCGCCGTCGTGTCGAAGTACGATCGTCGCCCGCGAGTTCGCCTGCGCCTCGATGACGAGGTGCGCGTGCGCCACGCCACCGGTGCCGGTCAGATGGACGATGATCGGTTCGGCAAGCTCCACGCCCGCCGGTATGCGGACGAGAGGGGCTTCCTCCTCCTGGCTCCAGGCGATCGCGCTCGAGAGGTCCTCGGGGCGGAAGTGCTCGCCGCGCGGCGCCTCACCGACCTTCAAACGACGCTGCTCCACTTCGGCCGGCGCGGTCACCTCGACGGCCATGACACCGTGCGGCGCAGGCTCGTCGATGAACAGCGCCTGCACGAGAGACAAGGGCGTGTGCTTCCAATTGACCTCGCGCCCGGTCGGCACGTCGAAATCATCCGGTTCGAACGAACTCGGACGCTCCGAGCGTGTCTGCACGGGGACGAATGCAGCGACAGGGTCGATGTGGCCCTTCACCGGAGTGGGGGCCTCGGTTGCGGTCGTCATCAGCCGACGGATCCTTCCATACCCATCTCGATGAGCTTGTTCAGTTCGAGGGCGTATTCCATGGGCAGCTCACGCGCGATCGGCTCGATGAAGCCGCGCACGATCATCGCCATGGCCTCGGCTTCGGGCATTCCGCGGCTCATCAGGTAGAAGAGCTGCTCTTCGCTCACCTTCGAGACCGTGGCTTCATGGCCGAGCTGGACATCGTCGACGCGTATGTCGATCGACGGATAGGTGTCCGAGCGCGACTTGGTGTCCACGAGGAGTGCGTCGCACCGCACGGTGTTCGCTGAGTGATGCGCGTTCGCGTCCACACGCACCTCCCCACGGTAGCCGGCCCGGCCACCACCTCGAGCGATCGACTTCGACACGATCGAGGACTGCGTGTACGGCGCCATGTGGATCATCTTCGCGCCAGCATCCTGGTGCTGACCGGGACCGGCGAAGGCAACCGAAAGCGTCTCACCCTTGGCGTGCTCGCCCATCAGGTAGATGGAGGGGTACTTCATGGTCACCTTGGAGCCGATGTTGCCGTCGATCCACTCCATCGTCGCGCCCTCGTGCGCGAT
>NZ_WOYQ01000057.1 GCF_011620665.1 Microbacterium sp.
CGATGCGCCCCGAGACACATGATGTGGACCGGTGTCTCGGGGCAACGACCGTGTCTCGCGGCACACTGAGGAGAATCGCATGAGCGAAATGACATTCCGGTTGCCGGATGTCGGCGAAGGCCTCACCGAGGCCGAGATCGTGCAGTGGCGCGTCGCGCCCGGCGACAGGGTCGAGGTCAACGATGTCCTCGTCGAGATCGAGACGGCGAAGTCGCTCGTGGAGCTGCCTTCGCCGTTTGCCGGCACGGTGGGCGAACTGCTTGCGCCCGAAGGCGAGACAGTGATCGTCGGCACGGCGATCATCACGATCGCCGGCGGCGGCGAGGCGCCCGCATCGGTCGTCGGCCAGTCCGAGCACGGTGAGCAGCCTGCCGCGTCCGAAGCGGCGGGCGCAGTGCTGGTGGGTTATGGCACCGGTGAGGCCGCGACCTCCCGCCGCAAGCGTCCCGCCGAGCACACCGAGACGGTCAAGGCCTCGGTCGGAGTCATCGCGAAGCCCCCGGTGCGGAAACTCGCGCGCGACCTCGGCGTCACCCTGTCGGATGTCACGCCCACCGGGCCCGCCGGCGACGTCACCCGCGATGACGTCGTGCGCCACGCCGAGCAGGCCAGCGTCTTCCGCAACATCGCGACGCCGGCCGCTCCGGCGGAACGGGAGCAGACCATCCCGGTGACGGCGGAGCCCGCGATCTCTGTCGCGCAGCCCGGCGATGACCGGCGCGAGGAGACCATTCCGGTCAGAGGCGTGCGCAAGGCGACGTCATCGGCGATGGTGCGCTCGGCCTATAGCGCCCCGCACGTGTCGGTGTGGACCGACGTCGATGCGACCCGCACGATGGAACTCGTCAAGCGGCTGAAAGCCTCGCCCGATTTCGCCGACATCAAGGTCTCGCCGCTGCTGATCGTCGCGCGTGCGGTCATCTGGGCGTCGCGTCGTACGCCGATGGTCAACGCCGCCTGGGTGGACAAGGAGGACGGCAGCGCTGAGATCCGCGTGCGCAACTACGTCAACCTCGGCATCGCCGCTGCGACTCCCCGCGGGCTGCTCGTGCCGAACATCAAGGACGCGCAGGACCTCAACATCCGCGGACTCGCGCGGGCACTCGAGAAACTCACCGTCACGGCCCGCGAGGGCAAGACGACGCCCGCCGATCAGCAGGGCGGGACGATCACGCTGACCAACATCGGTGTGTTCGGAATGGATGCCGGCACCCCGATCATCAATCCCGGCGAGAGCGGGATCGTCGCCATGGGCACGATCCGGCAGAAGCCGTGGGTCGTCGACGGCGAGGTGCGCCCGCGGTTCGTCACGACGGTGTCGGGCTCGTTCGATCATCGCGTGATCGACGGCGACGGCATGAGCCGCTTCATCGCCGACGTCGCCTCGGTGCTCGAGGAGCCCGCACTGCTACTCGACTGAATACCCCGATTTGAGAACGATTATCATTAGTGCATAGAATGATCCTATGCACTCCATGAAAGTTCTCTCGACCGCCGCCCTTCTGGCCGTCTCGGCCCTCGCTCTCGCCGGTTGCGCGGGGGGCGATCCAGGTGACGGTGCCGGCACAGCATCCGACGGCGCCCTCCGAGTCGTCGCCTCGACGAGCGTGTACGGCGACATCGTCCACGCGATCGCCGGAGACGCGGTGGAGGTCACTTCGATCATCAGCTCGAACAGCCAGGATCCGCATGAGTTCGAAGCGAGTGCCGCCGATCAGCTCACGGTCTCGCGCGCTGACCTGCTCGTCGAGAACGGCGGTGGCTACGACGCGTTCATGGACACCCTGATCGAGGCGACGGGTTCTCCGGCTCCCGTGATCACCGCGGTCGAGTTCGCGCATGACTGGCCCGCCGGCGAGACGCCCGCCGGCGATCCGCCCGCCGGCGATGCGCACGCCGGGCACGACCACGTCGAGGGATTCAACGAGCACGTATGGTACGACCCCCACACGATCGAGCACGTCGCCGAAGCGATCGCAGACGAGCTCACGACCCTTGCGCCGGACGACGCGGCCACGTTCGAGTCGGGTCTCGAGACGTTCGTCGCAGGGATCGGCGGACTCGAGACGACGCTTGCCGAAGTCTCGACGGCCCATGCCGGCGAGAAGATCTTCGTCACCGAGCCGGTGCCGCTGTACCTCACTGCGGCAGCGGGCCTTGAGAACGTCACTCCTCAGGCCTTCAGCGAAGCCGTCGAAGAGGGACAGGATGTGCCTCCGGCGACCATGCTCGAGGCCACCCGCATCCTCGAGGCAGGGGATGTGCGTGTCGTCATCGCCAACGCGCAGACCGGAGGCGCGGAGACCACCCAGGTGCTCGACACGGCCGAAGCGCAGAGCATTCCGGTGGTCGAATTCTCGGAGACCCTGCCCCAGGGCTCGACATATCTCGAGTGGATGGCCGACAACATCGCGCAGCTCGCCGATACGCTGTCCCGGTGACCGATGACTCCCACAGCACCGTGCTGCAGATCAGCGGGGCGGCGCTGCGGCGCGGTGACCGCGAACTGTGGTCCGGACTGGACCTGACCCTGGCTCCGGGGGAGCTGATCGCGGTGCTCGGTCCGAGCGGATCGGGGAAGACGACGCTGCTGCACGCGATCCTCGGTCTCGAGCGACTCAGCGAGGGCAGCATCACCGCCCTCGGCGAGCCGGTGCGGCACCGCGGCAACCGGCGTATCGGGTACCTTCCGCAAGCGCGCCCGCTCTCGCACGAGACCGGTATGCGAGGCCGTGATCTCGTGGCACTCGGCGTCGACGGGCACCGTTTCGGTCTGCCCATCCCGCGCAGGAGAGATCGCGCGCGGGTGCAGCACCTGATCGACGCCGTCGGGGCGAGCGAGTTCGCGGACGAGCCCGTCGGCGTGCTCTCCGGAGGCGAGCAGCAGCGCCTGCGGGTCGGCCAGGCGCTCGCCGACGATCCGCGCCTGCTGCTGTGCGATGAGCCGCTCACGAGTCTCGACCTCGCGAATCAGCAGGACGTCGTCCGCTTGATCGACGAGCATCGCCGCAGCGGCGCGGGGGTGCTCTTGGTCACGCACGACATCAATCCGGTGCTCGACAAGGTCGATCGCATCCTCTACATCGCGAACGGCCGGTTCACGCTCGGCCCTCCGCACGAAGTGCTCACCTCCGAGGTGCTCAGCGAGCTGTACGGGGCATCCGTCTTCGTCCTCCGCGCCGGCGGCCGACTCGTCGTGGTCGGCGCTCCCGACGCCGAAGAATCGCACCACTACCACCACGAGGACCCGGAATGAACTGGAGCGACATCGGCGACGCGATGTTCGGCGGCCTCGCGGATTACGGCGACATCCTCTCGCTCGTGCAGAACTCGCTGTGGGCCGGCGCCATTCTGGGCCTCGTCGGCGGTCTCGTCGGTGTCTTCGTCATGCAGCGCGACATGGCCTTCGCCGTGCACGGCATCAGCGAACTGTCGTTCGCGGGGGCTGCCGCCGCCCTGCTGATCGGCGCTGATGTCGTCGCCGGCTCGATCGTGGGCTCACTCGTCGCGGCGGGCCTGATCGGCTGGCTCGGCGCCCGTGCCCGTGACAGGAACTCCATCATCGGCGTGCTCATGCCGTTCGGGCTCGGTCTCGGCATCCTGTTCCTCTCGCTCTACAGCGGACGCGCGGCCGGGCGGTTCAGCCTGCTCACCGGCCAGATCGTTTCGGTCCAGAACGATCAGCTCGGATGGCTGATCGCGATCTCGTCGTTCGTCATCGTCGCGCTGGTGCTCATCTGGCGCCCGTTGCGCTTCGATTCGCTCGATCCTCAGGCCGCCGCCGCTCGCGGTGTTCCCACCGTCGCGGTCTCGCTCGGATTCATGCTGCTGCTCGGTCTCGCCGTCGCCGTCGCCGTGCACATCATCGGGGCGCTGCTCGTGCTGGCGCTCCTGGTCACGCCCGCCGCGGCCGCGATGCGGATCGCGTCCGGACCGATATCGGTACCGCTGCTCGCCGCGCTCTTCGGCATCGTCTCTGCGGTCGGCGGGATCCTCCTGGCCGTCATGGGGACACTGCCGGTCAGTCCGTACATCACCACGATCTCGTTCGCGATCTATGTCGGATGCCGCGTGCTCGGCTCGCGTCGAGGACGCGTCACACGCTGACCGGATCCTCTTCCCACGTCGTCCCGGAAGCCTGCGAGTAGGATTTCCGCCATGGTCCAGCGCAATACGTGGCAGCGCGACCGCGTGCGTGCCGCGCTGTCCGACAACCCCGGGTTCGTCTCCGCGCAGGATCTTCACGCGGCCCTTCGCGATGAGAACACCGGCATCGGGCTCGCCACCGTCTACCGCGCGCTCGCGACCCTCGCCGCCAGCGGTGAAGCCGACCAGCTGCAGTCTCCCGAGGGCGAAGCGCTCTACCGCGCCTGCTCGAGCGCGGGACACCACCACCACCTGATCTGCCGCTCCTGCGGCACGACGGTCGAGATCCAGGCGAGTGACGTCGAGCAGTGGGCGCAGCGAATCGCCGCCCAGCATGGATTCACCCGGGCAGAGCACGTCGTCGACATCTTCGGCCTCTGCGCGAGATGCACGGCGGCGGCGTGAGCAGCACCCGCCAGGAGCCGGTACGTCTTCGCGTGCGCGCGCCGGCCCGTTCGAGGCGCGCCCCCGCGCTGCCGCTGATCGCCGGTGGAGCCGTCGTGGCGGCGCTCATCGTGGTCGCCGTGATCAGCCCCGGTCCGTCCCTCCCCGTCCGGGCGCAAGACGGCCTGACCCTCGCGATCAGCGTGCTCATCGAGTCGCTCCCGTTCGTGGTCCTCGGCGTGCTGCTCTCGATCGTGGTGCAGGTGTGGGTTCCCCCCGGCGCGATAGAGAGGTGGATGCCGCGCCGCGCCTGGGCGCGCCGCGGGGTGCTCTCGCTCCTCGGCATGTTCATCCCCGTCTGCGAGTGTGGCAATGTCCCCTTTGCGCGCGGCCTGCTCATGCGCGGCTTCAGTGTGCCCGAGACGCTCACCTTCCTGATCGCCGCTCCGATCGTCAACCCCATCGTCATCATCACGACACACCAGGCGTTCGGCTTCGACGACGGGGTGCTCGTCGCACGCCTGCTCGGCGGCTTCGCGATCGCCAATCTGATCGGATGGCTGTACAGCCGGCATCCCGACCCGGGCGCCCTGCTCACGGAGCGCTTCGCCGCCGCTTGCGAGCCTTCTGATCCGGGTGCCGGCGACCGCGGTCGCCGCAGTCTCGCGCAGTTCGTGGTCGAACTGCGCGCCGTCATGCCCGCGCTCGTCATCGGATCGACGCTCGCGGGTGCGGTTCAGGTGCTCGTGCCGCGCGAAGCGCTGCTCGCGATCGGATCGAACCCTGCGCTGTCGATCATCGCCATGATCGCGCTCGCGATGATCGTGTCGATCTGCTCGAACGTCGACTCGTTCTTCGCGCTCTCGTTCGCGTCGACGTTCACGCCCGGATCGATCGTCGCGTTCCTGCTGGTCGGGCCGCTCGTGGACGTCAAGATGCTCGCGCTCCTGCGCACCACGTTCCGCACCAGGGTGCTGGTGGGCCTCGTGGCGGTCGTCCTCCTCTCGGCGATCGTCATCGGCGGGGTGGTGAACCTCGTTGTCTGAGCATCTGCTCTCGCGCCTCGGCGCCCGGCTTCTGGGGGTGGGCCTGGCGGCCGCCCTGGCCGCCGTGACGATCGCGCTGGCGCTCACCGGTCAGCTGAGCCTGTACATCAACCCGTCGTCGGCGTGGTTCGCCGTCTCGATGTCGGTGATCGCCCTGCTCGGCACCCTCGCGAGCGTCGCGCTGCCGCTCGGCGCCGAAGCCGACCACGGGCACGACCACGGCGAGACGCGCGCCGGCGTGGACCACGAGCGGGGCGACCCTCAGCGGGGCGACCACGCCCCCCGGCCGCGCACTCTGGGGCTCATCGCGACCGTGACCGGCGGCATCCTCGCCACTGGGACGACCGCGGCGATCCTGCTGACTCCGCCCGCGACGCTTTCGGCCGAGCTCGCGATGTCGAGAGACACCGGTGCGGCACCGCTGTTCCAGGGATCCGACATGATCGCGCTCGCCGCGACCGGCGACACGGCGTCGTTCGGCGTGGCTGAGTGGGCGAGCGTCTTCGCGACCGCGACGAACCCTGGGGCCTTCGACGGCGATGAGGTCACCCTGACGGGGTTCGTCACCCCGGGGGACGGCGGGTTCGCGCTCACACGCCTCGTCATCACGCACTGTGTCATCGATGCGCAGGCGGCGACGGTGCCGATCTCGGTCACGGGAGCACCGGACACCGGGACATGGGTCACCGTGACGGGCACGATCCGCGACATCGAGGGTCGGCTGCAGGTCGATGCGGCGTCGGTCGACGTCGTCGACCAGCCCCAGGACCCGTATGAGTACTGACCGCACGCGGCGCTCGGGCGCCCGGCGGCGCCGTTCGCGCGCTTTCGCCGTCCGCTTCGCGGGTGTCCTCGGCATCCTCGCGGTCCTGGGGGCGGCGGGAGCGGCGGTCTCGGTCGCCCAGGGACCTCGGGTCACCGCCGTCCGGGTCGATCCGGCCGCGGCGATTGCCGCATCCGGATCACGCATGATCATCACGACGACACAGTCGCTGCAGCAGATCACACCGGAGCAGGTCACCGTGACCCCCGCCGCCGGCTTCGCAGTGGACACCTCGGGGCGCAGTGTCGGCATCCGCTTCGCCCTGCCCCTCTGGGACGAGACCGAGTACACGGTCACGATCACCGGCGTCACCGGGATCGGCGGCGGGCCGGAAGCGACGATCGAAGAGTCCTTCACGACCCCCGGGCTGGAAGTCTTCCTTCTGAAGCGCAGCGCCGAAGGCGACACGATCTTCCGCACCGACCTCGTCGGTGACGCCGCTCGGCCGATCTTCAGCCATGAGCACATCGAGGATTTCCGGGCGACGTCGAGCCACCTGGTCGTCTCGACCGTCGACGGCGACGGCTTTTCGCACCTGATCGTCACCGACCTCGACGGCACGAACGAGCGCGACCTTCCGCTGCCCGGCGACGGTGTCGTGTCGAACCTGCAGGGCGCGGAGCGTGGCGACCTCATCGGCTACACCTTCACCGACGCCGAGATCGACGCCGACAGCGGCCGTGAGAGCGCGCTGTTCACGGCCTCGCCGAATCAGGCGCAGGCTGACCAGCAGCCCACGGCGATCGAGCGTCCCGGTGGCGATTCGCGCGTCGACGACTGGCGCTTCGTTCCGGGTACCGACAGCATCGTCATGCTGACCTTCGACGGCGCGCTCACTCTCGCCTCACCCGCGGGTGGCGATCCGGTCGCGCTCGGCAATGCGTTCACGATCGAGGGAATCGCCCGCGGGTCGACCCTCGCCGTCGTCCAACGTGCCGACGGCCCGGTGGCGATCGATCTCGCGACCGCCGAAGAGACCCCGCTCCCGGCGACCGACCCGGGCCTCGGGCAGCTCAACGCGATCACTCCTCTCTCGAGCGGATCGACGCTTCGCGTTCTGGCTCAGCTGACGGGATTCACCGTGACGTCGACCTCGGTGGATGTGGTGGATGCCGCAGGTCTTGCGCGGTCGGTGTTCGCGGTGGACCCGGCCGATACTCTCATCGAGACCTGTGTCGCGCCGAGCGGACGCTACGCCGCCTTCCTCATCGCACCCGACGTGATCAGCAATCCGTATGACGGGTACCTGCTTCCCCTGCCCGCGCGCGTCGAGACGCATGTCGTCGCGCTTGAGGACGGCACCGAGATCGTCGCGCTCAGCGGGTTCGACATCTCGTGGTGCCAGACACCGTCGCGCGGATGATCGCCGAGATGCGTTCC
>NZ_WOYQ01000028.1 GCF_011620665.1 Microbacterium sp.
TGCCGCCCCACGCCGCGGCGCGAGAACCGGTCTCGAACGTGTCGCTCGCGTCCGTGCCGCCGAACGGCATCTGCATGTGGGTGTGGGCGTCGATGCCGCCGGGGATGACATACCGGCCGGTCGCGTCGATGACGCGGTCGACGGATGCCGCGATGTCTGTCCCGAGCAGCTCCGAGCCCGGCTGCAGGACCGCGACGATCGTCTCGCCGTCGATCAGCACGTCGGCCGCCGCGCGGCCGGTCGCCGAGACGACAGTGCCGCCGGTGATGAGTGTGGTGGTCATTGGAGTGTTCCTCTTCCGTTCTGCAGCGCTGCACTTTCCTGCGAGCGCTGTGTCTCGCGACGGCGCCCCCGCAGGTGACTGCAGCGCTCACGCGTCTCGGGTGCCGTGGTGGCGGTCATGGCTTCGCGATCATCGTGTACGAGTCGGGACGACGGTCGCGGTAGAACTGCCAGTCGTCGCGCATCTCCTGCACCATGTCCATGTCGAGGTCGCGGATGAGCACCTCTTCGTCGGTGGCCGACCCGCGCTCGCCGACGAAGTTGCCGCGCGGATCGATCACCTGGCTCGTGCCGTAGAAGTCCACGGCGAGTTCGCCGTACTCGTTGTCCTCGCGCCCGACGCGGTTCGGCTGCAGCACGAAGTAGCCGTTCGCGACGGCCGCGCACGGGCCCTCGATCTCCCACAGGCGGTTGGAGAGGCCGGGCTTGGTCGCGTTCGGGTTGAAGACGATGTGCGCGCCGTTCAGCCCCAGCTCGCGCCAGCCCTCGGGGAAGTGCCGGTCGTAGCAGATGTAGACGCCGATCTTGCCGACTGCCGTGTCGAACACGGGGTAGCCGAGGTTGCCGGGCCGGAAGTAGAACTTCTCCCAGAAGCGGTCCAGGTGCGGCAGGTGGTGCTTGCGGTACTTGCCGAGGATCGTCCCGTCGGCGTCGACGACGACGGCCGTGTTGTAGTACACGCCGGTGATGTCCTCCTCATAGATCGGGAGGATCATGACCATGTTCAGCTCGGCGGCCAGCGCCGCGAATCGCTGCACGATGGGCCCGTCGGCCGGTTCGGCGTAGCGGTAGTACTTCTTGTCCTCCGTGATGCCGAAGTACGGCCCGTAGAACAGCTCCTGGAAGCAGATGACCTGAGCGCCCTGCGCGGCGGCATCCCTCGCGAACCGCTCGTGCTTGTCGAGCATCGAATCCTTCTCGCCCGTCCAGGTGGTCTGGGTGATTGCCGCGCGCACCGTCGTCATGCTGGTCTCCATCCGTCCTCGACTGATCCTCTTCGTGCTGCCATCGACGGGGACCGGTTCGGGTGCCGGTGGGGATCGTCCCCCGCTGTTCGATCTTGGTCCTCCGACGTTTCCCGTCGGTTTCAGCCTGTGTCCGGACAGTAAAGCCTCAGGGCGATCCGGTGCAAGGGGGTTCCGGGATACGACTGCCGACCGATGCCGCGGCAGCGGTGATCTGCAGATACATCGCGGGATGGATGCCGCACCATCCTTTCCCCACATAGCGTGAAGCCGTGTTCCGTTCGCTCCAGCGCCACCAGATCGTCGTCGACGTGGCGATCGCGGCGGTGTTCTTCGCGCTCGTGCTGCCGGTCGAACTCATGGTCGCGCAGACAGGGACGATGAGCGTGCTCGGCGCGCCGGTCGCCGCCTTCATCGCCGTCGCGATCGCTCTCGTCTTCTCGGCGGCCCTGGCGATCCGGCGGTGGTCGCCGCCGTTCGCGCTCACTCTCGCCTGGGCGGGCGCGGTCGTGCAGATGTCGCTCGGTCGTCCGCCGACGGCCGCGGATCTGGCGATCTTCGGTGCGCTCTACGTGACCGCCGCCTACGGCACTGCGCGCGTCTACTGGGCGGGCTTCGCATCGGCGCTGCTGGGCTCCCTGGTCATCACCGCCTACTTGTTCGCGGGCCCGACGTTCACCGGTGGGGGCCTCTCGCTGAGCTCACTGCCGCTCGCCGTCGCCGTGCTGATCGCGGCGGCTTTCGCCCTCCTGCTGGCGTGGACGGTCGGGGCCCTCGTGCGTGCCGCGCTCCGCGCGCGGGACATCCGCGCGGCGCAGATGCGTGCCGAAGCCGAGGCGGCGGCCGAGCAGGAACGCGTGCGGATCGCACGCGACATGCACGATGTCGTCGCGCACTCGCTTGCGGTCGTGATCGCTCAGGCTGACGGAGCCCGGTATGCGGCCCCGGCCGATCTCGCCGCGGCGACCGACGCGCTCGGCACGATCTCCGCGACGGCCCGCGCGGCCCTCGCCGACGTGCGGGTGCTGCTGACTCAGCTGCGCAGGCCCTCCTCGCCGTCGACGCGGCAGCCGTCCGCGGGCGAGTGGGAGCGTGGGCACGCGGACCGCCCCCAGCCCACGCTCGCCGAGCTCGAAGAGCTTTACGCGCAGGTGCGCAACGCAGGAGTGGAACTGCGCGTCGACGTCGGTCCGGCACCGACCGTCGAGCCGTCGGCCGCCGTGCAGCTCGCGCTGTACCGCATCCTGCAGGAAGCGCTCACCAATGCGCTCCGCCACGGAGACGGCGGCCCTGTCTCCGTGCGCCTGGCGTGGCTGCCGACCGTGCACGAGGGCGGCGCGGGCGTCGAGGTCGAGGTGCGCAACCGACTCCGCCCGGGCGAGCAGCCCACCGAGAGCGGGCACGGGCTGATCGGCATGGGGGAGCGGGCGGGGCTCGTCGGAGGATGGCTGGGCGCCTCGGGCCACGACGGCGAGTTCACCGTGTCGGGCATCCTTCCCACGGGAGGCGGCGCGTGACCCCCATCCGGGTGGTGCTCGTCGATGACCAGGCGCTGTTCCGCGCCGGTGTCCGCATGCTGATCGACTCGCAACCCGATCTCGATGTCGTCGGCGAGGCATCCGACGGTCGAGAGGCTCTCCAGGTCGTGCGCGCGACACGACCCGACGTCGTGCTGATGGACATCCGGATGCCGGTCATGGACGGCCTGGCCGCCACCGCCGAACTGCTGCAGGATGATTCGCCGAGCGGCCACCCCCCGCGGATCGTGATGCTCACCACGTTCGATCTCGATGAAGCCGCGGCCCGTGCGATCCGGCAGGGGGCGAGCGGATTCCTGCTGAAGGACGCCGACCCCGAGTTCCTCCTCGCGGCGCTCCGCACGGTGCACTCCGGATCCGCGGTGATCGCGGCGTCGGCCACGCGTGACCTGTTCGCCCACTTCGCGGATGCCGCGCCACGTCCGGTCCCCGCCTCGTACGGCGATCTCACCGACCGCGAGCGGGAGATCTTCGCCCTCGCAGCCCGCGGGCTCTCCAACGCCGAGATCGCCGGCCGCGAATTCCTGTCGGAAGCCACCGTGAAGACCCACATCAGCCGCATCCTGTCGAAGCTCGCGCTGCGCGACCGCGTGCAGCTCGTCGTGTTCGCGTTCGAGCATGGTCTGGCGTGATGGATCCCCTGGGGTTCGGGGGATCAGGTGGCGGGTCGTCGTCAAGGGGGGCACATGCGGAGGGTCGGCTGACTAACCTCGGCTTATGCGTGTGACCACCTCGCGGCATCCCGTCATGTCCGCAGACCGGCAGCGGATGCTGCCGCGATGGGTGCGGCGGCTCGATCACGCGACCGCGCGCCGGATCAACGCGTCGCGCTCGTGGCACGTGCATGACCGCGCCTACTCGCGCCTGAGCCGGGCCGGCGACAACGGAGTGCTGTGGTACGCGGCGGCGGCGGCGCTCGCCGCGCTCGGTCATCACCGTGCGGCGGTGCGGGGGCTCGCGTCGATGCTCGTCGCGGCCGTCGTGTCGGACGTCGTCGTGAAGCGCTTCTTCGACGGCCCGCGGCCGCTCAGCGCCGACGTCCCCGCCCTCCGCCGCCTGCGCGCGTACCCGTCGAACCCGTCGTTTCCGTCGGCCCACTCGGCCAGCGCCGCCGGCTTCGCGACCGGTGTCTCCCTCGAGTCGCCGCGGGCGGGGCTGATCGTCGGGCCCGTCGCGGCGGCGGTCGCCCACTCACGGATGCACGTCGGCGCCCACTGGCTCTCGGACGTGGTCGGCGGCGTGCTGATCGGTGTGGGCGTGGCTGCGCTCGGAAGGCTGCTGGTGCCCGCCCGGACGCGCCCGGGAGCGTTCGAGCCGGACGTCGCGCAGATCGTCGAGCTCATCGAGCTGCCGCCTTCGCCGGATGGCTCGGGCGTGCTCATCGTGATGAACCGGGGTGCGGGCACCGCGGTGATCCGGCTCGATCCGCGCGCCACGATCTCCGAGCGGCTGCCCGCCGCGGTCGTGCGCGAGCTGGAGCCCGATGAGGAGATGGCCGACGTCGTGCGCGACATCATGGCGGGTGAGGAGCCGCCGCGGGTGCTCGGTGTGTACGGCGGCGACGGGTCGGTGTCGCGGATGGCGCAGCTCGCACTCGAGTTCGATGTGCCGTTCCTGCCGCTTCCCGGGGGCACGTTCAACCACTTCTCGCGCACGGCCGGAATCGAGTCGGTCGACCTCGCGATCGACGCGCTGCAGGCCGGATCGGGCATCGCCACGAGCATCGGCGAGCTCACCGTGGGAGACCGCACGACCGTCGTGCTCAATTCGGCATCGATCGGCATCTACCCAGAGTTCGTCGCCGAGCGCACGAAGCGCAAGCCGCACGTGGGCAAGTGGATCGCCGGCGTCGTGGCCACGTGGCACGGCCTGCGGGATGCCGAGCCGATCGACATCGTGATCGCCGGACGGCGTGCACGAGTCTGGTCGGTGTTCGCGAGCGTCGGGCGCAACACGCCCGGCCATGTCGCGACGTTCCAGCGGCGCACCCTGTCGGACGACGTTCTCGACGTACGCGTGCAGCACGCCCGCGGGTCACGCCTTCAGGCGGTGGCCGCGCTCTCGTTCGGGGCGACGACGCGGGCCCTGCTGCGCGCGCTGAGACTGCTCCCTCCGGCATCCGACATCGAGCACATCACCGCGACCGACATCGCGATCACGGTGCGGCCCCGACCCGGCGAGGCGACATTCTACGCGCACGACGGTGAGCTCCAACGCCGGCCCGCGGTCGGCGATGACCGCCGCTACACACTCACCTGCCGCATCGTGCCGAAGGCGCTGCGGGTCTACGCCCCGGCGCCGTCGCGCGAACGGGACGTGCTCGAGTCCTCCCCTCGGTGACGACCCCGCGTCATCCTTGCGATGTACGAGGATTGCCCTCGCGGCCGACGCGGGGAGGGGCATGCGATTCGTAGCGTCGGAGGCATGAACCTCTCATCCACAGACCTCGGGCTCGCCGCCCGGGTTCAGAACCTCACGAAGACCTACGGCCGTGGCGAAAGCGCGGTGCGCGCGCTCGACGACGTCAGCGTCGGCATCCGGCGTGGGCAGTTCACCGCGATCATGGGGCCGTCGGGCTCGGGCAAGTCCACGCTCATGCACATCATGGCGGGACTGGATGCCGCGAGCTCGGGCCGCGTGTGGATCGGCGACACCGACATCACGGCGCTGTCCGATCTCGAGCTCACGATTCTCCGGCGGCGCAGGGTCGGCTTCGTCTTCCAGGCCTTCAACCTCGTGCCGACCCTCGACGCGCTCGGCAACATCGCGCTCCCGTTCGACCTCGACGGCCGCCGGCCGAGCGCCCTCGAGCGGGCGCGCATCGACGGACTCGTCGAGACGCTCGGGCTCGGGTCGCGCCTGCGTCATCGCCCGCACGAGCTCAGCGGAGGCCAGCAGCAGCGCGTCGCGATCGCCCGCGCCCTCGCGACGGCCCCCGACCTGGTGTTCGCCGACGAGCCCACCGGCAACCTCGACTCGCGCAGCGGCCGCGAGGTGCTGAGCCTGCTCGCCACCGCGAGTCGCGATCACGGCCAGTCGATCGCAATGGTCACGCACGACCCGATCGCGGCGAGCCACGCCGATCGGGTGATCCTGCTCGGCGACGGTCGCGTCGTCGACGACAAACCGCGGCAGAGCGCCGAAGAGATCGCGGCCTACATGCTCGCCTCCGAGCTCGACGCGACGGCGGCCGTCGCATGACCGCGGTGATGACCGCCCCGAAGGTCGGGCAACGTCGAGCGGCCGCATCCGCTCCCCTCGCGTGGCTGAGCGAGCGCGGCATGGGCGCGAGCGTGCTGGTCGCGGCGATCTCGAGCGCGTTCGGAGTCGTGCTCATCTCGGCGACCGGATACATCGCGGCGATGCTGCGCGCCGACCCCTACATCGGCGACAGCGGCACACTCGACTTCGTGCTCGCCGTTCTCACGGTGCTCCTGGTGGGCGTCGCGGTCTACGTGGCCGCGATCGTGACCGCCAACACGTTCTCGACGGTGATCGCCGGCCGAACCCGGCGCATCGCGCTGCTGCGGCTCATCGGCGCGTCGGCCCGCGCGCAGCGCTCCGAGGTCGCGCGGCAGGGTCTGGTCGTGGGCGCGATCGGCGCGTTCCTCGGGCTGATAGCCGGCACGGCTGTGGCCGCCGCGGGCGTCTGGGCCGCAGGGCGGATGCTGGGGCTCGGCGAACTCGACTTCACCGTGGTCCAGCCCGCGCTGCTCATCCCCGCCGCGATCGTCTCGCTCACCACGTGGACGGCCGCGTGGGCGGGATCCCGCCGGGTGCTGACAGTGACCCCGCTGCAGGCACTGAGCGGCGCGGCCGAGGCGTCGCACGACCAGGTGTCGGCGCGCACCGGTCGCAACGTGGCGGCGTTCGGTCTGTTCGTGGCCGGCGGCGCGCTCCTTGCCGGCGGGATCGCGGTTGGCCTGATCTCGCCGCTCGGGGTGGTCGTGGCGTTCGGGGGCGGCATCCTGTCGTTCACCGGGCTCGCACGGGGAGCCGCGCTCTTCATGCCGCCGGTGCTGCGCCTCGTGGGACGCCTGTTCGGCCGATCGGCGACGGCGCGCCTGGCCGCCGAGAACGCGCTGCGGCACCCTGAGCGCTCGTCGCGCATGGCGATCGGCGTCGTGATGGGAGTGACGCTCGTGACGATGTTCGCGGTGGCGATCGAATCGGTGAAGGCCGTGATCGCGGCGTCGGGCGGGGGTGTGATGCCGTCGGAGCTGGAGACACTCCTCGACTCGTTCGCCGCGATCATGATGGCGCTCGTCGCCGTGTCGGCGGTGATCGCCGGGGTCGGGCTGGTCAACCTGCTCACGATCGGCGTCGTGCAGCGCCGCCGCGAACTCGGACTGCTGCGCGCGCTCGGCGTCTCGAACACACAGGTGCGCCTCATGGTGCTGCTGGAGGCGGCGCACGCCACGATCGCGGCGCTCGCGGCCGGCCTCGTGCTCGGCATCGCGTACGGCTGGGCGGGCGCGCAGTCGCTCCTCGGGTCGGTCGCGATGCCGCCTTCGTGGCAGGCGCCGACGCTCGTGTGGCCGGCGGTGCCGTTGTGGCCGGTCGTGGTGATCGTGGCGGCGACGGCGGTGCTCACGCTTGTGGCGGCGGTCGTGCCCACACGCCTCGCGACCCGCGTCGCGCCGGTCGAGGCGCTCGCCGAGTAGGTCAGGCGGGTGTCGGCGCCACGGCGGGCTCGGGGTCGTGCGCCCAGGTCGGCGCCATCGCCGTGATCCGCGCACCAC
>NZ_WOYQ01000038.1 GCF_011620665.1 Microbacterium sp.
CGCCGGCACCGGAGTCGTCCGCTGACCTGAACCAACAGGGGCGGGGCGAGAGTCAGCGTACTCTCGCCCCGCATACATGCTCCATACCCTCACAGCTGTCCGACGCCACGCACTTTGTCACTGCTGGCGGCCGGTGTCCCGCAGGATTCAGCGGGACAGTTTCACGCTCGACCTGGCGACGTCGCCACAGAAACTGTCAGTAGTCGACGACATATGGTCGTGTGGCACTCTCAGAGAGTGCGATCGAAAGGACAGGCTCGTCGTTGGCGTCGAGAAAGCGGCAGCCCGCGATGGCTTCGCTCTCGATGCCGGTCAGCGGGCGTTACTCGAGCGGATGGCAACTCTCGGCGCAGATCTCGATCGCAGTTCCCTGCGGCGAACGTCGCCGCGAAGCCTCTACATTCTGGCGATACCGGACGAGGCAAGTCCTGGCTCTCCGACGCCTTCTCTGCGGAGCTCCCGCTGGCCCAGAAGACCCGCGTGCATTTCCGATGCATGAACATCCTCGAGCTCGGCCAACGCGCAGGCCGGGTCCTGCTCGAGCAGGCCTGCCGCGGGCTGATCGATGAGGACCCGCACCGGCAGATCAGCTACACCGCCGTGAAGCACCGCATCACCGCGCTCCGCGCCAGCCTCGACGCCCGCCCCACCGTCGCCGACGACACGGGTGTCGTCGTCACGTCACCGGTGGTCGGCGCGCCGGGGCGCGGGACACCAGCCGGGCCCACATCGCCGCGGGTCAACCGTCCAGGTGGGTCCGGATCAGACCGTCACCCTGGTCTCTACTCAAGCTGTCACAGACACCCCCTTTCGCACGGCCGCTGATCTGCTGCGCGGACCAACCCTGCAGCATCGCATCGAAGACCGCGGCGTCCTCGTGCAGAAACGCCACATCGTCCACCAGGTGCAGACTGGACGACCAAACGGGACCCGATGGCTCATGATCCTCCCGTTTAGTGCGATAACCATGCATTCAAACGGGAACGGCCGCAGTGGTGTCAAGCAACTCGGGCATTTGGAACGGTGGCTGGCGACATCTCCGTTATCAGTGCTCCGCTTGCGTCCTGCAGCGGATGCAACTTCGCTGACTTCGCTTCGTAGCGCCGATTCTTCGTCACCGGGCAGGAGTTCCTTTCCCCGGCGATGACCCCCAGGTTAGAGCTCACCCACCGACACAGCCAAAGCGCCAATCCAGATGCGGTGAGCCCGGCATCGGATCTCGTCCGCCGAAGGATGGCGCGCGACTGGCACACACCAAAGCTGTGCTCGCTACCTCCTGGCCCGAGCTGCGCGTTTAGCCATTTTGCGCGCTTGTTCCTCGGCTGCCTCCACGGAGTTGAGACGCCTTTCGACCTCAGCACGCTTCCTTGTGCGCTCCCGCTGGGCTTGCTTGAGCGCGTCGTATTTCGGGTAGTAACCCCCCGCGCCAGGACGAAGGGCCGTCGAGTCGCCGCGGATCATCCGAACCGTGATGAACAGAGCGAAGCCGAGATTAAGGGCGAGGCCACATGCCAAAGGGATGCCAGGGAGGCCGTACTCCATCACCGCCGCTTGGAAGACAGGCCAGCCCCGCACGGCGTCAGTGATGAGGATTACGACAAAGGCCAGAAGCGTCAGGAACGCATACCACGCAAGTACCTGATCGCGCGGGCGCACGTCCTCGCGATAAATCCTCAAGCGCTCGCCCTGCGCCGTCACGCTCTCGGCCCAAAGGTCGCGCTCGGGACCATCCGGCAAAGCAGCGAGGACATCGCCGTCATGCTTCAGGCGGCGACTCCACCTCGCGGTCGGCGTGAGCAGGCGAAGGAGCTCCAAGATCGCAACAGTGGCAACGGCGATCAGTACGGGCTGGATCGTCGCCGCGATCAAGGTGTTCACGACGACACGCTAGCCCAGGCCGTGGACGTGTCCACCGGCTCGGGCCGATTGTTGGTGCGTCATGCGTCTGCCGCCGTAAATCTTCGGCACGTCGAAGTCGGACGTCACATCGCCCGTCTCAGCAGACTCAATGTGCCCCCACGCCGGGTACGGCCACCCCTGCGGTACGTCGCGCATCAGCACACCGCAGTTGGGGCATCGTGGCTGCACAGCCACATCCAGCCAATCCAGTTCCCGCCCCCACCGTCACTCCTGCTCGATGATGACGTTCGCGCCATCATCGGGGTGGTAAGTCCACTCAATCGTGAAGCCGTCCCAATCCTCCGACTGGCGGCCGTCGAGCGCTCGCGTTTGACCGATCTTCGCCTCCAGCGACTGCGGCGCCCGAAGCTTGCCAAGGAAGCAGTAAAGGTCCGACGTCTGCACATCACTGGCGAAGGTCTCCGCCACGCCGCTGAACTCCACGGCCTCGCCGTCGTCAAGGATCTCAACTCCGGTCGTGTT
Organism: Microbacterium sp.; assembly: GCF_011620665.1. Classification (GTDB taxonomy): domain Bacteria; phylum Actinomycetota; class Actinomycetes; order Actinomycetales; family Microbacteriaceae; genus Microbacterium. Next base: position 2,383 of record NZ_WOYQ01000038.1, read on the forward strand.
GCCGATGTACATGCCGCAGGCAGCGAGCGCGGTGTTGAAACGGTTGCGACGATCCTTTTCCTCCTGCTCCGCTTTCGCTTCCGCCTTTGCCACAGCCTTCTCCGCCGCAGCATTCTCCGCCGCTTCCGCTTGCGCCCGCTGGACATTGATCGTTACAGGCACCGCGATCGCGAGCACAAGCGCTACGAGGACGACAGCGCCGACAGTTATCCATATCCATGCGCGGCGAGGTCGGGCGGTCGTTGCAGCTGGCACTTGAGGGCTGTCGTCGGAATGCGGTGGCAGTGGCTCGGTCAATGTGTTCCCCCAGGAATCGTGATGCGCGTGAGCCTATCGGACGGCTGCCCAGCCGGTGTGTCGTCAGAATAGCTCGCATGCCTGCGCGGTCCTGGGGGCTCGGCGGCCCTTCCGTCGGGTCCCCCCCTTAGGGTTTGAGCGTCAGCTGGGAACGGTGCTGCCAGAGAAGCGCAGCGGATGGCATCCACCAGCGGTCAGCCTCGCGGGGTTCAATGTTGAGAATGCCGCCGCCATAGGACCCGCCGGCGAGTTCCGCGCCGAGGAGGGTTACCGAGTTCAGCGACGCGATCGGCAGCACGTCGCTCGCGAGGTCGCGGACGCTGTCGTGCAGGTAAACCCCCGTGCCCGCTGTTCAGGTGTCGGGCTCCGGCGGAGTTGGTTGTCAGCCGCGGGGTGTCTGCGTTCATGTAGGTCAGCAGCAGATCTGCGGGCTTGAGCAGTGGGACGCGCCACCACGGGGACCGCACCCTGCACTGGTATGCCTGATCAACGCCGGTGTCGACGCCCTTCGAGATGTAGTCGAGCGTGGCGGCCGCGGGACGCGCCGAGGGGTACAGCAACCAGGTCGAGTGGCCTTCGGCGCCGAGACGGGTCATGGCGGAGTCCGTGAGCGCGGGTCGCGCAAGTGGCTGCTTCCGGGGGCTGATTCGCACCAGGTCACGATGCGGTATCCCGAGCACCCGCACGCGTTCACGTAGGGCAGCGCGAAGAACCGGTTGCCGCCAGTGACGGCGCCGAGGCTGGTCTCGCCATGGTCATTTAGCGGGACGAACGTGCCGTTGCCTGTCCGCAAGCTCACGGCAAAACTCAACGAGGAACGCGCTCGGCACCGAACCGAGCTCCCGGAGCTGCAACGCGCTCTGCAGGCCGCGCACGGTGAGCTGCTCAGGTTGCGACGACTTCACGACGCCGAGACTTCAAGAAGTGTCGCAGGCGAGAGCTACGGTTAGAGCCATGTGCGCCCAGCCACGGGCTCGACCCGCGATTCAAAGACACAGAGGCGATCCTTGCCGACGATCGACAGCTCTCCACGAGCTGCGGTCCTGGGCCGCTCAGAACAACGATGAGACGCTCCTTCCGACCGGGAAGAACCTGCGCAACCTGAACCCGATCGTCCAGGAGCGCGACGGTCACCGCACCCTCGAGCTCGCCTGGTGGGGATACCTCATCAATGGGGCGCCAGCGAAGTTCCCCTCTATCAACACCCGCTCCGAACGACTCGCCGAGCGGACGGGTTCACTGCCCACGCGTGCGGTCGTCCCCGCGACCGCTTGGTTCGAGATGCAGAAACCAAGTCGGCAATGGTTCCAGTTCGACACCAGAGCCTTGGAATTGTTTGCGATGGCCGCCGTGACCCAGCCGGGGCGCGCGGCAGACGGCGCATCGTTCACGTGCTACTCGATCATCATGCGCCCCGCGACAGGCGCTCTGTCCGCGGTGCACGACCGGGTGCCGTTGCTGATCCCCGCGACGTCCCTGACCGACTGGGACGAGCGAAGCGCCACCGCGCGAGGTCGTCGAGACCGCGGTTGCCGAGTCCGAGCGCATACTGCACGACGTAACAGCAGAGGCCATCGCGAAGCGGCCCTGACTCGCGACATCCGACAAGTCGCCCGTCCGGGGCCTCTGATCTGACGTCTGGAGCTGAATCGCCTGATTGACGTGACGACTGAGGCTGCACCTGCAGCTCCGCAGCCGGGGTGAGACTTCCATGATCTGGGAGGATGGTTGCATGATCGAGGTCAATGAGGTCGTGGTCACCGCGGGTGACGTGACACTCCTCCCTCCCGTCTCCGTGACGGCGCGGCGGGGGACGGCCTTGGTCGTGCGCGGCAGGAACGGCACCGGAAAGTCGACATTGCTCCGCGTGCTTGCCGGTGCGCGGCAGCCTTCGAGCGGGATAGTGAAAATCGGCGGCGGAGCCGTGGCCTCACGCGACCGCGGCTTCCGCCGCATGGTCGCCGCGATGATCGGGCTGCCGCCGACGGCGCCCGACCTCACGGTGTTCGACCATGTCCTGCTGGTCACAACCACATGGCTGGATGACCCCCGCGCGGCGGTGGAGCTTGCGCATCGCGTTATCGCGGAGTTGGGACTGAGTGCGCTGGGGCTGCGGTTCCCGCACGAGTTGTCGTCCGGGCAGACGCAACTGTTCGGGATCGCACTGGTGATGGCGCGGCCGTTCGAGGTACTGATCCTCGATGAGCCCGAGCAGTGGTTGGACCCGGAGCATGTCGAGTCGGTGACCCACGTGTTGCGCGCCCGGCGCGACGAAGGGGCAACCGTCGTCGTCGCCACGCACAGCCCGGTCCTCTCGGACGGTCTCGCCGACGACACGCTCTGGTTGGATGCCGCAGCATGACCAGCCGCGCAACTGCAGCGATTGCCATCTGGCGTGCCCGCAACGTCCGCACGACCGGCGATCGCGCGTATTTGGTCTACATGGTACTGATGGTCGCCCTCGTCACCGTGATCCCGGTCGCGCGGGCCGTGTGGTTGAGCGTGACCAGCGCTGAAGGAATCGCCGTTCTTGCCTCACCCGCCGCACCGCGGGTGACGACGCTCGTCGTCGCGGCGCTATGGGCCGGCGCGATGCTATTGGGGCGGGATCGCGGCCCAGCACTACTGCCACCGTTCCCGACCCACGCTTTCGCCACCAGCGATCTTTCTCTGTCTGACACGTTCCGCGGCCCCGTACTGCGTGCGGTTGCGTGCGTGACCGCGCTGACCACGACGATCGCGGGGTTCATTGGCGTCGGCCTGCGAAGCAGCGGGCTGCTGGATCCGCTCGGTGCTGGTGTATTCGTAGCGACCGGTGCGCTCGTCGGCGTCGTCGCCACCGTTGCTTGGCTTGCCGGTCAGGTGTTCCCTCGTGCTGCAGTGCCGATTGCTCTCAGCATTCTCGCGTTAGGGACGTCCACCGTCGCCATCCCGGCCATTCAGTCGTTCACTCCGTGGGGATGGGTCGGACTCGCATATGCCGGCGGCGGCTCCCCGCACATCATCGGCGCGCTCACTGCGCTGACCGCCGTGCTCGTCGTCGCGGTGCCGGTGCTGATGAACCGGCTCGACGCGGCCGAGCTGGCGGCTCAAGCCGCTCGCTGGGACTCGGCGACCACCCACGCAACCCGTATGGACTTCGGCGCTGCCGCGACGATCTACCAGGGACGACCGCACCGGGGTCGCCGGCTCCGCGCCGTCCGACCGATCCGGCGACGGGCAGCAGTGTTCCTGATCCGTGACGCGATCGGCGCAGTCCGAACACCGGGCCGGCTCATCGTCGGCGTGCTCGCCGTCGCCGCGGCCGGAGCACTCCTCACGCTCGCGTTCGCACCTGCCTTGCCGGGCTGGGCGCTGGGCGCCGCAGCGGGAGTGATCTTGTTCGCCGGCCTCGGCCCACTCACCGACGGCATCCGGCACGCCGCGAGCGTCGCGGCAGACTTCCCGATTTACGGGGTCAGCGACGAACAGCTACTCGCCAGTCACGCGCTGTTCCCGCTGAGCGTCACCGTCGTCGTGCTGCTTGCGGTCGTCGTCGGCTGCTCGGTCGCGGCGGGGATCGCGGCGGCCGCGCCGATCATCAGTTCGCTCGCGCTCGGGCTACTCGCCCTGATCGCTCGCGTAAGCAACGCCGTGAAAGGTCCACTCCCGCCCGCGCTCCTCACCCCAATCCCGACACAGGTGGGCGACCTCGGTGCCGCCGTTCGACTGACATGGGCATTGGACGGCATGCTGCTCGTAGCGTTGGCTGGCGCATCGGCGACACTCGCATTCAAGTCACCCATCCTGCTCGTCGGCGTCGCTGTCACGCTCGTCGGCGTTGGCATCAAGCGCTGGCGCCACCGGGGTTGATCTCAGATCGCCTGGCCGTCTTACCCGACTGCCGAGGCACAGTTCAGCCCGATTCAAACGCCGACTTGCGCCTGCCACGCAAAGGCCAAGCATGTCAGGACGACGATCCGCTTGCGGGTGAGGTCACCGGTCGCCATCCGGGTCAAATCTAACCCCCCTTGCTACAGCGATCTCTCTGCAAACTCCGCCCTCAAGACGCGCGGGTGCACTGTCAAAGTCGCGTCTTCAACAGCAGAATCACCGGATTCCGTACGCGTTTGGTCACCGGGCTACAGATGAGCCGGGAACAGGACCCGTGAGGACGCGAACGCGCCTTTCCCGATCCGGTTGGTGGCGACGGTCTCGATGCGAGATCAGATCGACTCCCGCAGTCGGGTGGGGTGTCGCTGACCTGCCACCGCCGGCCGGCATGGAACATCCGCACCGCGACGTCATCTTGCATCCACAGAGTCACGTCATGCTCGATGGCAACATCAGTCATGGAACACCATGAATAGAACACGCATTCGAGATCGTCTATTCTGTTCTGCGTGGCCGGGTGAAGGGATGTCCGGGCGTGGGGACGA
>NZ_WOYQ01000079.1 GCF_011620665.1 Microbacterium sp.
AACTACACCCTCAACCCCAACACACCCACGTAAATAACTCACGATCCCTTAGTGGTTTGGGGTGAGTTGCCACTCGCGATAGGGGTTCGCATCCGGGCAAGGAACGATGATGGGTTCCCATCGGGCACTTGAGACTGTGCGACCCAGATCGGATGCTGCAAGAGGAAGTCGCCACAACCAGGACGTAGGAACCCCGCCGTATCTTTCGCGTTCCCGTCTGCGTCGCGAGAAGTCGCGTGAGCATCATCAATCCGGGCTCCGCTGTCGGGGGATGGAGGATTGCTCGATGCGTGCTGGCCATGGCGCGCACGGCGCGCCATGGCCTCGCTGATTCCGGCGTCGGCACGCTATTGGGCACTCGCCGCCGACCTACCATGAGATTGTGATTTTCGCAATTATCTGCGAGGATGACGCCATGGCGGACGATCAGGTAATCGCGCGTGTCAATGAAGTGATCGAACGCTCGGGTTTGACGAAGAAGAAGTTTGCCAGCGTTATCGGACTTGATGGCCCGAAGCTTACAAAGTCGTTGGCAGGCAAACGCAGGTTCACCTCGCTCGAGTTGGCGTTGGTCGCGGAGCAGGGTGCCACCACAGTCGACTGGCTGCTCAACGGCGACTCCACGCGGGAGCTCGTGCTCGCCCACAGGGCTGCCGAGTACGCGATCGAGGCGAGTGATCTGGTCGGTCGCGAGACGATCGAGATGATTGTCGAGAAGCTAGAGGGCCTCCATTTCCTCGGCCGTCCGCTCGAGTTCCCGCCGTTGCCGGCCAAGCCCACGACCGGTGGTTATGTGAAGCAAGCGCAGAAGCTGGCGCAAGAATACGTGCAGTTGCTTGCGTCGCCGGTGGGCGGCCTTAGCAACGCCGAACTGATCGGACACATCGAGGGTCAATTCGGCGTCGACGTCGTGGTAACAGGGCTGCCGCAGGACTGCGATGGGTTGTCCTTCTCGGACGGGGGCGTGCGCGTCATCGTTCTCGCGACCTCGAGCGCTCCGTTCCGGCAGCGGTTCACGCTTGCACATGAGCTTGCCCACTTAGCGTTCGGGGACTCACAAGACGAGGTGATCGAGGAGCAGCTGGAGTCGGACAAGACGCCAGTGGAGAGCCGAGCGAACTCGTTCGCGGCAAGCTTCCTAGCCCCGCGGACGGAGATTGTGGCGCTCGTCGGTGCTCGATCGCCGGTAGAGGCGTTCGATGACTTGGTCTTGCACTTCCAGATGTCGCCGAGTGCGATGTCGTGGCGGCTGCTGAATGAACGGTTGATATCTCAGGAGGATCAGCGCAAGTTGGGCGCGCAGACCGCGCGTGCAATGGCCATGCGCGCGGGCGAGGCGGCCGAGCACACAAATCGTGCCCGCCTGGCAAGCGTGCCGCGCCCGGCGCAACGTCTCATCGACGCGTATCTGGATGCGTATCGGGACGGGGTTACGACGCTACGGCCTGCGGCGAACCTACTCGGCCAGCCCGCTGAGGAACTTGAGGAGTACTTCGTCGACAGCGCATCGGCGGACGACAGCGCGCTGCACTTCGCGTAGGCGCTGGCTGTTGTGCAGTTCCTGTTCCCGGACACTTCGGTCGTCGTCTGCTTCGGTCGAGCGAATGAGCTGGGAGTCCTCGAGCAGTATCTGCGCGGCAAGGGACGCGTCGTGGAAGCTGTCTCAAGAGAGATCTCCGATTGCACGAATCATGTCGCGACCCTGAAGCATCTGGATCAGCAAGCGTTGTTTGGCGAACCGATACAGCTCGATCGCGCGACCGATGTCCGCGCGGTCGAGGGCATACGTGTCGCTGTTTTCGGCGGCGGCAAGGCGAGCCCTCGCCAGCATCTCGGGGAGAGCCAGACCCTTCACCTACTCCGGACCGATGATTTCTATCGGGACTCGGCGTGGCTGACCGAGGACCGGGAAGCTTATCGGTTCGCACAGCGCCAGCAGATCACCACCCGGGACACCTTTGGGATCCTCTGCGACATGGTCGGCTACCTCGATCTGTCAATCGACCGCGCGTACGAGGTCGCTCAGCGCATCCTCGATGCCGGCGAGCCGATGCTTCGCAAGCCCGAAGCCCCGCGCGACTTCCTTCTCTGATCGTCCTCGCGGCGCCGCTCACCGCGCCGACGATGTGCACGCCCGCGCACGCGGTTGAAGCCTGCGATGGCCGGTGACTCACACTGAGCCCGGGCGCGATTCTTCCACGCGATCCCGTCGTCCACTGATCGATTTTGCGATTATCGCAACTTCAGATACTGTTGCGATAATCGCAAATATACCGGCGCAAGCCGAGAGAGGAGTCGCACGATGCGACTACATGTGCACAGCGGGAAGGACGGTCAAGTCCGTACCGTGGAGGACGCGGCGGCGGAGAGCTCGCTCGGCGATCACGTGGAGCTGAAGGAGGGGATGTCTGTGTTCGCGGTCGACGACACCGGCCGCGAGCTTGACACGACCGACCAGCTCGGAGCCACGTTCGATGAGGGCACCGCCCGGGTTGTGACCCACCCTGGACGGCAGATCACCGTCGAGATCCACTACGCTGGCAACTCGGCCAGCCTGACCGTCTCGCCCGGAGTGCGGCTCGCTGCGATCCGCGGGCAGGCCATCAGCCAGCTGGGCATCGACCCGGCGTCGGCCGCGGACCTGGGCCTGCGCCTGCCCGGCGGCACCGAGGACCTCCCGCTCGACAAGCCGATTGCGTCGATCGCGAACGGCGGAAACCACGTCGACCTCGAACTGGTCGCGCTGGTCCGCCCGCAGGGCTGACCCCGCGATGGAGGCCTTCGACCCGGCGCGGATCGCGATCGAGGAAGACGTGCAGTCAGTGCCGGTTCTCGACGGTGTCGAGAACGGGTACTGGCGGGTCGCGAGATTGAACTTCCCAACGCTGATCGTCGCGATCACCGCAGGGGACGGCCGCAGTTTTGGGATGCGGATCGACGTGACCGGCTACCCGACCTCGGCGCCGGCCGGCACCCCGTGGCACATCGACGCGAACCGTCCACTGACGCAGATGGAGCTCCCTGAGGGGCCGTCCGCGGAGACCGTATTCCGCTCGCAGTGGTCGAGCATTAACGGATGGACGCCGTACATGGCGAGCGAACGTGTGCTCGTTCAGGGCGACCACGCGACCTGGGCGCCGCAGCACCCCGAGCGTTCGTGGAACCCGAACCGTACGATTGCGTTCTACCTGACAGAGCTGCACAAGGAGCTACGCTCCTGCGCTATCCCGGAGGTGGCCGCGTGACAACCTCAACCGCGCGCCCGCTGCTGATCAGCCGACGCCGCTTCACGCGACTGCTGCGGGAACTTCACCGCCGGGGCGAAGACCGCCGCGAGTCCGGTGCGTTCTTGCTGGCGCACCGCGACGCCCGACCGATAGCCGGCGGCCTGGAGATCACCGGGATCATCTACTACGACGATCTGGACGCCGACTGCCTGACCGGCGGCATCACTATGCACGCCATCGGGCTGAGCCGCCTCAACCAGCTGTGTCGTGAGCGGGGGCTCCGAGTCCTCGGCGACATCCACACCCACCCGAGCAGATACATCCAGCAGAGCAGGATCGACGCAACCCATCCGATGATCGCGCTTCCCGGCCACCTCGCCTTCATTGCACCGAACTACGCAGCCGGACCCATCCGTGCCACCGACCTCGGCGGACACCGTCTCCTACCCGGCGGCGCCTGGGAGCCCGCGTACGGCGCCGACGTCACCGGCATGCTGCGTGTCCGTGCGGGGTTCTTGCTAGCCGTCGCACGCCTGCGGCACCTCTTCCCTAACTCGAAGGAGATGCGATGACCATCCTCGACGCCGACGAGATCAGCAGGGTCGCGCTGCTGCACCTCACCGACGGCACCGCCGCCTCCCTCGAGGACGCCGAGCGACTCCTCCTCGACCGGCAGCTGACGCTGCATCCCGCCCCCAGGATAGTCACGACGCCGGCGGGGCAGGCCGCGATTCTCACCGCCGCCGTCACCGCGGTCCGCACCTTCGGGGTCGTGTACGTGGAACTCCCCGAAGACATCCGAGTGAGTGACGGGGTTCACCGGGGCCGGCTGCTCAGCGACGCACTTCGCGAGGAGGGCGCACGCCTCGACCGGGGTCGCGCGGCTCCAAACAGGATGGTGCTCGTGATCGGAAGCGCGGGCAGCGACGTCCCGTCGACGTCTGGCGAGCTCACGCTGCACGCCAGCTGGGAAGGTTGGACCGCGACCGTGTCCCCGACCCCACGGCTGGCACCAGTCGACCAGGGGAATGTGCTCGCCGCGATCGCCGCCGCCGCCCTCGCCGTCAGTGAGGCATTCGCACACGCGCGCAGCATCCCCGGTAGCGACGCCGGCTACCGGACCGTGCACGTGAACCTCCTAGGACCCGACAGCGGATCAGGTCCGGACCTGCGGTATGCGCCAGCATCCTGGTGGCTGGTCGGTCTCGGACACCTCGGCCAGGCGTACGGGTGGGTAATCTCCCACCTTCCGTTCGATAGTCCCGTCACAGTCGAAGTCACCCTGCAGGACACCGACCGCACCAGCCCCGCCAACCACAGCACCAGTGTCCTAACCCCGCGAGACTCTCGCGGTGTCCCGAAGACCCGGCTGGTCGCCGACCGGCTTGAGGACGCGGGTCTCCGCACCCGCATCATCGAACGCGCCCTCAACGAGGACTTCCGCCTCCGCGCCGACGAGCTCCACACGGTCGCCCTGATCGGCGTCGACAACCTGCCCACTCGCCGCGCCCTATCCGCTATCGGGTGGCCCCTCACGATCGACGTGGGCCTCGGGGCACAGGCCAGCGACCACACCGCGATCAGCATGCACCGATTCCCCGGCAGCAAGCCCAGCCACGACATCCTTGCCTGGCAGGACCAACTCCAGAACGAACGCGCGATCCCCGCCACCCCCGGGTTCGCTGACCTGGATCGCAGATTCGATCGTTGCGGAATCGTCAGCCTGGCCGGCAAGGCAATCGGCGTGCCGTTCGTCGGCACCATCGCCGCGTGCCTCGCCGTCAGCGAAGCGCTGAAGGAGTTGCATGGCCTCCCCGGCAGCGCGGTAGCCGGCATCGACATCTCAACCGGTCACCACGTGTCGGCACCTGCCCCGCGGCACAATCGCATCGCTCCGCTATCACTACGACGCGAGTAGTCGACGCGGCGCTTGCGGTGAGTTACTGATGTCGTTCAACGATGCGGCCTTCGGGGCGGGGCAACTGATCACCGTGCTCGCGACCGCAGCGGGGGTGTTTCTCGCTTTTATGCTGGAGCGGATCGCCGAACAACGTCGTCAGGACGCCGCAGCGTTCTGGGCGGCTAAGCACTGGGCTCGGGCGGTGCTCCGGACGCGGGAGAACGGGCTGCTCATCACCGGAATCCGGTCACTCGTCTACGGGCGCAGCACACAGAAGCGGCCCGAGGTTCAGATGCTGCTCACCGAGGTCGACCCAGGCGTCGCCGAATGGTGGTCCCGCGCTACTGAATGCCTTGTCGAATCCGACGACTCATGGTTCCCCGGATCCCGCGTCAGCGTGTCCGCAAAAGCATGGGTGAAAGACATCGAGTCAGAACTCGACTGTGCTGTCAACCGATGGCCACGCCGTCGGGTCCGACTCGAACGGCTACAGCGATCGCTTCCCGACCCACCGAAACTGACCCATCGCGCTTTGCGGTGATTCTGATCGCATGCACCCTGCACCGATCCAGCGTCATGCGAGGCTGACGCACCCTCGTATCATGCGTCGATGGCGTGGTGGGCCGCACTGGGAGCCGGTGTCAGTGGGCGCAGCGGACGGTCTTTCGTCGGAACATGAGGTTGAAATCGCGGGGAGCCTGGCTTCCGCGCCGGCCATGAACGTAGAACCCACCCGAGCGCTGCGCACTGAGCGCCCGCGTATCGAACGCCGGTTACATCCCTATTCCGCGCCCAGCACTCGGCGCCCCAACAACCGGCCCCGCCCACATCGCCAAGTCCCGCGCCCGTGCCGCGCGCCGCATCTCCGCCTGAGCCGCGCGCACAGCATCCTGCAGAGTCAGCTCCGGCGTGCCGCGCTGCATCGACTCGGCGACGCGCTCGCGAGCCGCGGCATCCGTCCGCGCGACCACGATCGCGATGTTGTGCACGCGCCCGAGAGTGAGGCCGACGTACAGTCCCGCCGCGTCCACATCCGGCCCGACCACCGACGCATCGGCTGTGTCGCCCTGCACGCCATGCACCGTCGACGCGTAGGCGAGCTGCAGGTGCTCCCGCGCATACTCGGCAGATACTCGCCGCAACTCGCCGCTGTCGCCAACCGACGCAAGATCGACGAACTCCTCGCGGATGCCGCGCACAATCCACTGCGCACGATTCTCGACGCCCGTGAGCCGATCGTTGCGGCGGGTTTGGACGGTGTCGCCGATGAGGATGCGCTGCTCCCCCATCCCCCACCCGACCACTCCGGGATCCAGCTCGCCGTGGTCGACTCGCCGCTGCTGAATCGCGTCGTTGATCGCATCCGCCTCAGCGTTGGTGCCGGAAACCAGCGTCACCCGCTTGCCACGCGCGTGCCATTCGAAGTAGGCGTCGATCATCCGCTCACGAGCTGCATCATGATGATGAACCCGCACGACGTGACCGCGTTCCGCAAGCTCACTTGCAGCCGCCAATGCATCCTCACGGTCGCTCGTGTTGCGCAGCCGCAGCGTGAGCGCCGCGTACTCGGGATCGCGGAACCGATGCACCGTGTCGAGCTCAACCGTTGCATTCGCGTGTCGGATCGCTGAACCCATCGCACCGGAATGTCCGACCGGCAGCGCCTGGCGGGGATCCCCGACGAACGCGAGCCCGACCCCCTGTTCGATCGCGAGGTCGACAAGCACGTCTGCCGTCTGCAGATCGACCATGCCCGCTTCATCGACCACGATCCGATCGCGAGTACGCAACACGTACTGCGCTGGCCCGCCATAGGCGACACCCGTGCTGGGATCGATCTCCCCCACATGCAGTCGTGTCCACACCTTCGCACCGGCCTGATCGGCACCCCACCGGTAGCCGTGGTCTGCAAGCAGTGCATGAATACTGGATGCCGCAGCCCCGACCTCGCGAGACGCCACCGACG
>NZ_WOYQ01000076.1:0-61199 GCF_011620665.1 Microbacterium sp.
CGACTTCTTCGTCCGCTTCCGCAACGGATCGGCCGCGGTGGTCGATGTGAAGCCCCTGCCGCGCACTGAGCCGGATGACGTCGATCGTCGTCCTCTCGTCAACGCTGACGCGCGGAGTTCTTCTCCGGGATCACCCGTTCGTCGGTGGTGACAGCTACTGGCGGCGGGTGCTATGGGGGACATCGCGTGGCTCAGAAATCTTGGCAACCGAAGCCGAATCGTCCGCCTCCGCGCCCGTGCGCATCGCCGCAAACGAACGTCCCATGGCGCGTTTGCTGAGTGGCGGATTTTCACCGACCTGTCGAGTCGTCCCATTCCGGTTGTCGCATTCTGACTCCGGTTGTCAGAAGCGCCGCGTGCAGCCTGACGGTGGCCTCGAGCCGCGAGTAGCTTGCCGGGCAAGCCGGAAGGTTCCTCCGGAACCCTCTGATCGGGTGCGGAATCTCGCGGGGGTGGGGCTGACCGTGACCTTGACCGCTCACGCAAACTCACCAACGCGCCGCCCGCGCCGGCCGGCAGGGACTGACAGAATCGGCTTATGGCGAGTTGGCTTGATTTGGGGATTGTCGCCCTCGTGTTCTCGGTCGCCGCCACCTGGGTCGTGCGCCGACTGCTGGATGTCGAGGTGGGGTGGCTGCGCGCGTGGCTCACCGCGATCGTCGTGTTCGCCCTCGCGGTTCCTGTAGCGGTATGCTCGCTGAGCAATGCGGGCGTCTACCAGGACGGCCGCTTCGTGACCAGCGCGCCCATTGTGGTCGCGTTCGTCGCGCTGACGGCGGGGTGGATGCTCGCGGCGGTCGTCATCGTGGTCCTGTCGCTCGAATTCTTGTGGCCCTCGCGCCGATGGCGCAAGCCGATCGTGGTCGTGCGTGACGCGCTCCGTCGTCGTGATCGCGCGCGCCGATACGCGCAGATCCTCGCCATCGGGGCTCGTCACGGACTCACCCTCTACGAGAGCAGGCGTCACGGCGAAGGCGAAGAGGATGAGCTGCCGACGGCGCTGGTGGCGGCGATGAACGAAGCCGGGGTGACCTTCGTCAAGCTCGGGCAGGTGCTTTCTTCGAGAGAGGACGTCCTGCCTCCCGCGTTCATCGCAGCCTTCTCGACGATGCAGATGGATTCGTCTCCGATCGCCTGGTCAGCGGCTGAGGCGGCCATCGCGGCGCAGCTGAGCCGGCCCATCGCCGACGTCTTCGCCGAGATCGATCAGACTCCGCTTGCCGCGGCATCCGTGGCCCAAGTGCACGCCGCGCGCCTCGTGACCGGCGAACAGGTGGTGGTGAAGATCCAGCGGCCGCAGGCGCGCGCGCAGGTCACGACCGATCTCGACATCCTGGAGCGCCTCGCGAACGAGGCCGAGAAGCGCACCGAGTGGGCGAAGGCATACGGTGCGCGCGCCCTGGTCGCGGAGTTCTCGCGCGTGCTGCGCGATGAGCTCGACTACCGCGTCGAGGTGGCGAACACCGAGATGCTTCGCGGGGCGATCGCCGCGTCGGGTGCGGCGACGTGGCTGCACGTGCCCACGGGGTACAAGGAGTACTCGACGACCCAGATGATCGTGCAGGAGCGTGTCCACGGAACGCCGTTCGGAAAGCTGGACCCGGGAGCGATGCCCCCTGAACAGGCCAAGCGCATCGCCGACGCACTGCTGCAAGCCGTCTTCGACCAGATCGGGGTCCGCGGCATCTTCCACGCCGACCTGCACGCCGGCAACGTCGTCCTGGGCGAGGATCGCACCGTCACTCTGCTCGATTTCGGCTCGGTGGGTGTGATCGAGCGCAGTCTGCGTCGCCTGCTGGTGCCGCTGCTGATCGGCGTCGCCAACGAGGACGACGTCGCGGTCACCGATGCCGTGCTGCTGATCTGCGGGGCCCCGGCACGCGACTCCGGCTCAACGCCCTTCAGCGCCGTGACTCTGCAGCGCGATATCGGCATGATCCTCACCCGCGTGCACAACTCCCGGGTCGACGAGAACATCTTCCGGCTCCTGGTCGACGTGCTGCGCCGCAACCGGATGGCGATGCCGCCCTCGCTGCTGCTCGTCTTCCGCACCCTCATCTCGCTCGAAGGCACGCTGCGCAGACTCGTGCCCGACTACGACATGGTGGCGCGCGCGCTCGAGATCGCCCCCCGCATGGCGCTCTCCCTCGTCACTCCACGGGGCGCGATGCTCACAGCCCAGACCTGGTCGGCGCTGCTCAGCGAGCGGGCGCGCCGGCTGCCGCGACGCCTCGGAAGCCTGAGCCGCTCGCTCGACGAGGGAACGCTCGAGCTCAGGTTGCGCGCCTTCGAGAGCACGGGCGAGCGCGCATGGGTCGACGGCATCATGGGTCGCGTAACGACGACCGTGGTCGGCATCACGCTCGTCATAGCCGGCGTCATGCTCGGCGTCTCGGACGGCGGCCCGATGGTGACCGGTGAGGTCACGGCGTTCTCCTTCGTGGGCGCCGTCGTCGGCCTCGGCGGGCTGCTGCTGTTGATGCGGAGCCTGCGCACCGCGCTCCGCAGACGGTGAGGATCCCCGTCCGACACCGCCTCGTCTCGTCTCGCGCGGGTAGCGTGGAAGCATGGTCAACCATCGATATCTCGGCAACAGCGGACTCAAGGTTTCGGAGATCACCTACGGCAATTGGGTGACGCACGGCCTGCAGGTGGATGACGCGAAGGCGATCGCGACGGTTCACCGTGCCCTCGATCTGGGCATCACCACTTTCGACACGGCCGACGTGTACGCCAATACCGTCGCCGAAACCGTCCTCGGCAAGGCGCTCGCCGGGCAGCGGCGCGAGTCACTCGAGATCTTCACGAAGGTCTACTTGCCGACCGGACCCAAGGGTCCCAACGACAGCGGCCTGAGCCGCAAGCACATCCTCGAGGCGATCAACGGATCGCTGAAGCGCCTCGGCACCGACCACGTCGACCTCTACCAGGCGCACCGCTACGACTACGAGACCCCGCTCGAAGAGACGATGCAGGCTTTCGCCGACCTCGTGCGTCAGGGCAAGGCGCTGTACATCGGCGTCTCGGAATGGACGGCCGAGCAGCTGCGCGAGGGTCACGCGCTCGCGAAGGACCTCGGCTTCCAGCTCATCTCCAACCAGCCGCAGTATTCCATGCTGTGGCGCGTCATCGAGGGCAAGGTCGTGCCCGCATCCGTGGATCTGGGCATTTCGCAGGTCGTCTGGTCGCCGATGGCGCAGGGAGTCCTCAGCGGTAAGTACCTGCCCGGACAGCCCGCTCCGGCGGGATCACGGGCGACGGACGAGAAGTTCGGCGCGAGTGTCATCAAGCGACTGCTGTCCGATGACGTGCTCACGGCGGTGCAGAGACTCAAGCCCGTCGCCGATGATGCGGGGCTCACGATGCCTCAGCTCGCGATCGCATGGGTGCTGCAGAACCCGAACGTCGCCGCCGCGCTCGTCGGAGCATCTCGCCCCGAACAGCTCGACGACACAGTCAAGGCGTCGGGGGTGACGCTCGAGCCGGCCATCATGGCAGCGATCGACGACGCCGTGGGCGCGGTCGCGGTGACCGACCCCGAAGAGACGTACTCGGTCTCGCCGAAGTCGCGCCCCGTGCTGGGGCTACGGCCCTGAGGCGAACCGCACGCGGAGCGCGACGGACCCGGTCGCCTCGAGCGCCTGGTTCATCCGCGACGGGCCAGCACCGTCCGCGCCGCGTTCCACCCGCCCATGCCGTGCACTCCGCCGCCGGGGAGCGTCGACGATGAGCAGAGGAACAGTCCCGGAACCGGCGTCGCCCATGGGCTCGGCGACGGAGCGGGGCGAGCGATCAGTTGACGCCAGTCGGTGACGCCACCCGCGATGTCACCGCCGACCAGGTTCTCATTCCAGCTCTCCAGCGCCGCCGGTGACATCACGTGGCGACCGAGCACACGGTCGCGGAAGCCGGGAGCGAACCGCTCGATCCTCGATTCGATCGCTTCGGTCGCATCCACTCTGCTGCTGTGCGGCACGTGGCAGTAGGCCCACACCGTGTGCTTCCCGGCCGGCGCTCGAGTGGGGTCGGCCACTGTGGCCTGCACCAGCAGGATGAACGGCTCGCCGGTCACGGTGCCGTGGCTGACGGCGCGCTCTGAGGCGATGACCGTCGCGGCGGTGCCTCCGATGTGCACGGTTCCTGCTCCGGCGAGTGCCGGGTCGGCCCACGGCACCGGGCCGTCGATCGCCCAGTCGATCTTGAAGACCGCCGGACCGTAGCGCCAGCGCGCCAGGCGCGCGGCATAGCGATCCGGGAGTCGATCCCCGGCGACGGCGAGCACTTGATACGGCGTGAGATCGAGCAGCACGGCGCGGGCCGAGGGGAGCTCCGACAGAGAGCTGACCCGGTAGCCGGTGCGCACCTCGCCACCCAGAGATTCCACCCGCGCGATCAGGGCGTCCGCTATCGATTGCGATCCCCCGACGGCGACCGGCCAGCCCACGCCGTGCCCCAGACCGCCGAGGAAGAGGGCGATGCCGGATGTCAGCGGCTCGCGCAGGTCGAGAGCGGAGTGGGCGGCGAGACCGGCGAACAACGCTCGCGCCGGTTCCTCCCTGAACCCGGTGCGGATGCTGGCCGTCGCCGGCCAGAGCCCGTGCATCCCGAACTCGAGCAGCTCCCGAGGCGCCTTCGGCGGGAAGGCCGTCGGATTGAGCACCGACGAGACCAGGCCCTCCCAGCGGCGTCCGAATCCGCCCACCACCCTCTGCCAGCGTGCTCCGTCGCGCCCCAGCCCGGCCGAGGTCTGCTCCACCGAACGGTGCAGGAGCACCGAGGTTCCGGGGGTGATCGCGTGGCCCAGCGGCGTCGGCGGGTGAGCGAACTCGAGTCCCTCGCGAGACAGATCGAGGGACCGGAAGGCCTCTGACCCAAGACCCAGTGCGTGAACGGTGGACCCGAGATCGTGCTTGAATCCGGGCAGCGTGAGCTCTTCGGTGCGAAGCCCGCCGCCCGGTCTCTCCGCCGCCTCGAGCACGAGCACCTTCCACCCGGCTTCGGCAAGGACGACGGCGGCCACGAGGCCGTTGGGCCCGGAACCGACCACGACCGCGTCGACGTCGGTCACCTGCTGGTCCAGTGCTTCATCACGGGTGCAATCGTCTCATCCGGGGTTCCCGCCGTGCGCGGTGGACCCAGCGCGCTGCGCCGTCGTGGTGGCGAAGCGGCGTGGGTTCAGCGTGACGATAGAGATGGTATATATTGTTGCTATGCAATTGACTGCGATCGACCAGCTGTCGATCAGTCTCATGATTCATTCCAGTCGCTACGCGCGCGGGCTCTCGCGCCGAGTGGGGTCTGGGCGCTCGCTGGTCGCGATGCGCGTGCTCTCGAACCTCGAGCAGGCGGGAGATCTGCGCGTCGGGGAACTGGCCGAGCGGGAGTTCATCGCCCAGCCGTCGATGACGGCCACCGTCAATCGGCTCGAAGCCGACGGATTGGTCGAGCGCCTTCGTGACGACGAGGATGCTCGGGCATCGGTCGTGCACCTCACGCACGCGGGCGCCGACCTGATCGCCGCCTTCCGGCTGCGTGCGGCCGACGTCGCACGTCCCGCGATGGAGGAGCTTTCGCCGGAGGAGATCCGGACTCTGGATTCAGCGGCTCCACTGCTCGCACGACTCGTCGCCGCGCTCGAGTCCGCGTGAGCCGCGCGACGCTCGCGGGCGCCGCCCGTTCTCCCCGCCGTTCCCCGCAAACCCGTTCCATCGATTGAGGAGTGCAATGTCAGTGTCCGTTGAGCAGAAGCCATCCATCCTGCACCAGCCGCCCGCTGTGTGGGCGATCGCGTTCGCGTGCATGGTGTCGTTCATGGGGATCGGCCTCGTCGACCCGATTCTTCCGGCGATCAGCGAAGACTTGAACGCCACCCCGACCGAGGCGATGCTGCTGTTCACGAGCTATCTGCTCATCACCGCGATCGCCATGTTCTTCACGGGTTTCATCTCGAGCAGGATCGGCGTGAAGCGGACCCTGCTGATCGGGCTGGCGCTCATCGTGGTGTTCGCCGCTCTCGCAGGCCTCTCGGGCAGCGTGGGCCAGATCATCGGCTTCCGCGCCGGCTGGGGCCTCGGAAACGCTCTGTTCATCTCGACGGCGCTCGCCGCGATCGTCGGCGCGGCGAGCGGCGGCAGCCGGCAGGCGGTGGTCCTCTACGAGGCCGCCCTCGGTCTCGGAATGGCCGTCGGCCCTCTCGTGGGCGGCCTGCTCGGAGACATCTCCTGGCGCGGGCCCTTCTTCGGCACTGCGGCCCTGATGGCCATCGCCTTCATCGCGCTGGTGGCGATGCTGCGCACGGACCCGCAGCCGCAGGAGCGGATATCGCTCACGGCCGGTTTCGCGGCGCTGCGGAACCCCGCATTGCGCACGCTCGCGATCACGGCGCTCTTCTACAACTACGCCTTCTTCACGCTCCTCGCGTACTCGCCGTTCCCGATCGCTGCTGCGGCCAGTGCCGCGGGGTTCGAGTTCGGAGCACAGGAGTTGGGGTTCGTCTTCTTCGGCTGGGGTGTGGCCCTGGCGATCACGTCGGTTCTCGTGGCCCCCCTCCTCACCCGACGCTTCGGCCTGCGACCCGTTCTGTTCGCGATGTTCGGCCTGCTGGCAGTGGCACTCGGCGTCATGGCGCTGTTCGCGACCTCGGCGGTCGTGCTGATCACGACCGTGATCGTCGCGGGGCTTTTCCTCGGTGTGCTCAACACAGCGCTCACCGAGACGGTCATGGAAGCCACGGATCTGCCGCGCAGCGTGGCTTCGTCGACGTACTCCGGGGTCCGTTTCCTCGGTGGCGCCGTCGCTCCCGCGGTCTCGGGTGGGATCGCCGTGGCGTTCGGTGTCGGCGGTCCGTACTGGTTCGCCGTGGGCTCACTCGTGGTCGCGATCGTCGTTCTCGCCGCTGCCGGGCACCGCATCACCCGTCACTCGACCCCTCACGAGAGCGCCGAGGGCGAGGCCGAGGTCATCACCCTCGGCGACCAGGTCTGACGGCTACGGCTGAAGACGCTGCAGGTTCCACCCTCCGGCATCCACGCGACTGAAGACCAGCCGGTCGTGGAGGCGCGAGGTGCGTCCCTGCCAGAACTCTATTCGGGTCGGTGCCAGGCGGTAGCCGCCCCACCGCGCCGGTCGCGGCACATCGACTCCGTCGGGGTAGTGCTCCTCCAGCTCACGCACCCGCGCCTCCAGCTCGGCTCGCGACGCGATCGGCCGTGACTGCCTGCTCGCAGTGCCCGCGATGCGGGATCCGTGCGGGCGGCTCCGCCAGTACGCGTCCGAGTCCTCGTCGCTGACGCGTGCGACGGTCCCCGTCACGATCACCTGACGGTGGAGCGGATACCAGGGAAAGAGCAGCGTCGCGCCCGAATTCGCGCTGAGTGCCTCGCCCTTGCGCGACTGCCGATCGGTGTAGAACGCGAACCCGCGCTCATCGATCGCTCGAAGCAGTACCGTGCGGCTCTGCAGTATGCCGGCGGAATCGAGCGTCCCGAGCACCATCGCGTTCGGCTCGTAGACACCTCGCCCTGCGGCGTCGGCGAGCCACGTCTCGAATTGCGCGAGCGGGTCGTCGCTGAGGTCGCCCTCGTCCATCCGCTCAGCGCCGTAATCGGTGTGCCGTGCGAGAGCGTCGTCCGGATCTGTCACGAGTGAAGGCTAACGCTCTGAGCGGTCGGGCATCCGCGCACACGGATCGGATCAAGCCGCGAAGCCGGCGCTCAGTACCAGCCGGCCGATTGCGAGTGTCCCCACGCGCCACAGGGGGTGCCATAGCGGCCCGAGATGTAGCCGAGCCCCCAAGCGATCTGCGTCGCCGGGTTCGTCTGCCAATCGGCGCCGGCACTGGCCATCTTGCTCCCCGGCAACGCCTGCGGAATGCCGTATGCGCCACTGCTGGCGTTGTACGCGGTGACGCTCCAGCCGGACTCCCTGTTCCAGAGCGACACGAGGCAGGCGAACTGGTCGTCACCCCAGCCGTACTGGGCAGCGGCCATCGAGCGACCGATGCCCTGAGCAGACGCGGGGTCGACGTTCACGTCGACGGTCGCCACCGACGATGACGACGACGCTGCCGCGGCCTGCTCGGCGGCTTCGGCCGCCGCCTGGGCTTCTTCGGCGGCCTTGACCTGCGCCGCACGGTCGGCGGCGGCCTGCGCGGCTGCTGCATCCGCGGCAGACTTGACGGCCCTCGCCTTCTCGAGTCGGCCGGAGAGCTCGCCCGCCGCCCCGTTCACCGCATCCGTCGCGCGCAGCGCTTCGGTCACCTGTTTCGGCAGCAGCATGAGCGGAGTCACCTCGTAGCCGGAGAGCTTCTCGACGTGGGCGGCGAGGCTCGACGTATCGATGGCGGTGGTGCCTTCGACCTCGAGCCCTGAATCGGCAACGGCTTTCTCGGTGTCGCCGGCGAACGCGATCGCGGAGCGAGCACCTGCGAGGGCCGCTTCCGCGTCGGCCTCGATGTGTGCAAGGGGGTCAGCGACGGACGCTCCGCGCGAATCGGACCCTGCCGCGTCGACCGAGTGTGTCGAGGTGGTGCGGTCGCGGTCGCCGTCGGCGGCGAAAGCGGCCGAGGCCCCTCCTCCGCTCAGGAGTGCGATGGCGACAGCTGCGGCGGTGAACGGAGAGCGAGCGGGATGGAGCGAAAAGCGCATGAAGAGGGGAGTCTTTCGGTGTGCGGAACCGGCGAGCAGCGCCGGGGAATGCCCTCGGGACGGGCACAAGTCCCCGAGTCTGCTGACGGTTTCTGAACGAATCCCCGGGTGCACCTGGACGAATCATGTGAAGGTAACGGAAAGATAACGTCCCGCACCACGGTGGAGGGCGCGCGGAACGCGTGGCATCCCGCGGATTCGCGCGGTTAATCACGGTGATGCCCTACCCAGCCCCGGAGGGGCCGGTATAGAGTCGCGAATACAGGTGACTCCCAGGGAGAAGACCATGGCATCCAGCTCCGCAGCCGACATCGTCGAGGCGATCGGCGGCCCCGCCAACATTGCGAACCTCACCCACTGCGCGACACGCCTGAGGTTTCAACTCAACGACAATTCGATCGTCGACAAGGACAGAGTCGAGGCGATCCCGGGCGTGTTGGGCGCCGTTTCGCAAGCGGGCGACCGTTATCAGGTGGTCATCGGCGGCGGTGTGCAGACCCTCTACAACGACATCATGGCGCTGCCGGTGATGGCCGGTGGCGGGGCGCCCGAGTCGGCCGAGGAGATCAAGGCGCGGGAGCGGGCGAAGGGGCCGCGCGGAAGGTCGGCATGGCTCGACACCCTCTTCGAGTACTTGTCGGACTCGTTCCGTCCGATTCTGGGTGCGCTGCTGGGCGCTTCGCTCTTCATCACCTTCATGGCGCTGATGGCCACGCTCGGAGTGATTCCGGCGTGGAACGCACCGGGAGTGACACTGGATCCGTCATGGCAGTTCGTCAACCTGATGTGGCAGTGCGTCTTCGTCTTCCTGCCGCTGATGGTCGCCTACAACGCATCGCAGAAGGTCGGCGCCGACCCGTGGGTGGGCTTCGCGATCATGGCGGTTCTCATGCTTCCCGGCTTCACCGCACTCGGGACCAACGACGCCGCGAGCCAGGGCACCTTCCTCGGATCGAACATCACGACGATCCCGATCTTCGGCGTCCCGTTGACGCTCTTCGACTACAGCTCGCAGGTCTTTCCCCCATTGCTGATGGCGGCCGTCCTCGGCCTCGTCTACAAGGGACTGAGGAAGATCATCCCCGAGAACGTGCAGCTGATCTTCGTCCCGTTCCTCGCGATGCTCATCATGATCCCGCTCACTGCGTTCCTCATCGGACCCATCGGCGTCTACGTCGGAGCGGCCCTCGCGGGAGCGTTGAGCGCGATCAACACGTTCTCGCCGTTCATCTTCGCCATCGTGATTCCGCTCGCGTACCCGTTCATGGTGCCGCTGGGCCTGCACTGGCCGATCAACGCCATCATGCTCCTGAACATCCAGACCCTCGGCTACGACTTCATCCAGGGCCCCATGGGTGCATGGAACTTCGCGTGCTTCGGTGCGACGGCCGGTGTCCTCCTGCTGGCGTGGCGTGAGAAGGACAAGGACATGCGGCAGACCGCGACCGGCGCACTGGCAGCCGGCCTGCTGGGCGGCATTTCGGAGCCGTCGCTCTACGGCATCCATCTGCGGTTCAAGCGCATCTATCCGCGAATGCTCGTCGGCTGCCTCACGGGCGGTCTCATCATCGGCATCGGCAGCCTCATCCTCGGCCTTCCGCACGGCATCACGACGCAGGCGTTCGTCTTCACATCGTTGCTGACGATGCCGGCCTTCGATCCGATCGGGCTGTACGCGATCGCGGTGCTCGCAGCGTTCTTCGTCGCGATGTTCCTCGTCGTGGTCTCAGGGTACAAGAACCCCGCGGATGCCGCCGGTGTCGCTGCCGTCGGTGTCACCGCCGAAGCGGTCGACAGCCGACCAGCCCACGAGTCGGCCCGTGTCCTGCCTGGCGTCGGCGGAGCAGCCGCGACCGCATCAGGCGCCGGGACGGCCGCCACGACAGCGGTCGCCCTGGCCGAAGCCGGCGTCGGCGAACTGGTGCAGGTGGCTTCGCCGTTGGATGGCACCGCGGTGGCCCTGTCCGAGGTGGCCGACCCCGTCTTCGGGGGCGGGATCATGGGCCCCGGCGTCGCGATCGAGCCCACCGGAGACACGGTCTATTCGCCCGGCGCAGGAGTGGTCGTCGCCGCGCAGCCGACCGGACATGCGTTCGGTCTGCAACTGGACAACGGTGCCGAGGTGCTGATCCACGTCGGAATCGACACGGTGAATCTCAAGGGCGAAGGCTTCGACGTGAAGGTCGGCAACGGCGACCGCGTCGAGGTCGGCACGCCGCTGGTGACTTTCGATCGTGGCGTCATCGAGCAGGCCGGCTACGCGCTCATCACCCCGGTGATCGTGCTCAACGCCGACCAGTTCGACACCGTCGACCCGGTAGCTCTCGGCCCGACGTCGCACGGTGCGCCGCTGCTGGACATCCAGAAGAAGGCCTGACCCCGGCTCACTTCCGTCGGAGGAGCAGGATCCCATCGTCGAGCACGGCGGGGGTGCCGTCGGGGCCGACGACATCGCGGGCCACGACCTCGACCCGCTCCGCGTGCCACTGGTGGGGATCCAGTGCGAGCAGCGCGAGTTCCTCCGCGGGCGAGCGCATGTCGTGCGCGTGCCCGGACAGTTCCCTCGCCCACGGGGGTGGCGCCGCGTGGGAGATCACCAGCATCCGCCCGCCCCGCGCAACCCGTTCGCTCGCCGCGCGGAGGATCGTGATGCGCGGGAAGTCCTCGTCCGGAGAGTGCAGAAAGCTCGAAGTGACGAGGTCGAAGGTCTGCTCCGGCAGGGTCTCGTCGGCGTCGCCCGCCACGAACCGCACGCGGGTCTCATCGAGCCCCCGGTCGCGTGCGGCGGAGGCGGCACGCGCGACGGCCGAGGGGGACACATCGATCCCGGTCGTGCGCCACCCCTGCTCGGCGAGCCAGACCGCATCGGCGCCCTCGCCGCAGCCGACATCGAGCGCCGTTCCGGGCGTCAGCGTCTGCACGACCGAAGCGAGCGTTGCGTTGACCTTGCCCGACCAGAAGCGGTCGTTGTCCGCGTAGCGTTCCTCCCAGCGCGCGTTGCGCTCGGCGCGACGGGCCGAGAGAGTCGCGTCCCGCTCGTCTGATCCCGCCACGGTCACGCCCGGTGCTCGCGGTAGTAGGCCAGCAGAGCGCGGGTCGAGGCATCCTGCGCAGCGGTCGCGACCTCGTCGCCTTCGACCGCGGGAGCGATCTGCAGGGCGAGCTGCTTGCCGAGCTCCACGCCCCACTGGTCGAAGGAGTTGATGCCCCAGACGACGCCCTGCGTGAACGTGATCTGCTCGTAGAGCGCGATGAGCTCGCCGAGCACCTTCGGCGTCAGCGCCGGCGCGAAGATCGACGTCGTCGGCCGGTTGCCGGGAAACGTGCGCGCGGCCACGAGCGCGCCGGTGGTGCCCTCCGCCTCGACCTCGCCCGCGGTCTTGCCGAACGCGAGCGCCTTGGTCTGCGCAAGGAAGTTCGCGAGAAAGAGCCCGTGCACGTCGCGGCCATCGTCCTCGAGGGCGTAAGCCGGGTTCGCGAAGGCGATGAAGTCCGCGGGGATGAGCCGGGTGCCCTGGTGGATCAGCTGATAGA
Organism: Microbacterium sp.; assembly: GCF_011620665.1. Taxonomy (GTDB): domain Bacteria; phylum Actinomycetota; class Actinomycetes; order Actinomycetales; family Microbacteriaceae; genus Microbacterium. The sequence continues at coordinate 12,180 of NZ_WOYQ01000076.1, forward strand.
ACGCGTGCTGACCGTTGGTCCCCGGCTCTCCCCAGAAGATCTCCCCCGTATCGCTCGTGACCGCCGAGCCGTCCCAGCGGACGCTTTTGCCGTTGGACTCCATCGTCAGCTGCTGCAGGTACGCGGCGAAGCGGCTGAGCTGCTGCGCGTAGGGGAGCACCGCATGGGACTGTGCGCCGAGGAAGTTCGTGTACCAGACGTTGAGCAGACCCATGAGCGCCGGCACGTTGCGCTCGAGCGGCTCGCGTGCGAAGTGCTCGTCGACGGCGTGGAAGCCGGCGAGCAGCTCGCGGAACGCGTCGGGGCCGAGCTCGATCATGAGCGACAGCCCGATCGCCGAGTCGACGGAGTAGCGGCCACCGACCCAGTCCCAGAAACCGAACGCGTTCGCCGGGTCGATGCCGAACGCCGCGACCTTGTCGATCGCGGTCGACACCGCGACGAAGTGACGGGAGACGGCATCCGTCTTCGCCGCGCTGGAGCCGTCTATCGCACCGGATGCCGTCAGGCCCGACCACAGCCAGTCTCGCGCGAGCCGGGCATTGGTGAGGGTCTCGAGCGTCGTGAAGGTCTTGGATGCGACGACGAACAGCGTCCTCTCGGGGTCGAGGTCCCTCGTCTTGTGTGCGATGTCGAACGGATCGATGTTCGAGACGAATCGCGCCTGGATTCCGGCGGCCGCGTACGGCTCGAGCGCGGACGATATCATCGCGGGCCCCAGGTCGGAGCCACCGATGCCGATGTTCACGACGTGCGTGACCCTCTTGCCCGTGATCCCGAGCCAGTCCCCGTCGCGTACCCGATTCGCGAACGCCGACATGGCGTCCAGGACGCCCTGGACATCGCCGTCGATGTCCTGCCCGTCCACGACCAGTGCCGGCCGGATCCCGGCCGGGCGGCGGAGCGCCGTGTGCAGCACCGCGCGGTCTTCCGACGTGTTGATGTGGTCGCCGCGGAACATCGCGTCGCGGTGTGCGGCGAGTCCGACCTGCTCGGCGAGTTCGACGAGAGCGTCGAGGATCCCGGCATCCACCAGATTCTTCGACAGATCCACCCGCAGGTCGACGAGGTCGAACGTGAGCCGCTCCGCGCGGCCAGGGTCGTCTGCGAACCACGCGCGGAGGTTCGGGGCGAAGCCGTCGGCGCGGGTGGAGAGCGCGGCCCAGGCAGTGGTGGCGGTGGCATCGATGGGGGCGGTCACGAGGTCCACGCTAGCGCTGATGGGGCGAGCGCTGGATTTGAATCGCAGACGCCGATGCCGACTTCGTCGGCTCAGCGGAGAGTCCCGTTGTGGTGGCCGATGCGCATCCGGGGACGTAGCGTGGAGGAATGGTCACGATTCCCACGGTCATGCTCAACGACGGATGGCGTTTCCCGGAGCTCGGTCTCGGCACGTACAAGCTGCGCGGCGAGGGCGGCACCGCGGCGATCGTCGCCGCGGTGGAGAACGGCTATCGGCTCCTCGATACGGCCGTCAACTACGAGAACGAAGCCGAGGTGGGTGCAGCTGCGCGTCTCAGCGGCATGCGCGATGAGCTGATCATCGCGACGAAGGTGCCGGGGCGGGATCACGGATACGAAGAGACGATCCGCAGCGCACACGGGTCGCTGGAGCGTCTCGGGCTCGAGCGGATCGATCTGTACCTCATCCACTGGCCGAATCCGAGTGTGAATCGTTACGTCGAGACCTTCCGCGCCATGATCGCGCTGCGCGAGGAGGGTGTCGTGGGGTCGGTGGGTGTGTCGAACTTCACCGTCGCGATGCTCACGCGACTCATCGACGCGACGGGGGTCACCCCCGCCGTCAATCAGGTCGAGATGCACCCCTACTTCCCTCAGGCGGAGCTCCGAGCGTTCCATCAGAAGCACGGGATTCGGACGGAGAGCTGGAGCCCGCTCGCCCGGCGCAGCCAGCTTCTCACCGAGAGGGTCGTGACCGAGATCGCCGGCACGCACGGAGTGACCCCGACGCAGGCCGTGCTGCGCTGGCACGTCCAGCTCGGTTCGACGCCCATTCCGAAGTCGGCCGATCCGGCGCGTCAGATCGAAAACGCCGACGTGTTCGCCTTCGCGCTGACGAATGCCGAGATCGCGGCGCTGTCCGGCCTCGAACGCGGGCGGCTGTGGGGCGGCGACCCGGACACGCACGAAGAGATGTGAGCGACGACGTCCACGCCGAGGTGGGACCACGGGTCACCCCGCGATCCGCTCAGGATCAGCGTCCGCGGTGATCCTCCGGGCTCAGCCGCGCTCCGCGACGCGGCTCGCGTGGGCACGCCAGCCCGATCAGGCGGATCACGCGCTGGCGGTGGCCGGGCCACGGTGCCAGCAGGTCCAGCATGGCGTCGTCGTCGACGCGCCGGCCCGTGAGGGCATAGCCCACCTGGTGGGCGAGGTGGTAGTCGCCGACGCTCACCGCATCCGGATCGCCGAACGCGCGGACGCGGGTCTCGGCACTTGTCCACGCTCCGACACCGCGCAGACTCGTGAGGATCTCATCGAGCGCCCGCCCGCCGGACGCTGCCCCGAGCGCTCGCTCGATCGGACCGCGCCGAGCGGACGCCGCGGCGATCGTGCGAGACTGCGGCGGCTCGAGCCCCGCCCGGTGCCACGTCCAGCTCGGGATCGTGTGCCAGTCTGCGGGCGGGGCGAACATGGGCCGTGGTGTCGGCCCGGGTGCCTTCTCGCCGCACCAGGTCAGGATGGCGCGCCAGGCGCCGAAGGCCTGCACACCGGTGACCTTCTGCTCGAAGATCGCGCTCACGAGGGCATCGAAGGCGAGGTCGGTGCGCCCGATCCGCAGTCCCGGATGGCGGTGATGCGCGTCGGCGACGAGCGGATGGCGGTGCCCCTCGAATCCCGTCGGGTCATCGAGGTCGCCGCAGAGCGCGGGAAGCTGGTCGAGCGCCCACGCCGCGCCGGGCCCCCAGGCAGCGCCACGGACGCGGCCCGGATCGACGCGGATCGCGAGCGTCGCGATCCCCTCCGGCGTGCGTGTTGCACGCCAGATGACGCCGGCGGACTCCATCTGGGCGGGATCGCCCGCACCGCGCTGCTGCTGGCGGATTGCCCCGGTCGCATCGATCGGCTTCCGTGGTCGGTACTCCGTCTCCTGTGCACGCTCGGGCTCTCGCCGCGGCTTGTGCGCGGGTGGGGCCCGGCGAACCGGCATCTTCTCGCGCGTGGTCATGCGGTCACCCTACGCCCGGGCGTCCGACACCCGAGCCGGGGCCGCTTCAGACGCGGTCGGGCGACGGCGCGCCGTGGCCGTAGCGGATGACGACATCGGCGTGCCGATCGAACCGGTAGCCGATGCCGCGAACCGTGCGCACGATGTCCTCGTAGCGACCGAGCTTCGAGCGCAGGCGGCGCACGTGCACGTCGATCGTCCGCTCGCCCGGCGCTTCGTCGCTGTCGGCGCGGCTCCACAGCGATGACACGAGTTCGGTGCGATCGATCGTTCGCCCCTCGCGCAGCACGAGGTACCGCAGCAGCTCGAACTCCTTGAACGTCAGTGCGGCGCCCTCGCCGTCGATGTGCACGCGGCGACGGGAGAAGTCGATCGTGACCCCTCCGGGCACATGATCGTCATCGGGTGCGTCGACTTTCGTGCGGGCGACTGCGCCCGGCTCGTGCAGAGCGAGGCGGACGACGTCGACATCGCGGCCACCCGCAGCCGACGGAGCCAGTGCAACGGTCGCGTAGGTCTCAGCGTGTGGTGCAAGCTCGGCGACGGTTCGCCGCAGCGCGGCGACGAGCGTCGAGAGCGAGACGCCGTCTGCTGCGGCCTTGCCCTCGTCGATACCGACGTAGAGCGCGAACCCGCGCGGCGCGTTCCCGGTCGGAGCGGGCTGGACCGTCGGGCGGACGGCCGAGGGGATGTCCTCGACGGCTCGCAGGTGGCGAGTGGGGGCTGACGGTGAGAGAACGGCAGTGTTCGACATGGGAGATCCTTCGGGGCGGAACCCGGGGGCGAGGTGCCTGACTCGGGTTCGGATGCGTTGCGGGGGTCGGCCTCGGGGGCGACCGATGTGCGAGGCGACCGGCATCCGCGGGGTGGGCGGAGGGCTTCGGCGACTCGGGGATCGACGCGCTCCGCTACTCAGAAGGCGGAGGACGATCCGACGGGGATTACCGTGTCATCGACACATTCGGCAACACATGACAGCGCCCGGCATCATGATGCCGGTGGGTCCGTTCGCCTCCCGGGCGGACAGAGTGCGTGCGATGTCAGTCATACGGTCATTATGACCAACGGCGACGGAATGTGTCAAACCGCACGAATGCGGCGGCCTGGTCGTGACGTCATGTGACAATCTGCGCGGTCGGGGCGCCACTGCCCGGCATCGGCGAACGCGCCTGCGACGTCGTGAGCGTTATACGGTGATCCCATGTGCGTCGGCCTCATTGCTTTCCATAAGACGTCCGGCCGCGCCTCTCTGCGGATCACCTCGTGACCGTGCCCGCGTCTGCGCCCGCGACGGTGAGCATCGCGCTGAGCGATGGTCAGCGCTGGCGGGCCTTCTGGGTGTGCGTATCGGTCGCGGCGCTCACGATCCTCGACCTGACCAAGGTGAACGTCGCATTGCCGTCGATCGAACAGGCGTTCGGCGCCGAGTCCACGGAGCTGCAACTCGTCGTCTCGGGATACGTGCTGAGCTTCGGGCTCGCCCTCGTCCCATTCGGTCGCTTGGGCGACCAGCGTTCCCGCAAGGCCCTGTTCGTCATCGGGCTCAGCCTGTTCACACTGACGAGCGTCGTGTGCGCACTCGCACCGACCGTCGAGGTGCTCCTCATCGGGCGCCTCGTCCAGGGTCTGGCAGCCGGCATCCAGATGCCCCAGGTCATCGGCACGATTCAGCAGCTGTTCACCGGCAAGGAGCGGGGTCGCGCCTTCGGTCTCTTCGGTGCGACGATCGGGGTCTCGACCGCGTTCGGCCCGACCCTCGGTGGGCTGATGATCGCGATCGGCGGTCCCACCGACGGCTGGCGGTACATCTTCTGGATGAACGTGCCCCTTACCCTGCTGGTGCTCGCGGGCGTCCTCACCCTGCTGCCGCGCACGCGGCACCGCACGCCGGGCAGGGTCCAGCTCGACCCGGTCGGCGTCGCCCTGTTCGGGTTCACGGTGATCGCCCTGATGTGGCCGTTCCTGTTCACGACCGGATCGCCCGACGACGATCCGCGGCGATGGTGGATGCTGACCGCTTTCGCCGTGTTCGCCGCGCTGTTCGTCTGGTGGGAGCGCCGATACTCGGATGCCGGCAAGAGCCCTCTCATCCCGTTCTCGCTGTTCGGGATCTCGTCGTACCGCAACGGCACCCTGATCGTCACGGCATACTTCACCGCGCTTCCTGCGCTGTTCCTGCTGACGACGCTCTTCCTGCAACTGGGCGTCGGCCTGGAGCCCGTGTACGCCGGCATGGTTTCGATCGGATTCGCTGTCGTGAGCGCTGGTTCGGCGTGGGTCGGCGGAAATCTGGTCGGCCGCCTCGGTCGACCGCTCGTCGTGTGGGGATTGGGCATCGTCCTGCTCGGCACGGCGGCGCTCACGTGGATCGCCTCCGCGCTGCCCGTCGCGATCGTCGCCCTTGCGATGGCGGGGGTCATGGCCGTTGCCGGGCTGGGTGCCGGCTTGGTCGTCGCACCCAACCAGACCCTGACGCTCGCCGAGATCCCGACGCACGAAGGAGGCCTCGCCGGGTCCGTCGGTCAGCTGAGCCAGCGCATCGGCACGGCCGTCGGCACGGCCGTCTCGCTGTCGATCTTCTACGCCGCGATCCACAGTGACGCCGCCCAGACGCACTCGATCGAGGTCTACCGCAATGCCTATGCCTACGGGATGACGGCGGTCGGGGTGTTCCTGGGCCTGGCCTTTCTGCTCGCGGTCATCGACCTCGGTGCCCGTCGGCGCGCTCGCTCTGCGGGCGCTGAGGCCGCTCTCACGCCCGAGATCTGACCCGTCCGGCCCGCGGCGGATGCCTGCCACCCGCCGCGGGCCTGCGACCCGATGTCGGCGGCTGCTCGTAGCGTGGAGGGCATGCGCATCCTGCACACCTCCGACTGGCACATCGGGCGGACCTTCCACGGTAACTCCACTCTCGACGCGCTGAGAGGTGTGCTCGACACGCTCACCGCACAGGTGCGCGAGCGGGGCGTGGACGTCGTGATCGTCGCCGGTGATGTGTTCGATTCGGCCACCCCTGCGGCCGCGTGCTATCTGCTCCTCTCCGAGACGCTGCGGGGCCTGGCCGACGCGGGCGCGCAGGTCATCGTCACGAGCGGCAACCACGATTCGGCCGCTCGCCTCGGCTTCCAGGCCGGTGTGCTGCGCAGCGGCATCCGCGTGCTCACCGACCCCGCGACGCTCGCCGCACCCGTGACCGTCGACGACGAGCACGGACCCGTGCACTTCTACGGCATCCCGTTCCTCGAGCCGGCGCTGCTGCGTCATCTCTGGCCGGGCGTGCGCACGCAGCGAGATGTCCTCGCCCACGCGATGGGCCTCGTGCGCGATGACCTCGCCGCACGCGGAGGGCGGTCGGTCGCGATCGCGCACTGTTTCGCTGCGGGAGTGGAAGCGACACCACAGCTCGAACGCGACATTCAGCAGGGCGGTCTCGATGTCGTGCCGATCAGCGCCTTCACCGGCGTCGACTACGCGGCGCTCGGCCACATCCACGGGCGCCAGACGCTCGCCGAGAACGTTCGCTACGCCGGCGCCCCGCTGCACTATTCCTTCGGCGAGGGGAGCAAGCCCCGCGGGTCGTGGCTCGTCGAGCTGGGCGCCGACGGGCTCACCGCCGTCGAGTGGCTCGCGCTTCCCGTACCGAGACAGCTCGTCACTCTGCGGGGTCCGCTCGACGAGCTGCTCACCGACCCGTCCTATGCCGCCGTGCAGGATGCGTGGGTCTGCGCCGTGTACACCGACGCTCTGCCGGAGCGAGATCCGCTGCGCCGGCTGCAGGAACGCTACCCGCACTGCGCGATGGTCTCGCACGCCCCGGCGGGCGTGCGCGTCGACGAGCGCCGCAGCTACCTTCAGCGGGTGCGCGCGGCGCGAACCGACGCCGAGCTGGTCGACACGTTCCTCCAGCACGTCCGTCAGGGCGAGGGCGCGAGTGAGCGTGAGAGCGACATTCTCCGCGACGTCCTCGATGAGCGGATCCGCGTCGAGGCGCTGACGTGACCCGAGGGGTGTCATGAAGCTCCATCGCCTCGAGCTCACAGGATTCGGACCGTTCCGTGACACGCAGACCGTTGATTTCGACGCGTTCGATGACGACGGCGTGTTCCTCATCGCAGGACGCACCGGCGCCGGAAAGTCCAGCATCCTCGACGGCGTCAGTTTCGCGCTGTACGGCGTGGTGCCCCGCTATGAGAGCGGCGAGCGACGGCTGCGCAGCGATCATTGCTTCCTCGGCGATCCCACCCGTGTGCGACTCGAGTTCACGGTCGGTGATCGGCGTTGGCGTGTGACTCGCGCACCCGAGTACGACCGACCCGCGAAGCGCGGCGGTGGGCTCACGATCGAGCCGACGCGTGCGGAGCTCGAAGAGCGCGTAGACGGAGCCTGGGTCGGCCGGGCCGCGAAGCCGCGCGAGGTCGGCATCCTGCTCGACGAGGAGATCGGGCTGAACGCCCAGCAGTTCCAGCAGGTGATCCTGCTCGCTCAGAACAAGTTCTCGCGCTTCCTGCTCGCGGGCAACGACGAACGGCAGGCTCTGCTGCGGACGCTCTTCGGCACACAGCGTTTCCAGAGGTACATGGACGAGCTGGAGCAGCGTCGCCGCGACGCGCAGAGGGCGCGGGAGGACAGTGAGGCGCATGTGCGCACTCTCCTCGAGATCGCCGAGCGGCTGGTCGCCGCGCACGACCTGGCCGACGCGGATGAACGACCCACCGATGTGCCCGGCCGCCGTGACGTCGTCGAGCGCGCCCTGCGGCGCGCCGAATACCGCCACGACGTCGCGAAGACCAGCCGGGTGACGGTTGAGGCGGCCGCTGAGGCAGCGGCGGTGACGCTTTCCGCAGCGATCGCCCATGCCGTCGCGCTCGGCGAGCTCGCCGACGGGCGTGCGCGCCTGACTCAGCTGGAGAGCGAGCTGCCACAGATCGAGGCGGATCGTTCTCGTCTTCGCCGCGCACAGCAGGCCGAGACGCTCCGCGCGACGATGGATGCCGCCGATCGCGCGGCAACCGCCCACGCGGCGGCCGTCGACGCAGCCGCGCGTGCGCTCGCCGCCTGGCGTGCGGACGGCGGCGAGGGCGACCTCGATGCGATGATCGATCGCTTGACCGGAGACGTCGCCCTCTGGTCGGCGGCGGCGCGACGCGAACGCGAGCTCGCCGAGCTCGATCGCACCCTGGCCGCGCAGGGCGACGAAATGCGACGACTGGCGGACGTCGTCTCCGCGCTCGATGCCGAGCTGGGTGCTCTTCCCTCCGCACGGGCGCGCCTCGATGCCGGCATCGCGGCACTTTCCGTCAGCGCGCAGCGACGTGCTGACCTCCGGGCGAGTCTGGCCGGGCTGGAGGCGATGATCGTCGCAACCGTCGAGGCGACAGACCTCGCGGAGCGCATGCGCGCGGCTGAGGCGGACTATGCGCGCGAGAGCGCGACTGCCGCCGACGCGGCCGACGCGGTCACCGTGCTCCTCCAGCGGCGAATGGCGGGGTATGCCAGTGAACTGGGATCGGCGCTCGTCGAGGGGGAGCCGTGCGCTGTGTGCGGCTCCCGCGAGCACCCCCGCCCCGCCCCGCCGAGCGAAGCGCCCGTCACGGCCCAGGACCTCACGGCAGCCGAAGCGCGGCGCGATCACACCGCTGATCGCGCCGCTCGTGCGGGTGCGCACGCCCGGTTGGCGCGTGACGCGTATGCGACGGCCGCGGTGCGCGCGGGTGAGCGCCCACTTGCAGAGCTGGAAGAGGACGCGCGTGCCTGTCGAGCCGAAGTGCACGACGCCGATGAGGCCGCGGTGCGCGTGGACGAGCTGATCGCCGAGCGCGACGACGCAGACCGCCGTGCGAGTGTGCTCCACAGCGATCGTGCAGAACGAGTGGCAGAGCGAGAGCGGTGTGCGATCGACCACGCGGGCATCGTCAGCACGGCCGCGGCGCTGCGCGCGGAGCTGGCGGCAGCGCGGGGCGAGTTTCCGAGCGTCGCCGACCGCGTGGCCGACGCGGTCGCGCGCCGCGACAACGCGCGGGCTGCGCGCTCGGCGCGCGATGCGCTGTCGGAGCGCGTGCGCGCGCTCACCGGGGCGCTCGCTGATCGCGACGAGCGCCTCGCAGCATCCGATTTCGCCGATGCGGCGGAGGCGGTGCGCGCGCTGCTCGATGCGGACGAGCAGGCCCACCTCGATCAGCGCATCGCCGCGCACACTGCGGAGCTCGTGGCGCTCCGATCGCGGCTGCTGAGCCTCGAGCTGGGCGTGCTCGACGCTCCGGCCGTCGATCTCGACGGGGCCCGGGCGGCGGCATCCCTCGCTGACACGGCACGCGCCGCTGCGATCGGTGCCGAGCGTGATGCGCACAACGCGGTGCTGCGCCTGCGGGAACTCCTCGCCGATGTCGATGCTGCCGCCGCCGGCGGCGCGACTCTCGCCGAAGACGCGGCCATCACGAGTCGCCTCGCCGACACGGTTGCCGGGCGAGCACCGAACACCATGAAGATGGATCTCGAGACATTCGTCCTGGCGGCCGAGCTCGAAGAGATCGTCGCGGCCGCTAATCTGCGGCTCACCGAGATGTCGGCGGGGCGATACACGCTTCACCACTCAGACGCGCGCGCTGCACGGGGTCGGGCGTCGGGGCTCGCCATCGAGGTGCTCGACGCCTATACGGGCCGACTACGCTCGCCCCAATCGCTATCTGGAGGCGAGACGTTCCTCGCGTCCCTCGCGCTCGCCCTGGGTCTCGCCGAAGTGGTGACAGCGCGCGCCGGGGGCATCCGGCTGGACACGCTCTTCATCGATGAGGGGTTCGGTTCGCTCGACCCCGAGACCCTCGAGCTGGCGATGCGGACGCTCGACGAGTTGCGCGCCGGCGGCCGCACCGTCGGGGTCATCAGTCACGTCGAGGCGATGAAGGAGCAGCTGCCTGCTCAGGTCACCGTTGAGGCCGTCGGCCAAGGGCCGAGCACAATCCGGCAGGGCGTTGCTGTCGCATGATCAGCTGTCATTGCAGATAGGTCTGTGCTGATGTCAGGACCGCCCGGTACAGCTCGCGCAGCGTCTCGGCCGAGATCGCATCGCCCGGCTTCGCCAGTTCGGCGTCGACGATCGCGTCGATCCCGCTGTCATCTGTGATCAGAAGTGTCTGGCCGATCATCAGCAGCTGGTCGTCCGGGAAGTAGGCGTCCACGATGTCGGGGGTGAGGAAAGGGTCGACGGACGCCATGATCTGGTGGATCTTCGGGCGCACGTCCGCGAGGAACGCTGCCTTGGCGGCGTCATCCGGTGGGGACACGGTCGGGTCGTCACTCGGCTGCGCGATCGCCCCGCCGTCACTCGGCGCGGCGCTGGGCACGGTGGGGGTCCAGGGAATCGGCGCGGGGCCGGACCCGAACAGGAACAGCGCAAAGATCAGCGAGAACAAGGCGATGACGCCGCCGAGGAGCGAGAAGATCAGCGCCGTGACGCTCAGCCCCTTGCCTGCGTTTTCCCTTCCGATGAGCCCGACCAGCGAGATGACGAAGGCGGCCAGGAGCAGAAGCCCTGCGACGAGCGCGAAACCGAGGCCGACCCACACGATCGGGATGAGCCCGGCGAGCGCGGCGACGACTCCCGAGATGGAGAGCGCCAGTGCGGTCCATGCGACGCGTCTGGTGCGCGTATCGGGGGCAATCGTTACCGCGGCGGGCGGCAGCGCAACGGCAGTCTGACCGCCGTCAGCGCCGTGCACCTCGGTGGGTGTTTCTGGTTCGGTGGGTGTTTCTGGTTCGGTGGGTGTTTCGGGTTCGGTGGGTTTGGTGGGTTCGTCGGGGTTGGTGGGTTGGGTGGGTTCGGCAGGCTCGGTGGGTGTTTCGGGTTCGGTGGGTTCGGTGGGTTCGGCAGGCTCGGTGGGTGTTTCGGGTTCGGTGGGTTCGGTGGGTTCGTCGGGTTCGTCGGGTTCGGTGGGCTCGGTGGGTTCGTCGGGCCCGGAGGACGCGTTCTCGGGCGGCACGTTCGGCGGAGTGGTCGACATCGGATCCTCGGTTCTGTGTGTGAGCGCGGTGCGGCGCGCGCCCGGTGATTGCGTGATCTTGAGAATACTCAGGTCGAGCGGGACGACCGATCACCGGCCCGAACGGAGACCGCGGTGTCGGCCGAGATCTCCGATGCGGGATCACGCAGCATCTTGGCCGCCGATCTGTTTCCTCTGGCCCGTGGGCTCACTTCGCGGACCGCAGTGGGCCAGGATGGGGGGAGCGACGCATCCGAAGGAGCGACATGGCACTGCAGACGATTCCGTTGGAAACTCCCCCGGGGGTTTCGGCCCGTCTCGGGTGGGACCCGGCAACCACAGTGCACGATCGGCGGCGCATGATCGCGAAGGAGCTGATCGCCGCTCAGCTCGGTTGCGAGCCCACGGATGTCGAGATCGAGCGCGAAGCGCCGCGCGGATTCGGCTACCACACCCGGCTGATCGCTTCCCGCGACGGCGAGGAACTGCCCATCGCAATCATCACGGCGAGCTATCGCGCCGCGACGGTCGTCGCCATCTGCGATCCCGGGCTCCCGCTCGGGATCGACATCCGTGACATGCACCCCGAGCCCGCGGACATCCGTCAGATGCAGAAGCACTCCCGGCTCTTCGACGAGCAGAACATCCCCGACCTGCTCCACCACTGGGTGTGTGTCCAGGCAGTCCTCGAGGCGGACGGTCGAGGTGTGCGGGTTGCTCCTGAGCACGTCCGACTCGACTCCGGTCGCCACACGGGCTGGCTCCTCGATCGAAAAATGAAGTACGCGCTCGTCGACGCATCGCGCGACGGCTGGGTCATCACCATCGCGTCGGGTGCCCAATCGGCAGAGTGAGGGTCGGGGCGGCCGGGTTCACTCCCCAGCGGCCGGCGCCTCGAGGGACGCATCGAGTTCCGCGAGCCACACGCGAGGGTTGCCGTCGCTCGGCGCGCGCCAGTCGCCGCGCGGCGAGAGCGACCCGGCCGGGAGCACCTTCGGGCCGTTCGGGATCGCGGTTCGCTTGAACTGCGCGAAGCCGAGGAAGCGCCGCAGGAACACACGCATCCAGCGAACGATCTCTTCGCGGTCGTACGCATAGCGATCGGCGGACGGGAAGCCGGGCGGCCAGGCGCCGGCATCCGGATCGGTCCACGCCCGTTCGGCGAGGAAGACGATCTTCGAGGGGCGCATGCCGTAGCGCAGCACGTGGAACAGCGTGAAATCGTGGAGCGCGTACGGGCCGATGGCGTCTTCGGTCGACTGGGTCTTGCCGTCCTGCCCGGCCGGAACGAGCTCGGGACTGATCTCGGTGTCGAGCACCGACTGCAGCACCGCCTTGGCCTCATCGGTGAGCACCATCGCCCCTCCGGTCCCCGCCGCGGCCGAAGTGGCGCTGTGCGAGATCACCCACCGGATGAGGTGCTGGATGAGCGTCTTCGGCACGCCCGCGTTCACGGCGTAATGGCTCATCTGATCGCCCACGCCGTACGTCGCCCAGCCGAGAGCGAGTTCGGACAGATCCGACGTGCCGACGACGAAGCCGCCGTTCTGGTTCGCGAGGCGGAAGAGGAAGTCGGTGCGTGCGCCGGCCTGCACGTTCTCGAAGGTGACGTCGTACACGGGCTCGCCATCCGCGTACGGGTGAGCGATGCCCGCCAGCAGCTCGTTCGCCATCGGCCGGATGTCGATCGTCTCTATTGACGCGCCGAGCGATTCTGCCAGCGCGATCGCGTTCGATCTGGTGTGGTCACTGGTCGCGAATCCGGGCATCGTGTACGCGAGGATGTCGCTGCGCGGGCGCCCCATCCGATCCATCGCGCGGGCGACGACCAGCAGGGCATGCGTCGAGTCCAGACCGCCGCTCACGCCGATGACCGGCTTCGGTGAACCGATCGCGCGCATCCGCTGTTCGAGCCCGGACACCTGGATGTTGAAGGCCTCATAGCAGTCTTGATCGAGCCGTGCGGCGTCATCCGGGACGAACGGGAAGCGGTCGAGGTGACGTCGAAGCCCCGTCGTGGATGCCGGCGGCTCGACCGCGAATGTGATACGCCGGTGGTGCTCCCACGGCTGCGCGCGGTTGTCGTCGAAAGTGCCCTGGCGCAGCCGATCCTGGCGCAGCCGATCCAGGTCGACGTCGGCGTACGCGGTCCGAGCGCCGTCCGGGAACCGTTCCGTCTCGGCGAGGAGCGTGCCGCCCTCGTAGATCATCGTCTGGCCATCCCACGAGACATCGTTCGTGGACTCGCCGTCGCCCGCGGCGGCGTAGGCATATGCCGCGAGGCACCGCAGCGATTGCGATTGCACGAGGATGCGGCGGTCTTCGGCGCGTGCGACCGTGATGGGGCTTCCCGACAGGTTGAGCAGGACCGTCGCCCCGGCCAGAGCCGCGGACGACGATGGCGGCACCGGCACCCAGAGGTCCTCGCAGACCTCTGCGTGGACGACGAGACCCGGAACATCGGTCGCTTCGAACAGCAAATCCGTGCCGACCGGAACCTCGGCCCCGGCGAGCATGACAGACGCGGGCGCGTCCGCGCCGGAGGCGTACCAGCGGCGTTCGTAGAACTCGCGATAGGTGGGCAGGTGGGTCTTCGGCGCGACACCGAGGACGGCGCCGCGGTGGATCACCACGGCGCAGTTGTACAGGCGCGATCCGATCTGCAGCGGCGCGCCGATCACGATCAGGGGGTGCAGATCCGCGGATGCAGCGGCGATCTCCGCGATGGCCGCCAGGACGGCATCGAGAACGACATCCTGCATGACGAGGTCATCGATCGCGTATCCGGTCAGACAGAGCTCCGGGAACACCGCGACCGCCGCTCCGGCGGCATCCGCATCACGAGCGGCCGTCAGCACGGCGGCCGCGTTGGCGACCGGATCGGCGATGGCGACCGGGATCGTGCACGCCGCGATGCGTCCGAAGCCGTGACGGTACGGATTCTCGAACGGCAGGCTCTCGCTCACGAGACCAGTCTGGCAGGTGTCGTCGATCCGCGGCGGCCGGTGTCGGGCCCCCCGGCTAGGGTCGATCGCGGAAGGGTGATATGCGATACATCGAAGACGAGGGCCGGATCGTCTGGAGCGCGAGCGATCTGAAAGCCGCGGCGGAGTGCGAGTTCGCCTGGCTCCGGGCGATCGACGCGAAGCTGGGGCGGGTACCCGCGGTCGACGAGACTCCGGACCTCACGCTCGAGCGGGCGGGCCGGCTGGGCACGCAGCACGAGCTGCGGGTGCTCGACCGGTATCGCGCCCGGTACCCGGGCCGGGTCGTCGAGATCCCTGCCGCACGGTCCTCCGAGGCGGTCGCACTGGCTTCGGTCGTCGCCGACACCGCGACTGCACTCGCCGATCCCGAGGTGGAGGTGATCTATCAGGCAGCCTTCTCCACCGGGGAGTTCGTCGGCTTCGCCGATTTCCTCGTGCGTGATGAGGGCGTCACAGGGCGCCCCTGGGTCGTGCAAGACACCAAACTCGCTCGACACGCCCGCGTGACGGCGCTCATGCAACTTGCGGCATATGTCGATCAGCTCGATGAGCTCGGGGTCGTGCGCGCGGAGCGCGTCGAGTTGCTGCTGGGTGATGGCAGCACATCCACGCACGCCGTCCGTGATCTTCTGCCCGTGTTCCGGCTGCGGCGTGGCCGGTTGCGTGCGCTCATCGCGGACCGCGACCTTGCCGCCGGTGCTGGGGGCGAACCGCTGGCATGGGGCGATGAGCGAGGCGCACTGCGTGTCATCGCTTGCGGCCGGTGCGCGACCTGCGACGTCGAGGTCGTGGCTCAGCGCGATCTGCTGCTGGTCGCGGGGATGCGGCCCGCGCAGCGCGAGCGGCTGCGGGCCGCGGGCATCCAGACGATCGACGAGCTCGCCGCGACCCGCGAGGCACCCGACCGCATCTCGAGGGACACCTTCGCGGGTCTGCGGACGCAGGCGGCGCTGCAGCTGACGAGCCCCGCCGGCGGGGTCGGCTCGGCGACGAGTCCGGAGAACGACAAGGCGCTGGGGGTCAGGCCCGTGCCCACGTACGAAGTCGTCTTTCCTCGGGCGATCGGCGCGCTCCCGCGACCCGACCGCGGTGACCTCTTCTTCGATTTCGAGGGCGATCCCCTCTACACCGAGACGCCCCCAGCGGGATCTGCTCCGCAGTGGGGCATCGACTATCTCTTCGGGTGGATCGACCTCGATGAGCAGTACACAGCCCTGTGGGCGCACTCCTTCGCGGAGGAGCGGCAGGCGCTCGAGGACTTCCTCGATGTCGTGGCGCTGCGGCGGCGCCAGCACCCCGGCATGCACATCTACCACTACGCCCCATACGAGCCGACCCACCTCCTGGCGATGGCGGCCCGCTACGGCGTGCGGGAGGGCGATGTCGATCGGCTCCTGCGCGAGGGTGTGTTCGTCGACCTCTACCCGGTCGTCCGCAGGGCGCTGCGGGTCGGATCGCGCTCGTACTCGATCAAGAGGCTCGAGCCGCTCTACATGGGCGCGGACGTGCGCACGAGCGACGTGCAGAAGGGCGACGATTCGATCGTCCGCTACGTCCTGTCCCGCGAAATGCTCGAGGCGGGGGATCCGGCCGGGTCGCAGCTGATCCTCGACGACCTCGCCGACTACAACCGCTATGACTGCGTATCCACTCGCCGGCTGCGCGACTGGCTGGTCGACCGCGCCCGCGAAGCGAACCTCGTCCCCGCGGCCGACACGGAGCCGTCCGAGCGCGCCTACGAACCTTCGCCCCGTGCCGAGGCGCTGGCGCGGTTGGCGGCCGCCGCCGCCGACGAGCACGAGTCCGCCGCGCTCCGCCTGGGATCCGCCGCGATCGATTACTACCCGCGAGAGGCCAAGACCTTCTGGGCCACCCACTTCCTTCGGCTGCGCGAGCCGGTGTCGGTCTGGGCGGACACCCGCGATGTCGTGGTCGTCGATCATGACCGGTGCCGGGTGCTCACCGATTGGCATCTGCCGGAGGGGGCGCGCGTGACGCGCCGGATCGTCGAGCTGCGGGGCGACCTCGCACCCGGCACGAAACTGACGGCGGGATCCGACGCGTTCGCGCTCTATGACCTCCCGGCGCCGTTCCCCGGCGAGACCAGCCCGCGGTGGGTTCACGCCGCCCGCACACTGAAGATCGTCGACGTGCTCGATGACGGCGTGATCGTCGAGGAGAACTCGATCCAGGGCTTCACATGGCGTGAACTGCCCATCGCGCTCACGCCGCCGTCGCCGCCGCAGGCGGGCAGTCAGCAGGCGGCGATCGACCGGTGGGCGGATGCCGTGATCGCCGCTTCGCCGTCATTCCCCGCCGACGCGGCCACCGACCTGCTTCTGCGGCGCGTGCCGCGCACGGGCGCCAGAGCCCTGCACCGCGGAGGCGATGACGACATCGATGACATCGCGCGCACTGTGGCAGACCTCGACCGCAGCTATCTGGCGGTGCAGGGCCCGCCGGGGACGGGAAAGACCTACGTCGGATCGCACGTCGTGGCGCGCCTCGTGCGCGAACGCGGATTCAAGATCGGGATCGTCGCCCAGTCGCACGCCGTCGTCGAGAATATGCTCGAGCGGATCGTCGCCGCCGGTGTTCCCCGCGACCGGGTGGCCAAGGCGCCCAAGGCGCCCAAGGGGACGGCGTCCGACGCGGAACCGTTCACGCCGATCGCCAAGAGCGGCTACGCGGCGTTCGCCGAGGCGCATCCTGAGGGCTTCGTGATCGGTGGGACGGCGTGGGATCTCAGCCACTCCGGCCGTGTGCCGCCCGGCAGCCTCGACCTGCTCGTGATCGATGAAGCTGGGCAGTTCTCCCTCGCGTCCACGATCGCGGTGTCGGTCGCGGCGCAGCGCCTGCTGCTGCTCGGCGACCCGCAGCAGCTCCCGCAGGTGAGCCAGGGCACGCATCCCGAGCCCGTGGACACGTCCGCGCTCGGCTGGATCATGGACGGCGCCGCCGTCATTGCGGAGGACCGCGGCTACTTCCTCGCCCAGACTCGGCGGATGCGCCCAGAGATCGCTGAGCCGGTGTCGCAGCTGAGCTACGACGGTAAGCTGGCCGCGCACGAATCGACGTCGCATCGCGCTCTGGCCGGCATCGTGCCCGGTGTCGTGCCGGTGCCCCTCACCCACACCGGGAACTCGACGCAGTCGCCCGAAGAAGCCGAGGCGGTCGTCAGGATCGTCCGGGATCTCGTCGGACGACAGTGGATCGCGGCAGCGGGAGAGACTCC
This sequence comes from Microbacterium sp., assembly GCF_011620665.1. Classification (GTDB taxonomy): domain Bacteria; phylum Actinomycetota; class Actinomycetes; order Actinomycetales; family Microbacteriaceae; genus Microbacterium. Next base: position 29,568 of record NZ_WOYQ01000076.1, read on the forward strand.
GCGGGCACTGACCGTGAGCGACCTGATCGTCGTGACCCCGTACAACGCCCAGCAGGTGCTGGTCGAAGAAGCGCTCACGGCAGCGGGCTTCGGCGGGGTGCCGGTGGGGACTGTGGACAAATTCCAGGGCCAGGAGGCCGCAGTGGCGATCGTGTCCCTGGCCGCGTCCTCGGGGCGCGATGCGCCGCGAGGTCTTGACTTCCTGCTTCTGCAGAATCGACTCAATGTCGCTGTCTCACGTGCCCAGCACACTGCCTTCGTCATCTACGGCACCGGCCTGCTCGATGACCTTCCGCGAACTCCGGACGGCGTCGCCCGGCTGAGCGCATTCGCCCGTCTCGTCGGCGGGGCGCCCTAGACTCGCCTGCACGACGAGCGGGGGACATCATGGCCGAAGGGGCACCGCGGCAGTTCGACATCGATCTGCCGCCTGAAGCGATTCCCGGCAGCTACGCCGACTTCGCGAATGTATGGCACACACCGGATGTGTTCGTGATGGACTTCGTCTCGCTGGCCCAGCCTCCGAGGGAGGACGTGGATGCCGAGGGCAGCGCCGTGACTGTCGTCTCCGGGCGAGTGGTCCAACGCATCCGGATCCCTCCGCCGCAGGTGTTCGAGCTCGCGAAGGCGCTGACTCAGCAGCTGGAGTTCTGGGAGCAGGAGACGGGGCGGCGGACGCCCTCGCCCCTCGACGGTCCCTGAGGAGTCCGGAGGCTACACCCACGTTCCTAGTCGGCTGTTCCGTAGAGCCGATCACCGGCGTCGCCGAGCCCAGGCACGATGTACCCCTTCTCGTTCAGGCCCTCGTCCAGCGAACCCAGCACGAGGGTGACATCTCGATCACCCACGAGGTCCTTGATCTTGGCGACGCCTTCCGGCGCCCCGAGGATGCAGATCGCGGTGACGTCCTGGGCGCCGCGGGCGAACAGGAAATCGATCGCGGCTCCGAGCGATCCTCCGGTGGCCAGCATCGGGTCGAGGATGAAGCACTGGCGGTCGCTGAGGTCGGCAGGCAGGCGCTCCGCATACGTGTACGGCTGGAGGGTCTGTTCGTCGCGGGCCATGCCGAGGAACCCGACTTCGGCCGTCGGCAGGAGCTTCACCATGCCGTCGAGCATGCCGAGTCCGGCGCGGAGGATCGGGACGACGAGCGGGCGCGGTTCGCCGATGCGCACGCCGGTGGTCGCGGTGACCGGCGTCCGGATCTCGATGCTCTCCACGCGGACGTTTCGAGTCGCCTCATAGGCGAGCAGCGTCACGAGTTCCTCGGTCAGCTGGCGGAAGACCGACGACGGTGTGCGCTCGTCACGCAGCACCGTGAGCTTGTGGGTGATGAGGGGGTGGTCGGCCACGTGCACGCGCATGCGGTCAGCCTACGCGGTCGATGGGTCGCTCCGACGGTCCGCGAGAGCGGCACTGTCGACCCGTCGCACGCGGATCGCCGTCGCGTACGCTGGGCGCGTGACACTGCCCATCGGCCCGGACCTCGTCTCCGCGATGGACCGTGCGCTGGTGCTGGCGGCGCTCGCAGCGAGCTCCGGCGAGGTCCCGGTCGGCGCGGTCGTGATGGCCGCCGACGGGAACCTGATCGGCGAGGGACGCAATCTCCGTGAGGCCACCGGGGACCCGACGGCGCACGCCGAAGTGGTGGCGCTGCGCGCGGCGGCCGCGGCATCCGGTACCTGGAATCTGTCGGGATGCACGCTGGTGGTCACCCTCGAGCCGTGCCTCATGTGCTCGGGGGCCATCCTGCAGTCGCACGTGGCCCGGGTGGTCTTCGCCGCGTGGGACGAGAAGGCCGGTGCGGCGGGTTCGCTCTACGATGTGCTTCGAGATCGGCGCCTTCCGGTGCGGACCGAGGTCGTCGCCGGCGTCCGGGCGGAGGAGGCATCCGCCTTGCTGCGCACGTTCTTCGACGCGCGCCGGTAACCTGGCACGTCGGAGCTTGTCCGCATCACAGCCAGGGGGTCCCATGTCGGTCGGTCTGCTCGCGGTCGTCGACGATGTGCTCAGCGCTGCGATGAAGGCGTCGGCCAAGACGGCCGGGGTCGTCATCGATGACGCCGCCGTCACACCGCAGTATGTCCAGGGGATCACGCCCGCCCGCGAACTGCCCGTCGTGGGCAAGATCGCGCTCGGCTCCCTCGGCAACAAGTTCCTCATCATCATCCCGGTCGCGCTGCTGCTGACCGCGTTCGCGCCGTGGGTGCTCCCGTTCCTGCTCATCATCGGCGGCACCTATCTCTGTTTCGAGGGCGCCGAGAAGGTGCTCGAATGGTTCGGGCTCGCGCACGGGGACGTCGAGGAGGGCGCCCGCGATGAGCGGCAGCTCGTCCTCGGGGCGGTGCGCACGGACCTGATCCTCTCCACCGAGATCATGCTGATCGCGCTTGCGAGCCTCGACGGTGACATGGGGATCTGGACGACACTGGCCGTGCTCGCGGTGATCGCGCTCATGATGACGGGTGTCGTCTACGGCGCCGTCGCGCTGCTGGTCAAGATCGACGACATCGGCCTCAAGATGGCGGGCGGTTCCGAGCCGCGCGTCCGGCACACGGGTGCGCGCATCGTGCGATCGATGCCGGCCGTCTTCCGAGTCATCAGTGTGGTCGGGACGGTCGCGATGCTGTGGGTCGGGGGCCACCTGCTGCTCGTCAACCTCGATGAGGTCGGGGTGCGCGTCACCGGCGATCTGCTGCACGGTATCGAGCATCTGCTCTCGCCGTTCGGCGGGGTCATCGCGTGGACCGGTGAGACGCTCGTCGCGGCAATCGTCGGGCTCACCGTCGGACTCGTGATCGTCGGCGGCATACTGCTGATCGGGCGGATCGCGGGCAAGAACCCGACCTTCAGCGAGGGCGGCGAGTCGCCCGCGGCGCAGTGACGCGGGCGGTGGATCGTCTCAGTCGGACGAGCTCAGAATGATCGCCTCGGTGGGTGGCGCGGGCATCGCCGGATGCCCGATGTAGCCGATGACTTCGAGCAGAGCTCTTCTCACCTCGGCGGGGCGCTCGAGGTGCGGGGTATGGCCGACATTCTCCAGGCTGACCTCGGTGACCGAGCCCCCAGCCGAGCGGTAGGCGTCGAGCACATCGCGGGTCTGGGTGACCATTTCCTGTGCGGGGGCGATCTCAGCGCCCGGCCATCCGGGAATGACGCCCGCGGCTCCCAGGTGGTTCAGATCGGAGACGGATGCATCCGACACGATCGAATCGGCGGTGCCGTGCACCCACAGGACCGGGGGCTTCTCGGCGAGGCCGACCACCCCCGACGTGTTGAAGTAACGTGGCGCCATGGCATTGAGCACGCCGATCGTGCCCGCCGCGAAGCCCGGCCAGTTCTCGCTCTCGACGCTGTCGCCGGGATAGTTGCCGGTTGCCGTGGAGGTCGTGTTCATCGACTCGACCCAGAGGTCCTCCTGTGCGCTCGCGTAGCCGGGCGCGACATACCCCGAGCGGAACACGCTGCGTGGCGAGGTCGGCGATTCATCCGTCGCGTCGCGGTCGGTGAGCCGACGGACGAAGTCGGAATTGGCGGCGCCGGCCCCACATCCGGCGTCGTCGTCGGTCAGTCGTGTGCCGTCACGCCGTGTGCCGCCGAATCCGTACGGCGAGACGGGCGACTGCAGCGTGAGCGAGAGGGCGGGGTGATCGAGCGCATACTGCATCACGACCCCGCCGCCCATCGCCCAGCCGACGAAGTGCGCGGTCGGAACGCCCAGTGCCGTCAACGTCGCGTGGATGTCGTCACTGAAGTCTCGGACCCCGCGGGTCGCGTCGACGGGCAGACTCTCGGTACCACCGAAGCCGCGCAGGTCGATCGCGATGATCCGCAGGTCACTCGGCAGATCGTGCATGAGCTCTTGCCAGAACAGGCTCGACGACACGCTGCCGTGGATCATCACGACCGTACTCTCCGCGGAGGCTGCGGGGTCGTCGCCCGCGCGCTCCAGGATGTTGACGTTCAGCCGGTCCGTGGCGATGAGGCGGGAACGTATGCCGTCGATGAGGGTCATGAGCCGACTATATCTCGCCCGTTTTGGCCGGAACAGGATGTCACATCGACGGTGACGACGCCGATATCGGCAGGCCGATGACAGACTGGAACGATGGCGGCTGACACTCTTCCCCCGATCGCGATCCTCGGCGCAGGTTCGATGGGCGGCGCGATCCTGCACGGGCTCGTGCGCTCCGGTCAGGCGTCGCAGCTGACCGCGACGAACCGCACGTCTGCGAAGGCGGCGGGCCTGGACGGCCTGCCGGGCGTCACAAGTTCGTCGCTCGAGGCCGACCCCGCGGCGAATGCCGCGGCCGCCGCATCGGCCGATATCGTCCTCGTCGGCGTGAAGCCCCTGATGGTGCCTGACCTGCTGCGCGAGATCGCGCCCGCGCTCCGGCCGGGTACCGTGATCGTGAGTCTCGCTGCGGGCGTGACGACCCAGCAGTTCGAAGAGATCGTGGGGGACGGCATCCCGGTGCTCCGTTCGATGCCCAACACGCCCGCCGTCGTGGGCAAGGCGGTCACGGGCGTGTCGGCCGGATCCAGTGCATCGGCGGAGGATGCCGCGCTCGTCCGCCGGCTCTTCGAGACCTGCGGCGTCGTGATCGAGCTGCCCGAGGATCAGATCGACGCGTTGTCGACGATCTCGGGCTCGGGCCCGGCGTACGTGTTCCTGCTGATCGAGGACCTCACCGAAGCCGCGCGCGGCAAGGGGTTCTCGGATGCCGACGCGCGCCTGATGGCCGAGCAGACCTTCATCGGTGCTGCCGCGCTGCTGGCTGCGACCGGCGCGGATCCCGCTGAGCTCCGCCGACAGGTCACGAGCCCGAAGGGAACGACGGAGCGCGCTATCGCGGTGCTGCAGAGCGCTCGTCTCGACGGTGTTTTCGCTGAGGCGACGGATGCCGCCCTCGCTCGCGCCCGCGAGATCGCAGCCGACGCCTGACTCTCCGCTCTAGCGGTCGAGGCCGGCGAAGCGCTCGATGTCGTTGTTGGTGCCCGAGACGATGATCAGGTCGTGGTTGGTCACGACGGTGCCCGCTTCCGCATAGCGGAATGGGTTGCCCGGGCTCTTGACCCCCACGACCGTCACGCGGTACTTGGAGCGCACTCCGGACTCGTTGAGTTCGACGCCGCGGATGAACTTCGGCGGGTACATCTTCGCCAGCACGAAGTCGTCATCGAAGCGGATGAAATCCAGCATCCGACCGCTCACAAGGTGCGCGACGCGCTCACCGGCCTCACGCTCGGGGTAGATGACGTGGTTTGCGCCGACCCGAGCGAGGATCTTGCCGTGCGACTGCGAGACCGCCTTCGCCCAGATCTGGGGCACTTTGAGATCGACGAGGTTCGCGGTGATCAGGACAGATGCCTCGATCGACGATCCGACGGCCACGACCGCGACCTGAAAATCCTGTGCGCCGACCTGTTTGAGCGCGTCGATGTTCTTCGCGTCAGCCTGCACGGTGTGGGTCACTCGTTCGGACCACTTCTGGACGAGGTCGAGACTCTCGTCGATCGCGAGAACCTCGCGGTCGAGCCGATCCAGCTCGCCCGCGCAGGCGGCGCCGAACCGGCCGAGGCCGATCACGAGGACAGGTGCATCGCTGCGAAGCTGCTCAACCAACGATCGGCCTTTCCACGGGCAGCGAATAGTGCTGCGAACGGAACGTCGCAGCCACGGCCGCGGCGAGAGTCACTGTACCAACCCGACCCATGAAGATGGTTGCAGCGAGGACATAGACGGCGGCATCGGGGAGCTCGGCGGTGAGTCCCGTCGACAGCCCGACCGTGCCGAAGCCGGAGATGACGTCGAACAGCACCTGGGCGATGTCGGCCTGCGTGATCTGAGCGATCGTGATCGTGGAGACGGCCACGATGGTCGACCCCCATGCGACGACAGACAGTGCCACCCGCTGGACGTCGCTCGGGATCCGTCGGCCCAAAACCTCGACGCTCTGGCGGCCTCTCGCCTCCGAGAGCACGGAGAGTGCGAGCACCGCGAGCGTCGTCACCTTGATTCCGCCCGCGGTGGATGCCGACCCGCCGCCGACGAACATGAGCATGGAGCCGAGGACGAGCGATGATCCGTTCAGCTCACCGATGTCGACGACGGCGAACCCGCCCGAACGCGTCATCGCGGACAGGAAGAACGACTGGAACGTGGTGTCCCACGCATCCATCGAACCGAACGTCTTCGGATTGTTGAACTCGAGCAGGAGGAACACCGCTGCGCCGCCGACGAACAGTGCCATCGTCGTGATCAGGGTCAGCTTGGCGTGCAGGGGCCAGCGACGCACGCGGAGCTGATGCTTCCACAGGGTGTAGATGACCGGAAAGCCGATCGACCCGAGAAAGACCCCCGCCATCAACACGGTGAGGAAGAAGTAGTTGTCCGCGAACACCGCGACCCCGCCGACGTTCGGGGTGAAGCCGGTGTTGGTGAACGACATCGCGGAGTAGTACAGCGACTCCCAGACGGCGGTCAGCGGATGAACGCCGCTCGCCAGCATCGCGGGGTACAGGAGCACGGCGAGGACGGCCTCGATGACCAAGGTCGACAGTGCAACGGTCGCAAGGAGCTGGCCGACCTCGCCGAGGCGGACGGTCTGGCCCTCGTTGACCGGGCCGCCGTGGGCCCGCATCGGGTTGCTGTCGCCCGCCGCGATGAGCTTGGCGCGCAGGCCCAGTCGCTTGGAGATCACGAGGCCGAGGATCGAAGCGAGTGTCAGCACGCCCATGGCACCGACGTTGACCCCGAGATAGATGACCGCATTGCCGAACGGCGACCAGCTGGTGGCCATGTCGACGGTGGCGAGCCCCGTGACGCAGATCGTCGAGACCGCGGTGAAGAGCGCGTCGGCGAAGGGGAGTGGCGTGCCATCGGCAGCCGCGATCGGCAACGAGAGCAGAGCGGTGAAGATCAGGATGAGCCCGGCGAAGACCAGGATCGCAAAGCGCGAGGGCGACGCTGTCGCGAGCTCGCGCGCACCGCGGCCGAAGCGACCCAGAGTGATCCCCAGGGCCTGGCGGGCACGCGCACCGACGGTGTCGCCCGTCATGTCACGCCCCTTTCGATCGCGATCGTTGTCATGGTACTCCGGGCGTCGGGCAGACTAACCTAATGTCATGGCGGACATCTTCGACGTGATCGCCGACGGTACCCGTCGGGACATTCTCCAGCTCTTGCGTGAACGCGGGAGCAACGGCGCCGGCGGCACGAGCGTCTCGCACATCGTCGCCGAGCTCGGTGTCAGCCAGCCCACCGTCTCGAAGCACCTCAAGGTCCTGCGCGAAGCCGAGCTGGTTTCCGTGCGCGAAGAGGGCCAGCATCGCTTCTACAGCCTGTCCGCGGCGCCGCTGGATGAAGTCGACGACTGGCTCGTTCCTTTCTTGGAGGACGGCTCCCCTCTGGCGGACGACGGCGCATCGTCCCTGCCCGATTCGGCTGCACACGCGGCGGAGCTTGTGGGCCGTGCCGCGGCCTCGGCCAAGCACGCGTGGGAGAGCGCGCTGAAGAAGCTGCCCGGTCGGTGAGCTCGCAGATCCCATGCGTCCCACAGGTTTACACGCGTCTCATGGGCGCTCTAGGCTATGACCAGCATCACGGATGGAACCTGGGGGTCGTCGATGTCGGAGCTCTCTGACGTGCGTTTCTTGACGGTCGCCGAGGTTGCTGACCTCATGCGGGTGTCGAAGATGACCGTTTACCGTCTGGTGCACGCCGGGGAGCTCCCTGCCGTGCGCTTCGGTCGCAGCTATCGGGTGCCCGAAACGGCGGTCACGGCGGCTCTGCAGCGGCCCATCGCCGACGTCGGCTAGACTGTCCCGAGGGCATTTCTCGAAACGCCCGATCCCGGACGCGAACGATCCGCGTCCAGACCCCTGACATAGTGAGGTTTTCCTTGGGTTCTGTCATCAAGAAGCGCCGCAAGCGCATGGCGAAGAAGAAGCACCGCAAGCTGCTTCGCAAGACTCGCCACCAGCGCCGCAACAAGAAGTAAATCGCGGCACGCACACCGAACGCCCCCAGACCAGGCTGAGTGCCTGTCGAAGGGCGTTTCGTGTTCGTGGCCGGCTTGTGGCCAGTCGCCCGGCAGGTCCGGGGGCTGGCAGGATGGATGCCGTGACCACACTCACGATCATCTCCAGGCCCGGTTGCCATCTCTGCGCCGTCGCGCATGAGATCGTCGAGCAGGTCGTCGCGGAACTCCCGGAGGATGACGTCGACGTCGAGGAGTTCTCCATCCTCGATGATCCGGGCCTCTACGACCTCTGGTGGGACAAGATTCCCGTCGTGCTGGTCGATGGGCACCTCCACGCGCAGTGGCGGCTGTCGCCGGATCGGCTCCGTGCCGCGTTGATCGCTGCGCCCGGGGAGGGACGCTCGTGAGCATTCGGCATGTCGTCACCTGGACGATGGCCGGCCCCGACCTCCGCACCCGCACAGCGCATGCTGCCGAGGTTGCCGAGCGTCTACGGGCTCTTGACGGCGTGGTCGAGTCGATTCGATCACTGTCGGTGGGCGTCAACGCGCTCGAGATCGACGGCAATGCCGATGTCGCCCTCGTCGCTGATTTCGATGATGCGGCCGGTCTCGCGGCCTATCAGACCCACCCTGCCCATCAGGCGGTCGCGGGTTTCGTCCGCAGTGTCACCGCTTCTCGCTCCGCCGTCGACCTCGAGATCTGACCTCACGGCGCGGGCCGCACCGTTGCGGCGATCGGGGCGAGGGCGAGGTGGACGACATCGTCGTATTCGACGCGCTCGTGCGGACCGTGCTGCACCCGGACCAGGCTTCCGTCTTCGGTGCGCACGAGAGTGCGTCGGAAGCTGCCGAGGAAGGTGCTCTCCTGCACGACGGCGGGCATGCCCCCGTCGGTCTCGCCGACGAGCCGCACATTCTCCGGTCTGAGCAGAACCTGGACCGGCCCGTGCGCGGGGTCGCCGAGGATCGGAATCCGGTCATCCCACACCCGGACAGTCGTTCCTTCCGCGACCCCGGAGACGACACTGGACAGTCCGATGAACGCTGCGACCGTCGAACTGGCCGGGCGGAGGTAGAGCTCCTCCGGGGCGCCGATCTGCTCGATGCGACCGGAATCCATCACCGCGATGCGGTCCGAGACCGCAAGCGCCTCTTCCTGGTCGTGGGTGACGAAGATCGTCGTGATGCCCAATCGCAGCTGGATGCGGCGGATCTCGTCGCGCAGTTGGACGCGCACCTTGGCGTCCAGGGCCGACAGCGGCTCATCCAGCAGCAGGACGCGCGGCTCGGTGACGAGGGCTCGCGCAAGGGCTACTCGCTGCTGCTGGCCGCCGGAGAGCTGATGAGGGTATCGATCCTCCATGTCCCCGAGGCCCACGAGGTCGAGCGCGTCGGCGGCGCGTGTCGCCGCAGCCTTCGGAGCTACCCGGCGCCGGCGGAGGCCGAAGGCGACATTGTCGATCACACGCAGGTGGGGGAACAGCGAGTAGGACTGGAACACCATGCCGATGTCGCGGCGGTTGGTCGGTATGCGGGAGACGTCGGCTCCGCCGAAGAAGACGGCGCCGACGGAGGCGGATTCGAGCCCCGCGATGATCCGCAGCAGCGTCGTCTTGCCGCAGCCCGATGGGCCCAGCAGCGAGACGAACTCTCCAGGCTTGACGTCGAGATCGACGCCGTGGAGCACCCGCGTCGTGCCGAAGTCCTTCGCGATTCCTGTGAGGCGCACGCTCGTGCCCTCGCCGGGAGTGTGGAGCAGGATGTTGTCGGATGTTCGCGGCAGCGGCCGCGGCACGGTCTCGGCGGTCATGACGGGTTCCTTCCGGTGCGCGGGCGCCCCGCGACGGCGATCGTGATGAGGAGGAGGAAGACGAGGCCGAGCGCCAGCAGAGTGAAGATGGCGGGCGCATAGGCGTCGCTCTTGCCGACGACGACCATGGCAGTCTGGAACACCTGGCGATTGAGGAGGGAAGCGATCGTGAACTCGCCCAGCACCACGGCGACCGAGATCAGCGATGCCGCCAGAAGGCCCGGGCGCAGATTCGGCGCGAGTACCCGCAAGACGACCGTGATCCAGCTCGCGCCGAGAGACCGCGCCGCCTCGGCGAGCGTGCGCATGTCGACTGCGTCGATCGACGCCTGGATCGCACGATAGGCGAACGGCAGCACGGTGATGCCGTACGCGAACGCGAGCGTCCAGGCCCCCGTGCCGAGGGTGCGCCCGATCTGGAGATAGATCGGCGAAAGCCCGACCACCAGGACGATCGCCGGGATTGTGATCGGGAGCAGCACCACGAACTCGAACGCGGGCAGGAGCCGCGCGAACCGCAGATTGACCAGGATCATCGTGGGCGCCAAGAGCAGCAGCACGATCCCGACCGTCACGACGGCGAGGGTCAGGGAATTGCCGAGTCCCACCCAGATCGGGCCGTAGAGTCGCGCCCCCGCGGGGGAGAGGACGGCAGCCCACCGGTCGAGCGTGACTCCCCCGTCATCCGCGCGCAGCGTGTAGAGCAGTGTCGAGACCAACGGGACGGCGAACAGGACGCCGATGACGATTCCGATCGCCAGGCGAGTCACGCGGGAGGGCTCGATGCCGCGAGTCGCGCTCATGCGCGCCACCGCGCGGCGCGGCGCTGCACCACGGAGTAGGCCCACATCACGACGGCGACCACCACGATCATGCCGGCAGCCAGGGCACCGGCCAGGTTCTCACGGCCGAGCACGGTCTCGCTCGTCAGCGCGGTCCGAATCTGCAACGGCACGATCTGGGAGCCCTGACTGGCCAGAGCGGCGGCGGTCGCGTATGAGGAGAAGGCGTTCGCGAACAGCAGCAGTGTGCTGGCCAGAAACGCCGGTGCGAGCACGGGGAACCCGATGTGCAGCCAGAAGCTCGCGCGTGTCCCCCCGAGGGTGAGGTTCGCCTCGGCCCACTGCGTCTTGAGCGATGCGAGAGCCGGCATGAAGGTGATGATCATCAAGGGAACCTGGAAGTAGATGTACGGCAGGATCAGCCCGGTGATCTCGTAGATCCACGGGCCGTCGGCGAAGATGTCGATCCCGAACGTGTCCTTCAGCAGCAGTGTCACGACACCGCGCAGACCGATCGTGGCGACGAACGCGAAAGCCAGCATGACCCCGCCGAACTGGGCGAGCACTCCCGAAGCGGCATCGACGGCGGTGCGCACGGGCCCTCCCTCGGCGAGGCCGAGCATCGCGTAGCAGACCAGGGCGCCCAGGACAGCGCCGACCAGCGAGGTCAGCAGCGAGAGCCCGATGGAGTTCAGGAACGTCTGAGCGACCACGGGCTCGGTCAGCGCGGTGAAGTTGTCCCACGTGAATGCGCCCTCGCCGTCGAAGAGTCCCGAACCGATCGCCAGGACCGTGGGCAGCGCGAGGAAGATCACGACGTACGCGGCGAAGGGCGCCAATCCGACAGCGGGAAGGATGCCGGCCCAGCCGACACGCCGGGCCCGAGCATGGAGCTCGGGCCCGGCGTGAGCGGAGGATGAGGTCACTGGACCGCCGCGGCCCACTTCTCGCCGAGAAGCGTGCCGGCCGCCGTGCTCTGCTCCTCTGACGGGACGACCGTGGTCTCGGGCACGGCGGGGAGGGCGTCGGCGAGAGCCTGGTCGATCGTGCCGGCATCCGTCATCGCCTGCATCCGGACCGGACGCGCACCGCCCTTGAGCCAGAGGTTCTGCACCTCGTCGCTGTAGAGGAACTCCTGCCACAGGCGGGCGGCCGCCGGGTGCGGGGCGTCCTTGTTGATCGCCTGGTTGTAGTAGCCGGCATAGCCGGTGCCCGGCAGCACGACGACCTTCCAGTCGGCGTTGGCGTCCGTGTGCGCCGCGTTCAGGTAGTCCCAGTCGAAGACGACGGGGGTCTCGCCGCTCGAGACAGTGGCGCTGGTCACGTCGACCTTGAGCATGTTGCCCGCAGCGTTCAGCTGAGAGAAGAAGTCGATGCCGGGTGTGTAGTCATCCAGGGTTCCGCCCGACTGGACGGTCGCGAGTCCGACGGCGGCGAAAGCCGCTCCCGCCTGCGTGGGGTCGCCGTTGATCGCGACGGCAGCCGTGTAGTCGGATCCGAGGAGGTCCTCGAGGCTCGCGGGAGCGGGGTACTTCGCCGAGTCGTAGCCGATCGACATGTATCCGCCGTAGTCGCCGACGAACAGCCCGGTCGGCTCCTTGAGCGCGTCGGGAATCTCGCTCCAGGTCTGAACCTTGTAGGGCGCGAATCCGTCGGTGTTCTGCAGAGCGACCGTCAGGCCGAGGTCGAAGACATCCGGTGCGGTATCGAGCCCGGCATTGGCCTCGGCGGCCTGGATTTCTTCGGCCGAGGAGATGTCGGGAGACTGCTCCTCGACGGTGATCTCGGGGTAGGTCTCAGCGAACAGATCGATGATCTCGCCGTAGTTGGCCCAGTCCCGTGGCAGCGCGATCACGTTGAGCTTGCCCTCGGCCTTCGCCGCCGCCTCCAAGTCGGCGAAGGTGCCGAAGTCGGCCAGGCTGGTGGCCGTGGCGGCATCGGCTCCGCCCGACCCCGACGGGGCGGACACGTCGGATGCACCGCTGCACGCGGCCAGAGAAAGAGCGGTGACGGCGGCCAGCGTGAAGACGCCGGCGCGGCGAAGAGTGCGGGACATGAATTCCTCTCGAGGTGCGAAGGCCGGCGCGGTTCGGGTGCGCGGGCCCAGTTGAGAGGAACGTACGGGGGTGAATCATCCGGCGGGGTCACCTTGGGTGAACGGAAGGCATACTCCCGGTGACGCTACGGTGCCAGCCGGGTCGGGCCGCGGAAGAGGTATGTCACCTCGCGGATGGAGTCCTGCCCGAGCAGCAGCATCAGGACCCGGGCCAGGCCCATGCCGAAGCCGCCGTGCGGCGGTGCGCCGTAGCGGAAGAAGTCGAAGTAGAAATCGAGATGCGCGGGGTCGAGGCCCTTCTCGCGCGCCTGGACCTCGAGCAGGTCGACACGGTGCTCGCGCTGTGCGCCGGTCGTGATCTCGACGCCGTTGTAGAGGAGGTCGTAGCTTTTCGTCAGCCCGGTCTCGGGGTCGCGCATGTGATAAAACGCGCGGATCTCGGGGTGGTAGTCGGTGATGAAGACGAACTCGTGACCATAGGTCTCCTGCACGTGTGCGCAGATCTGACGTTCGCCCTCCGGGTCGAGATCACCGTCGGTCCGGGGGATCTCGTAGCCGCGGGCCGCGACGATCTCGCGCGCCTCGGCCAGCGGGATCCGCGGAAACGGGATCTGCGGCACGACGACGTCGAGGCCGAACAGCTCGCGGATCTCGGAGCCGTGCTTGTCGGCGACGGCCTTGATCGCGGTGTGCAAGAGTTCCTCCTGCATCGCCGCGACGTCTTCGTGCGAGTCGATCCAGCTGATCTCAGCATCCACCGATGTGAACTCGGTCGCATGCCGCGATGTGAACGACGGGTCGGCGCGATACACGTCGCCGATCTCGAAGATCTTGCCGAAGCCGGCCGATTGCGCCATCTGCTTGAAGAACTGCGGACTCTGCGCGAGATAGGCGGTCTTGTCCTCGAAGTAGGGAACCTCGAACAGCTCGGCATTGGATTCGGAGGCGGAAGCCATCAGCTTCGGCGAGTGGATCTCGATGTAGTCGCGCTCGATCCAGTACGAGCGCATCGCGTGCTCGAGCGTCGTCTGCACGCGGAAGATGAGGTTGTTGCGCCGCTGGCGGAGGTCGAGGAACCGCCAGTCCATGCGCTTGTCCAGACCGCTGTCGGGCGCGATCGGCGTCTCGGCGAGAGCGGCTGCCGCGATCTCGAGTCCCACGATCTTGATCTCCACGCCGCCGAGCTTGACGCGCTCATCGTGCTTGAGCTCGCCGGTGACGGTGAGGAAGGTGCCGGTGGACAGCTCAGAGATGAGAGAGGTGAGCTCGAGCGCAGCGGCCCTCTCGGCAGACTCATCGACCGCAGACGCCTCCGGGTCGGGGCGCGTCGCGGGGTTCACCAGCTGCACGTCGCCGGTCTCATCGCGCAGGATGACGAACTGCACCTTCTTCTGGTCGCGGACGGTCTCCACCCATCCGGACACCGAGACGGGTCCGTCCGCACGGGTCTGCAGCTGGTTCACCAGAACGCGTTCACTCACGAGAGACGAGTCTACGTGGGCGGCGCAGCGCGCTCAGCTTCCCGATAGCTGCGCCGCCTAGAGTGGCGCTCATGACGGTATCGGATGGCTCGTGGCTGACGACGATCGTGGATGCCGTCGTCTCGCTCATGCAGGTGATCGGTGCTCCCGGAGCGGGCGTGGCGATCGCGCTCGAGAACCTGTTCCCGCCGTTGCCGAGCGAAGTCATCCTCCCGATGGCGGGCCTGGCCGCCAGTCGCGGGAGCTTCACGCTCGTCGAAGCGCTCGTGTGGACGACCGCCGGATCCATCGCGGGCGCGCTTCTCCTTTACGGCGTCGGGGCGTGGTTCGGCCTGGACCGGCTGCGCAGGATCGCGGCGAAGGTCCCGTTGGTGCAGGTCGAAGACATCGACCGCACCGTCGCGTGGTTTCACCGCCACGGTGGCAAGGCCGTGTTCTTCGGTCGGATGATCCCGATATTCCGGAGCCTCATCTCGATCCCGGCGGGTGTCACGCGCATGCCGTTGTGGCGATTCGGACTGCTGTCGCTCGCCGGCAGCCTGCTCTGGAACACGCTGTTCGTGATGGCCGGATTCCTCCTGGGCGAGTCGTGGCACATTGTGGAGACGTACGCCGGGTTCTTCCAGTACGTCGTCATCGCGGTCAGCGCGGTCGCCGTCGTCTGGTTCATCGTGGCTCGCGTGCGTCAGCTGCGTTCACGGCGACCGGACGCCGATCCGGCGTGAGACCCGGTTCTCAGCCTGGGCATAGAGGGCGTCCACGTAGACTGGCCGGGTGCCCGCCGACCGTCTCCATCTCGTGCGCCACGGGGAGGTCTTCAACCCCGACCGCGTGCTGTACGGGCGTCTTCCGGAATACCGGCTGAGCGCCGAAGGTCGGAAGATGGCCCGCGCCGCGGCCGAGCACGTGCGCGGGCTCGGCCGCCCTGTTGCATCGTTGGTCGCCTCCCCGCTGCAACGCACGCGGGAATCGGGCGAACCATTTCAAGAGATCTTCGGGCTCATGCCGGTCATCGACGATCGCGTCATCGAGCCGACGAACGTCTTCGAGGGCAAGCGCATGAAGCGCGCCGTGCTGAACCCGCTGAACTGGCGCCACCTCGCGCGCCCGTCGATCCCCAGCTGGGGCGAACCGTACCTCGAGATCGTCGACCGGATGGATGCCGCGATGCGCGAGGCGTGGGGGACCACGGCATCCGGCGACCTGGTCATCGTCTCGCACCAGTTGCCGATCTGGATCACGCACCTCGCCGTCGCGGGGGAGCCGCTGAGCCACGACCCGCGCAAGCGCCGCTGCGCGCTGTCGTCCGTGACGAGCTTCGAGCTCGAAGGCGACCGCTGGCGCGAGGTGGCGTACGCCGAGCCGGCCGCAACCGCCGGCGCGATCGATGTGGGGGCGGTATGACCCTTCGACCCAGCTATGCGCCCCGGCACCGGGCGAGACCCAGGATCGCGGCATCCGCTCTCGTCGTCGTGCTGGGCCTCGGACTGGCCGCGTGCACGAGTGCGAACGACGGCCTGATCGATTCGTATCAACAGGGGGGCGACACCGGATTCATCTCCGGTGACGGCAGCGTGCAGGAGATCGCTCCCGACCAGCGCGGCGACGCCGTCGACTTCACGGGCACCGCCGTCGACGGCTCCACCGTCACGAGCTCGGACTTTGCCGGAGACGTCCTCGTCCTCAACTTCTGGTACGCCGGGTGCGGGCCGTGCCGTGCCGAAGCGCCGACGCTGGAGGCGGTCGCCCAGAAGACCGGCGCGAACTTCCTCGGGGTGAACATCTACGACGGACCCGAGCAGGCCACCGCGTTCGAGCAGACGTACGGCATCTCGTATCCATCGGTGCTGGCGAAGGACGATGCCGCGCTCAAGCTCGCGTTCGCGTCGTGGACGCCGCTGCAGGCCGTGCCCATCACGCTCGTCCTCGATGCCCAGGGCCGGGTCGCCGCGCGCTTGATCGGCCAGGTCGAGAGTGAGTCGATCCTCACGACGATCGTGGACGACGTGCGGTCGGAACAGTCATGAACCAGGTCGTCGTGGACGGCGCCCTCTGGCTCGCGCTTCCGATCGCCATGCTCGCGGGTCTCATCTCGTTCGCCTCGCCGTGCGTGCTCCCTCTGGTGCCGGGGT
This sequence comes from Microbacterium sp., assembly GCF_011620665.1. Lineage (GTDB taxonomy): Bacteria > Actinomycetota > Actinomycetes > Actinomycetales > Microbacteriaceae > Microbacterium. The sequence goes on from NZ_WOYQ01000076.1 coordinate 45,816, forward strand.
ACCTGGGCTTCCTCGGTGGCTCCGTCGATTCCGACACCCGCAGAATCTCAGCCACTCCGCACGATTCCGGCGAGATCCTGCGGAGTTCGCGCCAAGCTGCGCGCGTGCGCACCGGACGCGGGCGCCTCGTCGGCGGGGTCGTGCTCTTCATCTCCGGGTTCACCGTCGTCTTCGTCGCGATGGGCGTGCTGGCCGGGACGGCCGGGCGGGTCTTCCTGCAGTATGGCGACGTCATCACCCGGGTGCTGGGCGTCGTCGTGATCGTCATGGGGTTCGTCTTCCTCGGCGTCTTCGGGTTCGCCCAGCGGGCGTTCAAGCCGCAGGTACGACAAGGCCTCGGCCTTGTCGGTGCACCGCTCCTCGGCGTCGCGATGGGCATCGGCTGGGCCCCGTGCATCGGCCCCACGTACACCGCGATCCTTTCCGTGTCCTTCGCGCAGGGTGATCCCTGGCGAGCTGTCGCGCTCGCGGTCGCGTACTCGCTGGGGCTCGGCATCCCGTTCGTCCTTCTCGCGATCGGCTTCGGCTGGGCGACCCGCTCAGTGACATTCCTGCGTCGGCATATTCGCGCAGTGAACATCATCGGCGGCATCCTGCTGATCGTGCTGGGTGTCCTCATGGTGACCGGCCTGTGGGCATCGGTCATGTCGCAGCTCACGGGGGTGATCGGCAGTGTCGAACTCCCCCTCTGACGGCGAAACGGTCGACTCCGGCGACGGCTCGGAACCGCTCCGCCCGGCCGATCACGTCGACGCGCAACCGGCATCCGCCAACGGCTTGGCTCAGCCGAAGCTCGGAGTCGTCGGCTGGATGCGCTGGGGCTGGCGGCAGCTGACGAGCATGCGCACGGCGCTCGTGCTCCTGCTGCTCCTCGCGATCGCCGCGATCCCCGGCTCGATCGTGCCCCAGCGCACCGCCGATCCGAACGGCGTCGCCCAGTACAAGACGAACAACCCGGACCTGTATCCGATCCTCGATCAGCTGCAACTGTTCGACGTGTACTCATCGGCGTGGTTCTCGGCGATCTACATTCTGCTGTTCATCTCGCTCATCGGCTGTGTCATTCCGCGCACGAAACACCACTGGAAGGCGCTGCGGGCCCGTCCGCCCCGTACTCCGGCGCGGCTGTCGCGGCTGGATGACCACGTCGAGATCCTGCGAGAGCTTCCGGCGGGGGCGGATGCCGCGGCATCCGCCGTCTCGGCGATCGACCTCGCGCAGGCGCAGCTGAGAGCGGCGGGCTATCGCGTCGAGCGCTACGACGGCCGCGGCGTCGCGTCGGTCTCGGCGGAACGCGGCTATGCCCGTGAAACCGGCAACCTCGTCTTCCACAGCGCGCTGGTCGGAGTGCTGCTGGCCGTCGGGATCGGCGGAGGACTCACCTACACAGGGCAGACCGTCGTCGTGGAGGGTGACAGCTTCGTCAACTCCCTCGGCCTCGGGTACACCTCGTTCAACCCGGGGCGCTTCGTCGATACGAATGCGCTCTCGCCGTATGCGATCACTCTTGACTCCTTCGAGGTCAGCTACGTCCCGGTCGGCGAGCCCGGGCAGGGACAGGCCGGTAGTTTCGCCGCGAACGTGACGGTCGCCGAGCCGGGCCAGAGCCCCCGAGACGGCGTCGTCCGCGTCAATCACCCGCTGGCGGTGACCGGTGACAGCATCTATCTGATGGGCAACGGCTACGCGCCGACCATCACCGTGCGCAACGCCGACGGCGACGTCGTCTTCCGCGAGGACGTCGAGTTTCTGCCGAAGGACGCCAACATGACCTCGCAGGGAGTCATCAAGATCCCTGACGGACTGTCGGAGCAGCTGGGGCTCATCGGCTTCCTCTACCCGACGGCCGCCACGCTGCACTCCGGAGCGTTCACCTCCGCGTATCCCTCGCTGGCAAATCCTCTGCTGACCCTCTGGGTCTACGCGGGCGATCTCGGCATCGACGACGGGACGGCGCGCAACGTCTACGCGCTCGACCCGAGCGGCATGACGCAGCTCGCCGGCAAGGACAGCGGCACCGAGGCTTTGGAGCTCGAACCGGGCGAGACAGTCGACCTGCCGCGGGGAATGGGCTCGATCACATTCGAGGACGCGACCGCGAACGGCGCCGCCGAACAGGTCAAGCGCTATGTGTCGCTCTCGGTGCATCGTGATGTGGGCGCGCCGTTCGTCCTCGCTTTCGCGGTGGTGGCCCTGCTCGGACTGCTCGCGGCGCTGTTCATCCCCCGGCGTCGGATGTGGGTCAAGGCCACTCCCGGAAACGGCACCCTGACGCTCGAATACGCCGGACTCGCGCGCGGCGAAGACCCCGTGATCGCTGCCGCGGTCGCCGATCTCGCGCGCACCCACGGCGCTTCGCTCCCTGCCGAGACACCAGAGCCCCACGCGTAGACTGGACCACATGCCTCAGACCGGACTGCAGCTCGACGACGTCTCCGTGCTCCTGCTCTGGACGGCCGTCGCCATCTACACGCTGGCCTTCATCGCGTACGCGATCGATCTCGCGCGTCGCTCCGACCTCGCACTGCGGGCGAAGGATGCCGCGCCCGCTCGCGTTCTGGTCGCGGCCGGTGCTGCGGAGAGCCGTGACGATCTGCGCGCACGGCAGGCGCAGGCGCAGTCCGACCTCGAGGCGCCGCTCGGCGAGCGGCGGCGCGACGTCTGGGCGCGGATCGGCACCTCGCTGACCGTCCTCGGCTTCGCGTTCCACGTCGCGGCAGACGTCACCCGCGGATTCGCGGCCGGGCGGGTGCCGTGGTCGAACATGTACGAGTTCGCCCTCACCGGCACGATGCTCATCGTGGCGGTGTATCTGGTCGTGCTCCTTCGCTACGACCTGCGTTTTCTCGGCACATTCATCACGATCCTGGTCGTGATGCTGCTCGGGGCCACCGCGATCTGGTTCTACACCGACGTGGTTCCGCTGGCAGATCCGCTGAAGAGCCCGTGGCTCGTGATCCACGTCTTCGTCGCGTCACTGGCGACCGCGCTGTTCGCTCTCGCGTTCGCGCTGTCGGTGCTGCAGCTGATGCAAGCCCGGCGAACGAAAGCGGTCGCCACGGCGGATGCCGTCGCCGATGCCCCGGTATCCGCCCCCACCCGCAGCGGTCCCCGGTTCCTTCGTACCCTGCCCTCTGCGGACGTCCTGGAATCGCTGGCATATCGCTTCGCGATCATCGGCTTCATCTTCTGGACTTTCACGCTCATCGCCGGTTCGATCTGGGCCAACGGCGCGTGGGGCCGCTATTGGGGATTCGACACGAAAGAGGTCTGGACCTTCGTGATCTGGGTGCTCTACGCGGGCTACATCCACGCGCGCGCGACGCGCGGCTGGCGCGGCACGCGCTCCGCGTGGCTGTCGATCGTCGGGTTCGCCGCCGTCATGTTCAACTTCACGATCGTGAACATGTTCTTCAAGGGTCTGCACGTCTACAGCGGCCTGAGCTGACCAGCGGCATCCACCAGCAGGTCACGCGATCGGTCCGGCGGCCGGCACGCCAGAGGCAGGTCGAGTCGCCCGCTTCACGGCTGCGGCGCGCGCGTTCGGCGTCGCACGGCGCCGGCCCGGTGCCGGCGTCCGGCGTCAGGCCAGCGAGGCGGATGTCGCCAGGAGGGCTTCTGCGCTGACCGTACGCCGACGGGCGACCGCCAGCACGGTGGCCCCGAAGGCCAGCACCGCCCAGAGGATCATTCCAGCCACGCCCGCGCCGATTCCGCCGGCGTCGGTGAGTGCGCCGAGCATCGCCTGGTAGGCCGGGGTCGTAGGCATGAGGCCGGCGACGGAGGTCAGTACGCCCGGCACAGTCGAGACGACCCCGGTCGCGACCGCGAGGACTCCGATGAGCGCCGAGATCCATCGACCCGCGCCGCCGAACACCCCGATGAGCGCTTGGTTGACCGCGGCGAATGCGACGCCGGCGAGCACCGAGAGAGCCGCGAAGCCCACCCAGGTCGACCACTCGTACGATGCCGCCAGCTGCACGACGACGGCGAGGAGGAAGCCCTGCCCTGCCCCGATCGCGGCGGCCGGGAGCAGGCTTCGCAGTGCCAGCAGCACGGAGGGGCGACGTGAGCTCAGCGCGTGCCGTGGCACCGCCTGCAGAGCGACGAATGATCCCAGACCACCGAACCACAGTGCCAGCATGCCCAGCAGCGGGATCGCCGAAGCGCCGAAGATGTTCGATCCGACGCCCTCGGTCGTCACCGGATCGGCGACGACCGCCGCAAGGTCGGTGGCCTGCTGATCGGTGTAGGAGGGGAGTGCGCCGGATGCCTCGGTCAGGCCGTCGGCGAGGCTCGAAGTGCCGGTCGCGACCTCGCTGACCCCGTCGGCGAGCTGCGATGCGCCGGCTGCCAGCTCGTCTGCGCCGTCGGCGAGCTGGTTCACGCCGGTGCTGAGGGCGGACGCGCCCGACGCCGACTGGTCGATGCCGCCCGCGACCGTGCCGAGACCCGACCGGAGATCGGTCGCGCCGGAGGCGAGCCGATCGATGCCGATCGCCGTCTGACCGAGGCCCCGCTGGATGCCACCGGCGTATCCGGCGGCGTAGCCCGCGCTCGTGGCCGCGCGCTGCACATCCACCGCGAGCTGATCGAGCGCAGCGCAGACGGCGACCTGATCGGGTGTCCTCGGCGCCGTGCATTCGTTCTGCGTCCGCAGGGTCTCATACGAGGTCGCCAGCGACCCGGTCGCCGCGGCAGCGTCGTTCGCGCTGCGGACGTTCGCGGCAGCGGTGCCCCCGAGAGTCCCGTCGGCGGTGGCGGTGAGCTGCGCCGAGATCTGCGTCAGCCCGTCTGCGAGCGCCCCGGCGCCGCTCGCCGACTGGCGGGTGCCGCCGGCGAGCTGCGACAGCCCGTTCGAGAGTTCACCGACGCCCCCACCCAGCTGCATCGCTCCGCTGGAGAGCGCGGACGCCCCGGCGGGAAGCGCGGCGGCGCCGGTCGCCGCTTGTGCCGCGCCCTCGGCGAGCTGGTGCGCGCCGGTCGCGGCCTGCCCGAGCTCATCGCCGAGGGTGGTGAAGCCGAGAAACACGTTCTCGAGGAAGACGGTCGACAGCTGTTGCCCCGTCGCGGATGCTGCCGCCTCAGCGACCTGAGCAGTGATGGCGTCGTCGACGATCAGACTGTCGGGCGCGGTGGCGATCGAAATGGTCGCCTTCTCCGGTGTACCGCCCGAGCCGTCCGAGGCGCCCGCCGTCGACGTCGCGGCGGCGGAGAAGTTCGCCGGAATCGTGATGACCGCCTCGTATGTGCCGTCGGCCAGTCCGGACCGGGCGTCATCCGTGTTGGATATCGTCCAGTCGAGGTTGCTGGGCAGGTCATCGGAGCCCTCGACCAGCCCTGCCGTGAGCTGGCGGCCGAGGGGCACGAGCTGGTCGTCGATCGTGACGGGCTCGTCGTTGTTCACGATCGCGGCGCGCATCTCTCCGAGACGCTCCGTCGGATTGTAGAGCGCCACCACGAGCAGGCCGCCGATCACGACCGGCAGCAGGAGCACCCCGGTCAGCGTCATCCAGGTTACGGGCTTGCGGGAACGCGCGCGTTCGAAGGGGAGCGTCATGAGGAGGTCACCGGGGTCGAAGTGAAGCGGGAAACGAGGGTCAGAGTCGTGATGGACGGCCGGTGAGCGTCGGCGAGCAGATCGAGAGCCGGCCCGTCGCGTCGTGCGGACGCGACGATCGTGAGCGGTGCGCCGCGCCGACGCGGCGCGGCGGCGGCATCCCGCAGGAGTGCCGCGACCTGGTCGCGGTTCGCACCGGTGAGCGTGTCGATGCCGTCGATCGCCACGAGCGATGTTCCGCCCGAGAGCGCGCGCCGCAGTTCTCGAGGCGGATCGGCCGCGCCGTCGAGCAGCGCGACGCTGACGTGCGCCCGGACCCAGGCGGCGCGGCCAGGCAGGAGATGCCCGGCGACGCGGAGCCGCCCGCCGGTCGGATCGACCCGCCCCGCGCACAGGAGGATGAACGCACGCCCGGCGCGGGGGTCCGGCGCCGTGGCGAGGAGCGTGTCACCGGGCGCCAGGCGGAACGTGGCATCTGAGAACAGCTCGACCTCGCCCACGCCGCGACCGCCGTCGACGCGCACGCCGACGCCCTCGCCCACGAGCGGGGAGCCGGTGCCGGGCTCAGGCCAATCCGCGAGGGCGATCTCGCGTTCGACGGCCTCACCCTCGATGTCGAAATGGGGGAGGATGCGGTCGAGCCGGGCCGGCATCCACCACGCCCTGTCTCCCAGCAGGGCCATGACCGCGGGGACCAGCGTCATGCGCACGAGGAACGCGTCGATCGCGATGCCCGCGGCCAGACCCAGCGCAATCGGCTTGATCGACGTGTCGCCCTCGGGGACGAACGCCGCGAAGACGGCGAACATGATCACAGCGGCTGCCGTGACGACTCGCGCGGACGCCGTGAAGCCACTGCGAACGGCGCCGAGGGCGATCGCGCGCGCGTCGACGGCTCCGCCGGACGCCTTCGCCGCCCGGCGGGCATGGACGAAGTCCTCTCGCATGCGCGAGACGAGGAAGACCTCGTAGTCCATTGCGAGCCCGAAGAGCACGCCCATCAGGATGATCGGCATGAAGCTGATGACCGGCCCGGTCCGCGTCACCTGCAGCGCATCGGCGAGCCAGCCCCACTCGAACACGGCAGCGACCACGCCGAATGCGGCGAAGATCGACAACAGGTATCCGACGGTCGCCTTGAGGGGCACCCAGACCGAGCGGAACACGATCATCAGCAGGATGAACGACAGGCCGACGACGAACAGGCCGAAGGGCAGGAGCGCTGCGCCCAGCCGGTCGGAGATGTCGATCGCGATCGCAGTGAAGCCGGTGACCTTCAGATCGACCCCGTATTCCTCGAGCCATTCGTCGTGGTGCGCGCGCAGCTCCCGCACGAGGTCGGCGGTCGCCGGGTCGTCGGGCGCCGTCTCGGGCACGACCTGAATGAGACCCGTATCGGCCGTCTCGTTCGGGGTGGAGAGAGCCACTTCCTTGACGCCGGGGATCTTCTCGACCTCCGCCTTGAGGTCTGCCATCAGGCCCAGGGGGTCGGTCGAGGTGACGATCGATCCGGTGAGGATCAGCGGCCCGTTCGACCCTGGTCCGAAGTACTCGGCCGTGAGGTCGTAGGCCTGCCTCGCTTCGCTGGAGGGCGGCTGCATGCCGGCGTTGGGGAGCGCGAGCTGCAGGCTCGCCGCCGGAATCGCCACGACGCCGAGCGTCGCGATGACGGCGATCGTCGTCACGACCGGATGCCGTGTCACGAGCATGACCCAGCGGTTCATCTTCGGAGTCGGCGTTCCGGGGGCCGCGGCGGCGGCATCCTTCTCGGTGCGATCGGTGCGATCGGTGCGATCGGTGCGATCGGTGGGTTCGATCTTGGTCGTGCCGCGGCGACGGCGGATGGTGACGCCGCGCCCGAGGCCATGGCCCCACCCGACCACGCGCTCCTTCACGAACCCGAGAAGGGCCGGCGTCAGGGTGATCGCGACCAGGACCGCGATGGCGACGGCAGCAGCGGCGGCGATGCCCATCGTGGTCAGGAACGGGATGCCGGCGAAGCCCAGACCGATCAGCGCGATCAGCACCGTCACGCCCGCGAAGACGACCGCCGACCCGGCCGTGCCGGTCGCGCGTGCCGCAGACTCTTCGGGGTCCATGCCCGCGCGCACCTGATCCTGATGTCGCGCGACGATGAAGAGGGCATAGTCGATGCCGACCGCGAGGCCCAGCATGATCGCGAGCAGGGGCGTGGTCGATGACACGGTCGCGAACGCGGTCGCCGCGTAGATCAGGGCGATCGCCAGCGCGACGCCGATGAGGGCGCTCGCGAGGGGGAAGAAGGCGACGGCGAGTGAGCGGAAAGTGATGATCAGCACGAAGAGCGCGATGAGCACGCCGACGGCCTCACTGATCGACAGCCCGGGCAGCGAGGTCGAGAAGAGGTCGCCGCCGACCACGACCTGCGATCCCGGGGGCAGTGCTGCGCCGAGCCTCGCGGACTCATCCTCGAGAGCCGTCTTCGTCGCATCGGAGACATCGGTGACCGTCCCCTCGAACTGCAGCCGGATGAGCGCGGCGCGACCGTCACCGCTCACTGAGCCGGTGACCATCTCGTCGAACGGGTCGGTGACCGCCAGCACCCCGTCGAGCTTTCCGAGTTCGTCTATCGACGACGCGATCTCGTCGCGGTAGGTGGCTTCGTCGATGCGGTCGCCGTCGGCCGCGACGACGATGTACTGGGCGCTCGTGCCGCTCGCCTGCGGAAAAGTGCGGGTGAGCAGCGCGATCCCCTCCTGACTCTCCGTGCCTGGGATGGAGAACGCGTTGTCAAAGCCCTTGATGGCGCCGGTGCCGATGCCGAACCCCACGGAGCCTCCGACGACGCCGAGCAGCAGAAGCCATGACACCAGGACCCGCCACGGGTGGCGGTACGACCAGCGGCCGAGGGACGACAGAAGTGTGGACACGAGCGCTCCGGTTCGAGGGGGGAGTAGGTCAGCGGGTTTCGATACAACGCTGTATCCAGTGCACAGGCGTATCCTAGGCGTGTTCTCCCTGGCAAGTCTGGGGACAACGTGTGAAACTGGCCTCGAAAGGGAGCCGCATGACGGACGTCAGCCCCCGGGTCGGATCCCGGCGCCGCGAGCAGACGCGCGCGCGCCTCTTGGATGCCGCCCACGAGGTATTCGGAGAGGTCGGGCTCGACGCGGCATCCGTCGAGATGATCTGCGAACGGGCGGGATTCACGCGCGGCGCGTTCTACTCCAACTTCGAGTCCAAGGAACAGCTGCTGCTCGCACTGATCACGCAGCTGACCGAGGCGAAGCTCGACGAGGTGGCCGGTCGCGTGCGCGGCCTCGCGCCCGACGTGCGCTCGGACACCTCCGCGCTCGTGCGGCAGGTGATCGGCGCGTCGCTCGGAGAAACCATGGAGCCGCAGCTGATCAGCGAGATCCGCACCCAGGCGATGCGCGACTCGCGCCTGGCGGCGGCCTATCTGACCTGGCAGGACGTCATCCGTGACCGCGTCGAGGGGATCATCCAGCAGGTGGTCACCGCGTACGGCTTGCGGCTGCGGCTCCCGCTGGCCGAGTCGGCGCAGCTCCTGCTCGACGTCTCGGAGGACACGTGCGCGCGCGCCACGCTCGAGGGTCGCCCCGCAGCCGAGATCGCAACGCTCCTCAACGAACGGATCGAACGGATCGTCGTCGTCCTGGTCGAGAGCGCCTGACCGGTTCAATCAGAGCAGCGCGTGGCAGCGGTCCAGCCGCGCAAGCCACCAGTCGCGTCGCTCGGGCGCGGCCGCGTGCTGTTCCAGGAGATGGGGGTCGGGCGTGACGCGGCCGACGGGCAGCATCCCGGCCTCCGGCCGGAGCGGCCGCGCGGTCACGTCGGCGGCCAGGAGTGAGGCCGTGCCCAACCCGCAATCGAAGTCGAGCCGGGGGAGAGCAGCGGCGAGGGCGAGCCCCATCGACAGGCCGACGCTGGTCTCGAGCGCGCTGGAGACCACGACGGGGAGACCCGCGTCCGCGACGATCTGCACCGCCCGGCGCACGCCGCCCAGTGGCTGCGCCTTCACGACCAGGAGGTCCGCGGCGCCCGCACGCGCCACCGCGAGGGGATCCGCAGCCTTGCGGACACTCTCGTCTGCCGCGATGGGGATTCCCCAATCCGCCAGGCGCTCACGCAGCTCAACGAGTTCGCCGATGCTCGCGCACGGCTGCTCGAGGTATTCCAGATCGAACTCGGCGAGGGCGTGCACGGCGCGCTCGGCCTCGTCGACGTTCCACCCGCCGTTGGCGTCGAGGCGGATGCGGCCCTCGGAGCCGATCGCTTCGCGCACCGCGTGCACGCGGGCGATGTCGTCGGCCAGCGACTGCCCGGGGTCGGCGACCTTGACCTTCGCGGTGCGGCATCCGTCGAAGCGGGCAAGGACTTCCGCAACGGATGCCGCCCCCACCGCCGGGACGGTCGCGTTCACCGGGATGCGCGCACGGAGCGCCGCGGGTTGATCGTGCCAGCCGAAATCGATCGCCGCGGCCAGCCAGGTGGAGGCCTCGGCGTCGTCGTACTCGAGGAAGGGCGAGAACTCGCTCCAGCCCGCGGGGCCGTCCAGGAGAAGCACCTCACGGGTCTCGATCCCGCGAAAGCGCGTCACGAGCGGCAGGGCGACAACGCGCGCAGCCTCGCGCAGCTCGGACATCGACGGGATGCTCACGGCTCCATCCTGCCCTGCGTGCGCGCGGCTCGGGCACCCGGCAGCTGTGGGGGTGCTGCGACGGGCGACGGCACACGGTCTCCGATCCGCCGAACGCCGATAGAATCGCGCGGTGACCTCGACCGCCCCGCCCCGCTTCGCACTCGATATCGATGGGGTTCCGCGCCCGGAGCGATCGGAGGCTCTGCTCGAGGCGCTCGCCAGGCGCGTCGTCATCGCCGACGGGGCTATGGGAACCATGCTGCAGCGGTATGAGCCGACGCTCGAGGACTACCAGCAGCTCGAGGGATGCAACGAGATCCTCAACGTCTCGCGTCCCGACATGATCGCGGCCATCCACGACGATTACCTCGCGGTGGGCATCGACGCGATCGAGACGAACACGTTCGGGGCGAACTGGTCGAACCTGTCGGACTACGACATCGACGACCGCATCCACGAACTCGCTGCCGCAGGCGCCCGCATCGCTCGGGAGCGAGCCGAGGCGGCCGAGGCCGCCGACGGGCGGATGCGGTGGGTGCTCGGGTCGATGGGTCCGGGAACGAAGCTGCCCTCTCTCGGGCATACGACGTACGCACACCTGAAAGAGACCTTTGCGCTGCAGGCCGAAGGGCTGATCGACGGCGGCGCCGACGCGTTCCTCGTGGAGACCTCGCAGGACCTGCTGCAGACCAAGGCCGCCATCGCCGGGTGCAAGCAGGCGATCGTGAGCCGCGGCATCCGCCTGCCGATCTTCGTCGAGGTCACGGTGGAAACGACCGGAACGATGCTCATGGGCTCCGAGATCGGCGCGGCTCTCACGACCCTCGCGCCGCTCGGCGTCGACGCGATCGGCCTGAACTGCGCGACCGGTCCCGCCGAGATGAGTGAGCACCTGCGGCATCTGTCGAAGCACTCGCCGGTGGCGATCGCGTGCATGCCCAACGCGGGGCTGCCGGTTCTGACGGCCGATGGCGCGCACTATCCGCTGACACCGACCGAGCTCGCGACGGCACACGAGCAGTTCGTCCGCGAGTTCGGGGTGGGCCTCGTGGGCGGATGCTGCGGCACGACCCCCGAGCACCTCGCGGCGGTCGTCGAGCGGCTGCGCCCGACTGGTGAGAAACCACATGCGCCGTCAGAAACCGGTGCAGCGGTGGTTTCTCGCCCTGAGGGTGGTTTCTCGCGAGACGAGGCCGAGCCGGGTGTCGCCTCGCTCTATCAGCATGTGCCGTTTCGGCAGGATGCCGCGTACCTCGCGATCGGCGAACGGACCAACGCGAACGGGTCGAAGGCGTTCCGTGAGGCGATGCTCGAGGGGCGATGGGACGACTGCGTCGAGATCGCCAAGGGTCAGACGCGCGTCGGCGCGCACCTGCTCGACGTGTGCATCGACTACGTGGGACGCGACGGTGTCGCCGACATCCGCGAGGTCGTCTCGCGGTTCGCCTCGGCATCGACCCTGCCGCTCGTGATCGACTCGACCGAGCCAGCCGTCATCCAGGCGGGGCTCGAGCTCATCGGCGGCCGCCCCGTCGTCAACTCGGTCAATTATGAGGACGGCGACGGCCCCACGAGCCGCTTCGGTCGGATCATGCCGCTCGTCAAAGAGCACGGCACGGCCGTGATCGCCCTGACGATCGACGAGCAGGGTCAGGCCCGCACGGCCGCCGACAAGCTGCGCATCGCATCGCGCCTCGTCGACGAGCTGGTGGATGCCTGGGGCATGCACACGTCGGACATCATCGTGGACTGCCTGACCTTCCCGATCGCGACCGGACAGGAAGAGACGCGGCGCGACGGGATCGAGACGATCGAGGCGATCCGGGCGCTGACGGCGAAGTATCCGGGTATCAACACGACCCTCGGGGTCTCGAACGTCTCGTTCGGCCTCAATCCCGCGGCGCGCTCGGTGCTCAACTCCGTGTTCCTCCACGAGGCGACCCAGGCGGGCCTGACCAGCGGGATCATCGACGCCGCCAAGATCGTCCCCCTCGCCACGATCCCCGATGATCGCCGCAAGGTCGCCCTCGACCTGATCTGGGACCGCCGTGAGTTCGACGCCGAGGGAAATCTCACCTACGACCCGCTGGCCACCATGCTCGATCTGTTCGCCGGTGTCGACACGGCGAGCCTCCGCGATCAGCGCGCGGCCGAGATGCAGGCGCTGCCCGTCGGCGAGCGGCTGGAGCGGCGCATCATCGACGGTGAGCCCAAGGGTCTCGAGGACGACCTCGACCTGGCGCGTGCCGGGGGGCTCAGCGCCCTGCAGATCATCAACGACCACCTCCTGGAGGGGATGAAGGTCGTCGGCGAGCGGTTCGGTTCGGGCCAGATGCAGTTGCCATTCGTGTTGCAGTCGGCCGAGGTCATGAAGACCGCCGTCGCGCTCCTCGAGCCGCACATGGAGAAGACGGATGCCGCGGGCAAGGGCACGATCGTCCTGGCAACCGTCCGCGGCGACGTGCATGACATCGGCAAGAACCTCGTCGACATCATCCTCACCAACAACGGCTACACGGTCGTCAATCTGGGCATCAAGCAGCCGATCGCCGACATCATCGCCGCCGCCGAGGAGCACCACGCCGATGTCATCGGAATGAGCGGACTGCTCGTGAAGTCGACGGTCGTCATGAAGGAGAACCTGCAGGAGCTTTCCGCCCGGGGACTGGGTGCCCGGTGGCCGGTGATCCTCGGCGGCGCCGCGCTGACGCGCGCCTACGTCGAGGACGACCTCGCGGGGATCTTCGACGGCGAGGTGCGTTACGCGAAGGACGCGTTCGAGGGGCTCGCGCTCATGGAGCCGCTCGTGCGGGTCGCGCGTGGCGAGGCTGCGGATGCCGTGGGGCTGCCGCCGCTGAAGAAGCGCATCCACGCGGCCGGGTCGAAGCTCACACTGACCGAACCCGAGGCCATGCCGGCGCGTTCGGATGTCGCGCGCGACAACGCGGTGCCCGCACCGCCGTTCTGGGGAACACGGATCGTCCGCGGCATCGCGCTGGCGGATTATGCCGCGTTCCTCGACGAGCGGGCGACCTTCATGGGCCAGTGGGGGCTCAAGCCCGGTCGCGGTGAGGCGACCTACGAGGATCTGGTCGAGACGGAGGGGCGACCGCGCCTGCGCTACTGGCTGGACCGCATCCTCGCCGAGGGGATGCTGGACGCCTCCGTCGCGTACGGCTACTTTCCCGTCGTGTCCGAGGGGGACGACGTCGTGGTGCTCCATCACGGCGATGATCCGGAGGGAGTGCTCGGTGTGCCGGGGCTGCTCGCGCCGGACGGCGGTTCCGGTGGGCCCCTCGGCACCGATCGGCTGCGCTTCCACTTCCCTCGCCAGCGTCGCGACCGGCACCTGAACCTCGCGGACTTCGTGAAGTCACGCCCGTCGGGTCAGGTCGACGTCATGCCGGTGCAGCTGGTCACCGCGGGAGCAGCGATCGACGCCGTGACTGCGAAGCTGTTCGCGGAAGACCGCTACCGCGACTACTACGAGCTCAATGGACTCGTGATGCAGCTGACCGAAGCGCTCGCCGAGTTCTGGCACGCTCGCATCCGCTCCGAGCTGGGAGTCGCCGCCGAAGACCCGACCGACACGGCCGGGCTCTTCAAGCTCGAGTATCGCGGTGCCCGTTTCTCGCTCGGCTATCCGGCCTGCCCTGACATGGAGGATCGCCGCAAGGTCGTCGAGCTGCTGCGTCCCGAGCGTATGGGTGTGGAGCTCAGCGATGAGCTGCAGCTGCACCCGGAACAGTCGACCGACGCGTTCGTCTTCCACCACCCCGAGGCGAAGTACTTCTCGGTCTGAGGGTTCAGGCCACCCGCTGGCCGCACATGCCGCAGACCCCGGATGCCGGGACCTCGACGAAGCAGTCCGGGCACAGCGCGGCGACCCGCTCGGGGATCGTCGGCGCGGCGGCGCGGCGCGGCGTCGAGGCCCGCTCACGGCGGACTCGAGCCGGCGTGGCGGGTGGCGCGAGCTGTGTCTGGGGGCGGTGGTCGGCGCAATAGAAGCGGACGAAGCCGGCCGGATTCGTCGGATGCCGGTGCTTCACGGCCCAGAGCGCCTCGCGCGGGAAGGGCTCACTGTCGGCGCCGCAGGTGGCGCAGCGAGTGGGCTCGCCCGGGACGGCCTCGGCGGCATCCACGGGAAGGTCGAAGGGGAGCCCGTCGCGCCAGTCGGACGAGTTCGTGATCTTCATGGCGGGCCCTTTCGCGGCATCCGTTCGGGTAGCTGTCGCGTCCTCCAGTGTTTCACGGACCCGGCGCATGCGGGCGTTCGGCCGTCAGCGACCGGCGACCCTCTCCGGCTCTCTGACGCGAGCCCGGGGTGCGCGGGGAGCGCCGGGCGTGGCCGGCGCGATCGGCTTCGCCCGCCGCAGCGAGCGGAGCACGGCCCGCCCGACGACGGCGAGGCCGACGACGGTCGTGATGGCGCGAAGGGTGTCCCAGCCCGCCGTGGAAGTCAGCAGCGAATACACGAGGAAGTTCGTCAGGTTCTCGCCGATCGGGCCGTCGGGGAGATAGGAGATGGACGTGCCGCCGCCGACCGCGAAGGGCCAGAACCAGAGGTTCATGATCAATCCGAAGACATATGACGCGGCGACGCCGTAGGCGCTCAGCATCGCGATCTCGGGGATTCCGCGGATCCGCCGCGGGAGCAGGCCGGCGCCCGCCCCCACCCACCCGCATGCGAACATCTGGAAGGGCAGCCAGGGTCCGATCCCGCCCCAGAGCAGCGCCGAGAGAGCGAGGGATGCCGCCCCCAGCAAGAGGCCGAACCGCGGGCCGTAGGCACGGCCGGCCAGGATCAGCAGCACGAAGAGGGCCTCGACGCCGCCGACGCCGGTGCTCGCGACGCGGATCGCCGCACCGATCGCCGCGAGCACGGCCAGCAGGGCGAGGGTGTGCGCCGAGCGGATGGATGCGTCGAGCGCTGCGAAGACCAGGATCACGGCGAGGGGCGCGGCCGCGACGGCGATGTAGGGGGCGGCGGACTGCGCTTGAGCGGGCGCGGCGCTCGCGACGAGGGGCCACACGAAGGCCGCTGCGGCCACCACGTTCGCCGCGATCACCGCCGCTGTTCCTCCGCCGTGCCCCCGCTTCCGCCCCCTCGCGGGTGCCCAGCCCTGTTCGCCGGTCGCGATGTGTGGGGTGAGGGCGCTGTTCGCGACCGGGGAGCGGGTGG
>NZ_WOYQ01000076.1:61299-106177 GCF_011620665.1 Microbacterium sp.
TCGCCGGTCGCGATGTGTGGGGTGAGGGCGCTGTTCGCGACCGGGGAGCGGGTGGGCTGGGGGCGGGGGGCCTCCGGGGAGCGGGTGGTGGGGGTGAGGATGCCGGCATCCATCGCCAGGTGACGTGACGCGAGCATCGCGGCGAACTCCGCATCGTGCGTCGCTATGAGGACGGCCGTGCCGGCGGACGCCTGCGCCTCGATCGCGGCGGCCACGAGCGCGCGGGCCTGCGGGTCGAGCCCGCGGGTCGGCTCGTCGATCAGCAGCACGCGCGGGGCGGATGCTGTCTGGATCGCGATCGCGAGCGTCCGGCGTTGACCGGCGGACAGGTCGCGGGGATGCCGCATCCGCACGGCGGCGAAGGCCGCGCCGGTGGGATCGAGGCCGAGGAGTTCCGCGAAGCGATCGGCGGTCGACGGCCCCGCGCCCCGCGGGTGACGGTCCGCGCGGCGGCACTCGGCCGTGACCGTGTCGCGGACGAAGAGGTCATCCGAGGCATCCGGGACCAGTGCGATCGCGCGGGATGCCGGCGCTGCGCCGTCGATCCGCACGTCGTGATCTCGGCCCGGGAGGGCGAGGGCCTGCAGCAGCGTCGACTTGCCGGCGCCGTTCGGGCCGGACAGCGCGACGATCTCGCCGGCGCGGAGGTCGAGGCCGGCGCCGTCGACCGCGAGGCGCGCGCCGTGGCGCACGGTGATCCCGCGGGCGGTCAGCGCGGGGCGGCGTCCCGTATGCAGGATGGGCGGGCGCCGTGCGCCGGGATCGCCCGCGCGAGCGGCATCGTCCTGCACACGGTGTGACACCAGGAGGCGTCCGTCCTCTACCCGCAGCGACCGGTCGGCGACGTCGTCGAACTCGGCCACGCGATGCTCGGCGACCACGACGCACATGCCCGCATCGTGGGCGAGGGCCCCCAGGAGCGCGACGATCCGGGCGCGCGCCGTCCGGTCGAGGTCGGCCAGCGGCTCATCCACGAGCAGAAGGATCGGATGCTCCACGATCGCGGCGGCGATCGCGACGAGCGTCGCCTCGCCAGCCGAGAGGCCGCGCAGCGGGCGGTCGAGAAGCGGTGTGATGCCCACACGTCCGGCGATCTCGCGGACCCGTGCATGGCGGATCGTCCGGGCGACGCCGCGCAGTTCGAGGGCGAGGCCGATCTCGTCCGCGACGCACTCGGTCGCGAACGCGTCGCGCGGATGCTGCAGGACGACCCCGACGGTCCGGGCGGTGTCGCGCGGCGGAGTCGCCTGGCGATCGAGACCGACGACGCGCACCTCGCCGGTCACGGTTCCTCCGTCGACGTGGGAGAGGAGTCCGCTGAGTCCGCGCAGCACCGTCGTCTTTCCCGCCCCGGTCGATCCGGAGAGGACAGCGAGAGTCCCTGGCGCAAGGCGGAGGGAAGCGATCCGGAGCGGGCCGGCGAAGCCCATCGATGCGTCCGAGATCTCCACAGGGCGCGTGCAGTCTCCTTCCCTGCCGAGACCGGCATATCCCCGAAGCTCGAGAGCGGCGGCGACCGCCGTCGCCCGCTCGAGCGTGCGCTCCAGCACGGGCGCCAGCAGGCGGGCGCCGGCGCGTTCGCCGCGCAGGCGCTGAGCGAATCGCACCGCGCGCACGGCGTCAGCGAGGGCAGGAAGAGTCGCCCACGCGATCGCGAGCGCACGTCCGATGCCCTGGAACGGGCCCCGGCGCGCGGCGCGCGCGAAAAGCCGGGACAGGTCGAAGAGACCGTTCATCAGCCCGAAGGCCAGGAAGACCGCGGCGATCGGCAGCGCGCCGGCCACGGCATCCCACACGCCCCCCGACGTCACCGGGCCGAACATCACGATGTGCGCGAACGGGGGCGGCAGGCGGAGCGCCGGCAGGGGCATCAGAACGACACCGGTGCCGTCCGCGCCGTGGAACAGGATGCGGTAGACGACCCGGACCGCGACGAACCCGACCGCCAGGGTGGCGGCCGCCTTCATCGGTCCGAGCCGGAAGCTCACGAATCAGGCGTCGGGAGAGACCGGCGCGCCGTCGAGAGTGAACAGGAGCTCGATGCTGTCGCCCGGCTGAAGCTGCAGCGTGGAGGCGCCCTCCTGCGCATAGTCCCAGGTTCCGCCGGCCGGCTTGATCCACAGCGACCAGTATGCGAAGGCCGCCGGCATGCTCTCGCACGTCTCGACGTAGGCAGGATCCTCCGTCGAGCCGACGGGCGCCGTGTCGGACGGCATCCCGTCGACACGACAGACGACCTGGTCACCGTACTCTTTCGTGCCTTCGAGCTGGACGCCCAGTGTGTCGAGCGCGTCGGCGGCGATCAGCGGCTCGTCGGTGAGGATGCACGACGCGCGGTCGGCACCCTCGCCGCCGGCGAGTGCACCCGCGTCGACGAGGATGCTGACTCCTTCGTCGCCTGCGCACGCGCCGTCCGCAATGGCGGCCTCCGGCGGTGCGAGGGTCGTCGAGGCCGAAGCTCCCGGGGCCGGGCTCTCGGCCGCGCAGGCCGACATGCCGAGCGCCAGCGCGCCGACGGTGATCAGGGTCAGGAGGCGTGGGAGAGAGGTCACGGCTCCAGGGTAGGGGGTGCCGGCCGTGCCGGGTGGCCACATGACGTGCGCGTAGGCTGGGCGAGTGACCACCCCTGCTGTCTCAGAGCTGTTCGATCCGTCCGAGTGGGTGCTTGCGCCGGGCGCCTCGGACTACATCGATATCACCGCGCATGTGTCGACCGACGGCCGGATCGCGCGCGTCGCCTTCGACCGTCCGGAGGTGCGCAATGCGTTCCGCCCGCACACGGTCGACGAGCTGTACCGCGCGCTCGACATCGCGCGGCAGGATCCGCGGATCGGCGTCGTGCTGCTGACCGGAAACGGGCCGAGCCCGAAGGACGGCGGCTGGGCATTCTGCTCGGGCGGTGATCAACGCATCCGCGGGCGCGACGGCTACACGTATGCGAGCGACGAGGCGACCGCGCCCGACCCCGCACGGGCAGGGCGGCTGCACATCCTCGAGGTGCAGCGATTGATCCGGTTCATGCCCAAAGTCGTCATCGCCGTCATCCCGGGGTGGGCTGCGGGCGGCGGGCACTCCCTGCACATCGTGTGCGACCTGTCGATCGCTTCCGAGCGGGCGAAGTTCAAGCAGACCGACGCGGACGTCGGCTCGTTCGACGGCGGCTACGGCTCGGCCTACATGGCACGACAGGTCGGCCAGAAGGTCGCCCGGGAGGTGTTCTTCCTCGCGGAGGAATACTCCGCGCAGCGGGCGTACGAGATGGGCGCAGTCAATCGGGTCGTCCCCCATGCTGACCTCGAGCGCGAGGCCATCGCGATGGCCCGCACGATCCTCGGGAAGTCGCCGACGTCCATTCGGATGCTGAAGTTCGCCTTCAACGCGATCGACGACGGAATGGTGGGGCAGCAGGTGTTCGCCGGTGAAGCGACCCGGCTTGCCTACGGCACCGACGAGGCGGTCGAGGGCCGCGACGCGTTCCTCGACAAGCGCGAGCCCGACTGGTCGCCCTATCCCTACCAGTTCTGACCGGATCGACGTGTCCGGTCACGCGTGCGGAGCGGGGCGATGACGCTCGTCCGTCCGGATGCCGGCGACCCCGGCGCCGTGCTCCGCGCCTTGCGCAGTGCGGTGCTCGGGGCTGGCCCGGCGGTTGCGCTCGGGGCGCCCCCCGGCGTCGCCGGTGCCGCGGCGGATCCTTCGCCGGATGTGCCGGCGGGCACCGCCCTGGTCGTCACGACCTCCGGCTCGACCGGATACCCCAAGTCGGTCGCGCTCAGCCGGCTGGCGTTGATGTCCAGCGCGCGAGCGACGGCCGACCGCATCGGCGAGGGTGCGTGGCTCCTCGCGCTGCCGGCGGGTTACATCGCCGGGGCGCAGGTGATCGTGCGCTCACTCGTCTCGGGACGTGAGCCGTCGGTCTTGGCCGGGAAATTCTCGGTTGCCGCGTTCGCCGCCGCGACCCGAAAGATGGCGTCCGTCCAGGGTGGCGCCCGCGTGGCCGCCTACACCTCCCTCGTTCCCGCGCAGGTGGCCACCCTGCTGGACTCGCCCGAGGGCGAGCGTGCGCTCGCTTCTTTCGAGGCTGTCCTCGTCGGCGGGCAGGCACTGCCGCCGCTCGTTGCCGAGCGCGCTGCTGCCGCCGGCATCCGCCTCGTACGCACCTACGGGTCGAGTGAAACCGCGGGCGGCTGCGTCTACGACGGGGTTCCCCTCGACGGAGTGGGGGTGCGCATCGCCGACGGTGAGGTGCAGGTGTCGGGGCCGACCCTCGCGGACGGCTACCTCGGTGACCCTGCCCGCACGCAAGCCTCATTCGTGCGGGATGCGGACGGAGTCCGCTGGTATCGAACCGGTGATGCCGGTTCGTTCGACGGCGTGCTGCGCGTCACGGGCAGGATCGACAACGTGCTCGTCTCGGGCGGGATCAATGTCTCGCTCGACCGCGTGGAGGCTGTCGTTCGTGCACTCCCGGGGCTTCACGCAGCCGTCGTCGTCGCTGTCCCCGATGAGCGGTGGGGTGAGGCCGGCGTCGTGATCGTGGACGCGGGCACACGCCCGGACGAGTCCGCGCTCGCCGATCTGCGATCCGCTGTCGAGGCCTCCCTCGGCGCCGCGGCCCGCCCGCGTGAGGTCATCCGCATCGATCGGATTCCACTGCTCTCGAGCGGCAAGCCCGACCGCGTCGCCCTGAGATCTCTGGCATCTGCGCGGGGGCGCCCATCCGCCGGATCGGCGTGATCGGGGGGATGCCCGTAGGATTCCCTCGTGGCAGGCAGCACCCGGAAGAAGAAGCGCACGGCCCCGCGCAGACGTCAGGGCAACTCGCAGAAGAGGCACGTCTCGCGCGATCCCGCGCACACTGAGCCGGCGACCCTGGGCGAGTGGATCGGCGCAGCGCGGCTACGTACGCTGCCGCTCTCGGTGACTCCGGTCCTCATCGGGACGGGCGCGGCCATCGTCGTCGATCGCGCCTTTCACTGGGTCATCGCCCTCGCGTGCCTGATCGTCGCCGTTGCGCTGCAGGTCGGCGTCAACTACGCGAACGATTACAGCGACGGCATTCGGGGCACCGACGAGCATCGCGTGGGACCCGCGCGCCTGACGGCCTCGCGGAAGGTGCAGCCGCGCACGGTTCTGATCGTCGCGCTCGGCTTCTTCGGCCTTGCCGCGGTGGCAGGCCTCGCGGTGGTCGTCCGCACCGGCCACTGGTGGATGCTGCTGATCGGCGCGGCGTGCATCGTCGCCGCCTGGTTCTACACCGGTGGAAAGAGACCCTACGGATACGCGGGCTGGGGCGAAGTGTTCGTCTTCGTCTTCTTCGGCCTGGTCGCCACGGTCGGTACGGCGTTCGTACAGGCGGGCAGCATTCCCGACGAGGCATGGGTCGGCGGCGTCGTCGCGGGGCTCCTCGCGTGTTGCGTGCTGCTGGCCAACAACCTCCGCGACATCGACCAGGACCGCGTGGTAGGCAAGCGTACGCTCACGGTGCGCATCGGCCGCCGCGCAACGCAGGCGCTCTACACGGGGCTGGTGCTTGCGGCCTTTCTGATCGTCGTCCTGCTCGCGCAGCTGTACCCGCTGGCGTGGCTGGGGCTTGTGGCACTGATCCCCGCCGCCGCGGCGATCCTGATCGTGTGGACCTATCGACAGCCGCGCGAGCTGGTCGTCGCGCTGGCGCTCACGTCGCTGACATCGATCGCGCTCGGGGCGTCGCTGCTCTGGGCCTTCGTCGGCTGAGTGTCAGCGCTGGTCCGGGGCTGAATGGCCCGTCACGGCGTCTTCGACGTCTTCATCGGTGACCACAGCGCGACGCGCGCGACGCGCGGCCATGTCGGCGGTGAAATCGTCCAGCGGCCGGCGGAGGAACAGCATCGACAGGCTCAGACCGATCAGGGCCGCGAAGATCGCCGACAGCCACGCGAACTCGCGCATGACGGGGATCAGCATCATGAGGCCGAACGGCACCAGGAAGGCGAGGAGCCGGAGAACCCCGAACACGACAGCCGGACGCACACGCATGCCTTC
This sequence comes from Microbacterium sp., assembly GCF_011620665.1. GTDB lineage: Bacteria > Actinomycetota > Actinomycetes > Actinomycetales > Microbacteriaceae > Microbacterium. The sequence continues at coordinate 67,324 of NZ_WOYQ01000076.1, forward strand.
AGCATACGTCGGGCGGGGCAGGTCGCCCGCCCACGTAGAATAGAGGAGTGGTCCGGGTACTTCTGCCGCTGGCGCTGCTGCTGATCGCATTCTGGGTCTACAGCATCGTCGACTGCGCCCTTCAGCCGCCGACCCGCCACCGCGGCGTCAGCAAGCCGGTGTGGCTGCTGATCGTCTTCCTCCTGCCTGTTGTCGGCGGCATCCTCTGGCTCGTCGTCGGGCGTAGCCGTCTGCGCGGGCTGCCGGTGTTCCGCGCCCCCGACGACAACCCCGAGTTCCTCGGCCGGATCGGCTCGGCCAGCGACCAGGACGAACGGATCCGGCGCCTGGAAGAGGAGCTCGCAGCCCTCGATTCCGAGGACGAGAATCCGCCGCACCGGCCGGACGGCGATGACCGCCCGGACGCGCGCGCCTGACATGGGCGTCACACGGGCACCCGCGACGGATGCCGCGGCGGCGCTCCTCACGCGCCTTGTCGGGCGGGGCGTCGAGCACGTCGTCCTCAGTCCGGGGTCGCGGTCGCAGGCTCTCGCGCTTGTCGTGGCTGAGCTCGAGGCGCGCGGCCGCATCCATCTGCACGTGCGCATCGATGAGCGCGTCGCCGGCTTCACGGCCCTCGGCATCGGCCGTGAGACGGGCATGCCGGCCGCTGTCATCTGCACCTCCGGCACGGCCGCGGCAAACCTCCTGCCCGCCGCTCTCGAGGCTCATCACGCGGGGATACCGCTGCTGCTGCTGACCGCAGATCGACCACCCGAGCTCCGCGGTGTCGGTGCGAATCAGACGACGCGTCAGTTCGGCATGTTCTCTCCGAGCGTGCGGCTGGAGGCAGATCTGCCCGTGCCGGATGAGATCGACGACGATGGCACCAGCGAGCAGACGGCGATGCTGCGCGCGATCGCCGACGACGCAGTGATCGCCGCCCTCGGCGTCGGCACGCGTCAGGCCGGCCCGGTGCACCTGAACCTTCCCTATCGCGATCCGCTGGCCGGGGCTCTGCCCGGCTGGTTCGGGATGCCGGTGGCCGCGCCCGACCCCCTGCCCGACGTGCCGGATGCCATCGCCGGCGAGCTGGCCGAGCCCGAGCCGTCCGGAGCCCTCTACCAGGGCGGCGGGGGCATCGGCGAGGCGGATCAACCCGCCGAGCCCGCGCGTGACCCGCATGTGCTCTCGAGGGGTCCGCGCACGGTCGTCATCGCGGGCGCCGACGCCGGACACCGAGCTGCCGACCTCGCTCAGGCGGGCGGCTGGCCGCTGATCGCCGAAATCGTCAGCGGAGCCCGCTACGGCCGGCAGCTCGTGCACGGATACCGCACACTGCTGGCTGATCCCGAGCTGGGGGGCCGCATCGAACGTGCGGTCGTTTTCGGGCATCCGACCCTGAGTCGCGAAGTGACCGCGGTGCTCGCGCGCCCCGAGGTCGAGGTCCTCGCTGTGCGCGGACCAGGCGAACCGCTCAACCTCAACGGCGAGACGACCGCGGTCGACGGGGTGGTCGCGGCGATCGGCGACCTCGATCGCGACTGGTTCGGCGCATGGATGCGGGCCTCCCGCGCGGCAGCCGTCGATCTGAGCCCGCCCGCGCCCGACGCGGGCGCTCTGGCCTCGACTGTGCCGAGCGAGCGGCTCGGTGCCGTCGCCGCGGAGCTCGATGCGATCCGCGCGCCACTGGACCGCGTCGCCCTGGTCGACGCGGTCTGGCGCGCGACGTGGCCGCACGACCGCCTGATGTTCGCCTCGTCCCGCCTGGTCCGCGTGGCCGACCAGGTCCTGGGCGGCAAGAAGGTCCCGGTTCACGCCAATCGCGGACTCGCGGGGATCGATGGGACGATCGCCACCGGAACCGGAATCGCACTGGCAAGCCAGGCGGCCGGCGCCCCCGGCGTCACCCGCGTCCTCCTCGGTGATCTCGCGTTCCTCCACGACGCCGGGTCGCTGCTGCTCCCGGTGGGTGAGCCCGCCCCGCGCCTCCAGGTGATCGTGGGCAATGACGGCGGCGGCACGATCTTCGACGGGCTCGAGGTGGCCGGCGTCGCTTCGGCCGAGATCATGGAGCGCGTCCTCTACACGCCGCAGTCGGTGGCCCTCGAGTCGCTCGCCCGGGCCTACGCCTGGGACTATGTGCGAGTGGGCACCCGCTCCGCCCTCGACCAGGCTCTGACGGCACCCGTCGGCGCCCGCCAGTTGATCGAAGTCGCTCTGGAACGCTGAGTCCGGCATCGGTCCGGATGGCGCCGTCCCCTGTTCGACCGATCAGGCCAGCGCGTCGACGATCGGCCGGAACTTCACGCGGGTCTCGAGCATCTCGGCCTCGGGGTCGCTGCCGACGACGATCCCCGCTCCGGCGTGCGCCGTGAACGGGATGCCGGCATCGTCGGCCGCAGAAAGGTCGAACTGCGCGCCGCGCAGCGCGATCGCCCATTCGCCGTCGCCGCGCGCATCCACCCAGCCGACCGGCCCGGCGTAGCGTCCCCGATCGAACGGCTCGATACGGCGGATCGCGGCAAGCGCCGCATCCGTCGGTGTGCCGGCCACGGCCGCCGTCGGATGGAGCACACCGAGCAGATCGAGCGCGGAGGTGCCGGCGGTGGTCGTCGCCTCGACGTCCGTCGCGAGGTGCCACACGTTCGGCAGCGGCAGAGTGAACGGCTGCTCGCCGGCGGCCAGCGCTGCTGTGTGCGGCGCGAGCGCATCGATCAGGCTTCGCACGGCATAGCCGTGCTCAGCAAGATCCTTCGCGCTGGTCGCGAGGCCCAGGGCCGCATCTCGGTCGGCATCCGGGTTGGCGCCCCGGGCGACCGTGCCGGCCAGTACGCGTGCCGTCACGCGGCCGGCCATCACCGAGACGAGGGTCTCCGGGCTCGCCCCGATCAGGCCGTCGACCGCGTAGACCCACGTGTCGGGGTAGGCCGACGCGAGTGAGCGCACGAGCCGGCGAAGATCCGCGCCCGCCGGTACCGTGCCGACCAGGTCGCGCGCGAGGACGACCTTGCTGACCTCGCCCGCCTCGATCGCCGCGAGGCCGCGGCGGACCGCCTCCTGATACCCCTCGGGGGTGAGCGCGCCGGGGCCGACAGCCGCCGACCAGTGCGGCCCGAATCCGATCGGGTGCGGCTCGGCCGGGTCGGGGGCGCCGGCGTCGGGAAGAATCCAGGTCGCCCAGGTCCGGCCGTCGCGGTGCCCGATCGTCAGCCGAGGCACGGTGAGCACGGCCGTCGCGGCGGACCGCTCATCGAACGGCAGCGCGCCGAAGGCGACGAGCCCCGTTCCGGGGGCCTTCACATCGTCATCGATCGCTGCGGCGGCGACCACCTCGCGCCAGCGGGCGGCCAATGTCCCCACTTCCGCGCCGTGCGCAGTGAGGGTCAGGGCCGCACCGACCCCGACGAGCCAGGCGCCACGGCGCGTCCACACCAGCGGGTCGGCCGGGTCGGCGTATTCCAGCAGGTCCGCCGCATCTGGGATCTGCCGGGTCACCGTGCGCAGCCTCATCGGGCTCGCGGCGGCGTGTGTCACACCTGCAAGCCTAATCCGCTGCCCGCGTCCCGCTCCTCGTCCCCCGCGTGTACCCATGTCCGGACCGATGAGCCGGCGGGCTGCGCGCCGGGTGGGATCGCGCGAGCCGCGGCGGCGAGACCACTCGGCGGCCCGGAGAACGGTACGGCTAGGCTCGGCGTGTGACCGCACGCCCCGTTCCCGGTACCCGCATGACCTTCCGGTGGCGCAAGTGGGACGGTGCGCCGCACTGGGAACACGACAGCGTCTTCCTCGGCAGTGACGCGCACGGGGACTGGGTCGGTCAGCGCGACGGATGGCGCAGCGCGCGGCCGGGCGTGGTGGCGCCGTCGCACGGCGACAGCATCACTCTCATCCCGCCGTCGGGAGAGTTCGCGGCGACGATCAATGACACGCATCCGCGGATCCGCGTCTACATCGACATCGGGTGGGACGTCCGCTGGGACGGCGGGCGCCCCACGGGCATCGACATGGATCTCGACGTCGTGCGCGCGCTCGACGGCCGGGGGGTGTTCATCGACGATCTGGATGAGTGGGCCGAGCATCGCGAGCAATACGGATATCCCGGCGACATCGTCGAGCGACTGGAGTCCGTCGCACGCGAACTCGAGTCGCAGGTGGCGGCGGCGACTTCGCCGTTCGATGACGCGACGGCGGCATACTGGTTCGAGGTGCTGCGCGATCTAGGATCGAACGATGACTGAGCACACGGGCGACCCGCGCGCCGGCGACCCGCACCGGGCCGATCTCGGCAAGGACCCCGCTCGCGTGAGCGGGATGTTCGATGAGGTCGCACCGGCCTACGACCGCACCAACACGGTTCTGAGTCTGGGCAACGATCGCCTGTGGCGCCGCGCGAACACACGCGCCGTCTCGCCGCGTCGCGGAGAGTGGATCCTCGACCTCGCGGCGGGGACCGGCGCGAGTTCGGTGAGTCTGGCTCGGAGTGGCGCCGAGGTCGTCGCAGCCGATTTCTCACCCGGCATGATCGCCGAGGGACGCCGTCGCCACGGCGACATCGCCAATCTGTCGTTCGCCGAAGCCGACGCCACGGCGCTGCCGTTCGCCGACGACGAGTTCGATGCGGTCACGATCTCGTTCGGATTGCGCAACGTCAACGACCCGCGCACGGCGCTCGCCGAGATGCTGCGGGTCACGGCGCCGGGGGGTCGGATCGTGGTGTGCGAGTTCTCGCATCCGTCCTCCGCCGCGTTCGCTCGGCTCTACGGGTTCTACAACAACCGCGTCCTGCCGCTCGTCGCGAAAGCCGTGAGCTCCAATGCCGACGCGTACGACTACCTCAACGAGTCGATCCGCGATTGGCCCGACCAGACCACGCTCGCCTCATGGATGCGGGATGCGGGCTGGATCGATGTCGCGCACCGCGATCTCACGTTCGGGATCGTCGCTCTCCACCGGGCACGCAAGCCCGCGTGAGCGCTTCCGGTCGGGTGATGCGCATCGACGGCCGAGCGCAGGACCGGGCCGGTAGGCTGTGAGGGTGACTCCGAGATCTTCCGGTTCCGGCGCGCGCCTGTCCGCTCAATTGGGCCTGACCGAGCGCGTGCTCGCCGGTCCGCGCATGCGGAACCTGCTGGGCGTGGTCGAGGACGGTCTCGACCGCGTCGAAGACACACTCGCCCTCGAGCTCAAGGTGAGCGATGCGCTCGCCGACGCCACGACCCGTTACCTGTACGAAGCCGGCGGTAAGCGTGTGCGGCCCATGCTGACGCTGCTGACCGCGCAGCTCGGTGCCGGCGCGACCGAGAACGTCATCACCGGTGCGACCGCGCTGGAGATGACTCACCTGGGCTCGCTGTACCACGACGACGTGATGGACGGCGCCGACGTGCGCCGGGGGGTGCCGAGCGCGCACGCGGTGTGGGGCAACAACGTCGCGATCCTCACCGGCGATCTGCTGTTCTCGCGCGCGAGCCAGCTCATGGCGCAGATCGGCGAGCGGGCCATCCGGCTTCAGGCCGACACGTTCGAGCGCCTCGTCCTCGGTCAGATGCACGAGACCGTCGGCCCGCAGGCGGGCGATGACCCCGTCGCGTTCTACCTGCGGGTGCTCGCCGACAAGACGGGGTCGCTGATTGCGGCCTCCGCTCAGGCCGGCGTCATCTTCTCCGGCGCTCCGGAGGAGTGCCGCCTGCCCGTGCTCGCCTACGGCGAGAAGATCGGCGTCGCGTTTCAGCTTCTGGATGACGTCATCGATCTCTCGGCGGATGCCGCCGAAACCGGCAAGGTCCCCGGGACCGACCTTCGGGCCGGCGTGCCGACCATGCCGTACCTGCTGCTCGCTCGCGCCGGCGATGCCGCGTCCGGCGCGCTCAGGGCCACGATCGACGACGGCGTCGCGCGGATCGCGGACGGCGCCGACCCCAGGATCCTCGATGAAGCGATCGCGCAGCTGCGCGATCACACCGTGACCGCGGTGACGCGGCAGCAGGCGTACGACTGGTCGGATGCCGCCATCGCGGCCCTCGATCCGCTCCCGGCCGGCACGGTGCGTGATGCGCTCGTCCGTCTCGCGCATGTGATCGTCGACCGCTCGAGCTGATCGTCTTCGACAGGCTCCGGGGGCTGGATTCCCGGATCTTCAACGCAAAGGAACACCACATGACCAAGCTCCGGCTGGCCATCATCGGTGCCGGTCCCGCCGGCATCTACGCGGCAGACATCCTCTTGAAGGCCGAGCGCAAGTTCGACGTGGCGATCGATCTCTTCGACCAGCTGCCCGCGCCTTACGGTCTGGTCCGCTACGGCGTCGCGCCCGATCATCCGCGGATCAAGGGCATCATCAATGCGCTGCGGGATGTGCTCGACCGCGGCGATATCAGGGTCTTCGGCAATGTCCGCTTCGGCGAGGACATCACCCTCGACGATCTCAAGCGGCACTACAACGCCGTCATCTTCGCAACGGGTGCCATCAAGGACGCTGATCTTGACATTCCCGGGATCAACGCCCTCGGTTCGTATGGTGCGGCCGACTTCGTCAGCTGGTACGACGGGCATCCCGATTTCCCTCGAGAATGGCCGCTCGACGGCGGGTCGGTCGCCGTCATCGGCAACGGCAACGTCGCGCTCGACGTCGCACGTCTGCTCGCCAAGCACGCTGACGACCTGCTGGTCACCGAGATCCCCGAGAACGTCTATCGGGGGCTCGCCGCATCGCAGGTCACCGATGTGCACGTTTTCGGTCGCCGCGGTCCCGCTCAGGTGAAGTTCACGCCGCTCGAGCTGAGGGAACTCGGTGAACTCCGCGATGTGGACATGGTCGTCTACGACGAGGACTTCGACTACGACGAGGCATCCAGGGATGCCATCGCGTCGAACAAGCAGGTCATGGTGATGGATCGGGTGTTCCAGTCGTGGCGCCGGCGACCGAGTGCAAACGGCGCGGGCGGAGGGGCGAGCCGCCGACTGCACCTGCACTTCTATGCCAAGCCGGTCGAGGTGAAGGCCGACGAGAACGGCCGGGTGTCGGCGATCGTGTACGAGCGCACGCAGCCCGACGACCAGGGCGGCGTCATCGGAACGGGTGAGGTGCGCGAGATCCCGATCCAGCAGGTGTACCGCGCCGTCGGATACTTCGGTTCTCCGCTTCCCGGAGTGCCGTTCGACCGGAAGCACGGCGTGATCCCGAACCGCGAGGGCCAGGTGGTGCGCAGGGACTCCAATGAACGGGTTCCCGGGGTCTATGCGACCGGCTGGATCAAGCGCGGCCCGGTCGGACTGATCGGGCACACGAAATCCGACGCGATGGAGACGATCAGCCACCTGATCAACGACCAGGGCTCGTGGTGGAGCCCTGTGGATCCGTCGCCCGACGCCATCGTTGCCCTTCTCGCGGACCGTGGCATCGCCTGGACGGATCTCGACGGCTGGCACCGCCTGGACCAGCACGAGATCTCGCTCGGTGAGCCGCAGGAGCGCGCGCGCATCAAAGTCGTGGACCGTGACGAGATGGTGCGAGTTTCGATGGGTCACCGATCGTCGGCCGGAGGTTCCGGTGAACGCTGAGGTTCCAGACTTCGAGGAGTCCGAGATCGAGCAGGCGACCGCATGGCTCGAGAAGCTCACGCGCGACCCGATGGCGGATGCGGTCCTCGGTATGGCCAGGATTGTGGCCATCGACGACATCTCCGGCCGAGGTCGGTACCGGGAGTACCGGATCGATCTCTCGGCGGAGGGCCCGGGCATCCCGCCGACCGCTGTCGAGCAGCGCCTCGTGTTCGACAGCCGGACGCCGCCCCGACCCGGCACGCGGCTGCCCGCGCGCGTCTCGGTGAGCGATCCTCAGGTCGTCGAGGTCGTCTGGGACGCGCAGCCGCGCTGATCCAGGCTCTACGCGGCAGCGGGGATGAGCTCGGCAAGCAGGGCTTCGACCCTCGCGCGGACGTCGTCGCGGACGGCCCGGACGCCCTCCAGATCGAGATCCGCGGGGTCCGCGAGGTCCCAGTCGAGGTAGCGCTTGCCGGGGTAGAACGGGCATGCGTCCCCGCATCCCATCGTCACGACGGCGTCGGCCGCGCGGACCACGTCGTCGGTCAGCGGCTTGGGGTACTCCTCGGTGACGTCGATCCCGAGCTCGGTGAGGACGGTCACCACCGCCGGCAGGAGCCCCATTCCGGGCTGCGAACCCGCCGAGCGCACATGGATGCGATCGCCGGCGAGGTGGCGTGTGAGGGCCGCCGCCATCTGAGACCTCCCGGAGTTCTGCACGCACACATACAGCACTTCAGGAACCGGCTTGGCGATGAACCCTCGAGACTGTGCGAGCGCCGTGAGCCGTTCCCGCGCAAACCGCTCGGCCAGCGCCGGAAGGTGCGTGGTGACGGTCGCGGTGCGCGCGAGGGCCGCATACGACTCGAACACCACGCGTTCGACGGTCTCATCGTTCACCATCCCGCTGAACTGCTGGGCCAGGCGTGCGGCCGCGCGGTGCAGCACGGAGTCGGGGGACAGGAGGGCATCTTGCCCCTGACGATCGGTCATGCTGCACCCCGGTCGGAGAGAAGCTCGTCCACGAGCCCGGCGACCCGCCGATGGATCTCGTCGCGGATCGGGCGGACCGCCTCGATGCCCTGACCGGCCGGGTCCTCGAGCACCCAATCCTCGTAGCGCTTGCCGGGGAAGATGGGGCAGGCGTCGCCGCATCCCATGGTGATGACGACGTCGGACTCACGGACCGCCTCCACCGTGAGCACCTTCGGCTGCTGGCCGGCGATGTCGATGCCCTCCTCCGCCATCGCGTCGACGGCGATCGGATTGATCTGATCCTTCGGCTCGGACCCGGCGGAGAGCACCTCGATCTCATCGCCGGCGATGTCGCGGAGGAATCCGGCGGCCATCTGCGAGCGCCCGGCGTTGTGGACGCAGACGAAGAGGACGGTGGGTTTTGCACTCATGTTCGGACTCGCTTTCTCTCTCGATGAAAGCATAGATCAATATCTATCTATTTGGGTGAACGGATGCTGAACACGCACATCACGAGCAGCATCCCCCGCCGCCGACCGGGCCGTATCGCGCCGGCTCGATCTCCTGCGCGGCCGCGGCGTGCGTGAGCTGCCATTGGTCACGCACGCCGATTGTGGCCAACTTCCGAAGATCGCACGCGTTCTGCAACCGCTGCCTTCATGGCCGCCGTGGCGGATTCTGCGGACTCGTTGCGGACTGAGGAGGGAAAAGCCCCGGTCAGAAGCGTCCTTAGCGGTAATTGACGAACTGCAGGTCGAGGTCGAGATCCGCGGCCTTCAACAGACGCTGTACTTCCTGAAGATCATCACGGGACTTCGACTGCACACGCAGCTCGTCGCCCTGGATCTGGGCTTTCACCGACTTCGGTCCCTCGTCGCGCAGGATCTTGGTGATCTTCTTCGCGTTCTCAGACGAGATTCCCTCCGTGAGGGTCGACGTGATCCGGTACTCCTTCGATCCCACGACGGGGTCGCCCGTCTCGAGGCTCTTCAGCGAGATGCCGCGCTTGACGAGCTTGGACTGGAAGACATCCAGCACCGCCTTCGCGCGTTCTTCGCTGTTCGCCTTGATCACGATCGCGTCGCCGCTCCATGCGATGTCTGCGTCCGTGCCCTTGAAGTCGTAGCGCTGCTCGACCTCTTTGCGGGCCTGGTTGAGAGCATTGTCGGCCTCCTGACGGTCGATCTTGGAGACGATGTCGAAGGAGGAGTCAGCCATGCGCCGAGTCTACCCGCGCGACGATTCACGACGTTCTTGCCCGCCCGCACGGGCGGCATCCGTTCGTAGAATGGCCGGATGCAGCCGCTCACCGAAGAACAGGTGCGCTCCGCGCTCGTGAACGCGACGGCGGACGAGCGGGAACGGCTCGCCGTGCCGATGTCATTCGTGCTGGCGGACTGGGACCACCTCGACTTCTTCGCCTGGCTCGATCCCAGAGCTCGCGGCCGGGGCTACGTGATCGTCGAGCGACGCGGAATCCCCACCGGGATCGTCGTGCGCGCCGCGCACGGCAGCCGATCGCACGCTGCGCTGTGCAACATGTGCCACACGATGCAGCCCGGCAACCAGGTGGCTCTGTTCACCGCGCGACGGGCGGGCGCTGCGGGAGAGCGAGGCGACAGCGTCGGGACCTACATGTGCGCCGATCTCGGCTGCCACGAGAACGTCCGTCTCGCCGCGCCGCTGGCGCCCAGCGAGGTGCGCGCGAGCGTCGATCGCCGCATCGACGGCACGCGCCAGCGCGTCGAGAGCTTCGTCGATCGGGTCATCGGCGCGGAGTGGCGCCGGTGATTTTTCCCACGGGACGCGGGCGGGTAAGATGATTGATCGCGCCTCCGATCGACTGGAAAAGCCGGGCGGATGCGCATTGGCGAGTTACCCAAGCGGCCAAAGGGATCTGATTGTAACTCAGCTGACTTCGTCTTCGGGGGTTCGAATCCCTCACTCGCCACTCACGGAATGAAGCGCTCCCCTCGTGGGGGCGCTTCTTCGTTTCGCCCGGAGGTATTCATCCCCACCGTGTCGGTGTGGCGTGTCAGGATGGAGCCACAGGCCGCGGCGGAGGAAGGATCAACGATGACCGAGCAGATCGACGCGCCACAGACCAGCAAGATCATGAGGGCGGCGCTCTGGGTGGCGATCGGGGCACTGATCGCGGCAGCGATCGTGTGCGTGATCTGGGTGCTGATCGGCGACGCGAATGGGATTGTCGGCAAGGCATTTCTGACGATCATCCTGCTTGCCGGCTTTGCGGGGGTCGCGATCGGCGAGGCGAACATGGCTCCGCGTCGGCCGGAGTGGCTGACCCTCGCGAGCATGATCACCTGGGTGGCGATCCTGCTGATCGGCGCGGTCATGATCTGGATGCCGGAGCCCACCGATTACTCCTACGGCTTCGGTGGGGACCGCTTCTTCCGGTTCGTCCTGATCGCCTTGATCCTGCAGGGTGCGCTCCTGCACGTCCGGCTGTATCTCAAGGCCTACCAGCGATACGAGACGACGTTCACCTCGATCGTCACTTACGTGACGATCGGTCTGGTGGTCATCCTCTCCGTCATGCTGGTGCTTCCGCTGCTGCTCTGGGCAGACGTCGAATTCCGGCCGCTCTACTGGCGAGTCGTTGTCGCACTCGCGATCCTTGCTGCGGTCGGAACGGCGCTCGTCCCGCTCGTGAACGCGCTCTTCGCACCGAAGAAGCCGCGTCGAGCGGCTTCGGTGGCATACACGTCGCCGGCGGTGCCGGCGCAGTGGCCGACGTACGCCGACGGAATCACCCCGCTTCCGGTGCTGCCGGACGGGGCCACCCCCGACTGGAACGCCTACTACACCGGTCAACCGACCTATGCCGCGCCGGAGCAGGCCGGCGATGGACCCCGTCCGGGCTACGAGGGCTTCCCGCCGCCTCCGCCGCTGCCCCCGCAGCAGGGCTGATCACGCGACGGTCGCGAATCTGGAGACCGGCCATCGCGGCAGGTTGCCGCCGAACACCCCGGTCGTGCGCGCTTCGATGTGAATCGAGCCGTCCTGGCGCTGCCCGCGGCGTCGTGCGCGGCGCCGAGCACGACCACGGCGTCGTGGATCTCGCTCATGAGCTCCCCGCCGGTGCGCGTAGCGTGGGGCATATGCAGGAGCTTGCGGCACTCGCCGAGAACATCGCCCGCGAGGCCGGGGACCTCGCCCGCCGGCGCCGCGCGGAGGGTGTGACGGTCGCCGCGTCGAAGTCGTCCCTCGCCGATATCGTCACGGAGGCCGACCGCGAAGTCGAGGCGCTCATCCGGCGGCGGCTCGCGCGCGCGCGTCCCGGCGACGGCTTCGTCGGCGAGGAGTCCGGCGCCTCCCGCGGTACGTCCGGAATCACCTGGATCGTCGACCCGATCGACGGCACCGTCAACTACGCCTACGGCATCCCCCATTACGCCGTCAGCATCGCAGCCGTCACTGGCGAGCCGATTCCCGAAGAATGGATGCCCGAGATCGGCGTCGTCCACAATGCCGCGACGGGGGAGACCTTCACGGGCATCCGGGGTCGGGGGGCCCGGATCGGCCAGACGCGCCTGCGCGTGTCGATGCCGCCGAGCGCGGGCGCGCTGCTGGCGACCGGTTTCGGCTATGACCCCGCGCAGCACGACAGCGACCTCGCGCGCATTCGCGCCGTGATGCCGCTTGCGCGTGACCTGCGCCGCGCCGGTGCCGCGTCGCTCGACCTCGCCTATGTCGCCGCGGGGCGCCTGGACGGCTACTTCGAGAAGGGCCTGCAGCCGTGGGACCACGCTGCCGGTGGGCTGCTGGTGACCGAAGCCGGCGGCGTCATGGGCGGCGCGCCGGCCGGGCGGCCCGGGCGAGAGCTGGTGATCGCCGCGGGACCCCAGACGTACGAGCTGCTGCGTGCCGCGATCGACCGGTGAGCCAGGATGACAATTCCAGATCTCTCACGGTAGTGTTTATCCGATCGTTATCTTGGCCGCCCGAACGGCAGAGATGACCCGATGCCCGAGTACTTTCCCCGCTTCCCGACGGCGGCCTGACGAGAGTCTGCGATGTGACACCCGACACCCCGATGGCCGGCGGCGCACCCACACGCCGCGACCGCCGCCGAACCTCCGCGCTCACCGCGCAGGGGGAACCGGGTGTCCTCACTCGCGCGGAGTATCGTCGCCTGGCCGCCGAGGCCGCAGCATCCGCGTCACGATCCTCCCAGCCCGCGCTCGCTCTCGGACTTCCGCCGGAATCCGCGTCCACAGCCGCGGCCGACCCCGACCGCTCGGTCGACGAGTTCGAGTTCGCTGCTCGCCTCTTCTCCTTCACCGGCGCGTCACAGGTCCAGGCGCCTCCTGGCCGTGACTGCGAGGCGATGACCTCGGTCGCGGCGGTCGACGTGAACGTGGCCCGGGCTGAGGGTCATGGGCGCGTCGGCTTCGTGGTCCAGCGAGTGGCCGCGGCATCCTTCTCGATCGGCGTGATCGCGGTCGCCGGTCTTCTCGCCGTAGGGGCGACGATGCCCGCCGCGGTCGCCTCCGCGAGCGGCCCGGGCGCCGATCTCGCGCTGGCGAAGTCTGCGACGACGACCGCGCCCGACGAGATCCAGGCCTTCGTCGCCTCGTCGGAGGCCGGTGCTGCGGGCCTCGAGCGGACCGAGTCGTACGACGTCGCCTCCATGGTCGACCTCGCAGCCGACTCGGGTGTCACTCTCTTCGCCGGCACCTGGATCAACAACGCCGACGGGCCCATTCAGTGGCCCTTCCCGGTGGGGGTGCCGATCTCTGCCTCCTACGGCTCTGCCTCTTACCTGTCGCAGTTCGCTTCGCCGCATCGGGGAGTCGATCTGACGCCGGGCGCCGGGGCCGAGATTCACGCAATCGCGGCAGGCACCGTCCGCATCGCGACGACGGCGGGAGGTGACTACGGCGTCACGGTCGTGATCGACCACATCATCGACGGTCAGCTCGTCTCGACGCGATACGGTCATCTGCAATACGGCTCGCTCGAGGTCGAGCAGGGCGACACCGTTGCGGCCGGCCAGGTCATCGGCGCGGTCGGCCAGACCGGCAAGGCGACCGGTCCGCACCTGCACCTCGAGGTTCTGCTGGGCGGTGCCACGCAGACCGACCCGATGCCGTGGCTGTACGAGCACACAACCGGGTCGCACACCGTAGGCTGAGCTGTTTATCCCCGTGCCGTCGCTCTGATAAACTCCTCTAGTTGCCCGCGCGCGGGCGGCGTGCCCCGATAGCTCAGTGGTAGAGCACTTCCATGGTAAGGAAGGGGTCGTCAGTTCAATCCTGACTCGGGGCTCGCAGCATCCACATCTCGCCGTGTGGGTGCGGCGTGGCAGGGTAGCTCAGCTGGTCAGAGCGCACGACTCATAATCGTGAGGTCGCGGGTTCAAGCCCCGCTCCTGCTACAGAGGTTCATCGTCGGAGTTCGTCGCGATCCACTCCAGGAATGGCATCATCCGCTCGGCCAGCTCGCGTCCACGTGGTGTGAGGCTGTATTCGACGTGCGGAGGCACGCTCGCCAACGGCTCCCGATGCACGAGACCGTCGGTCGCAAGCGCGCGCAGCGTCGATGCCAGCATTTTCTCGCTGATGCCGTCCAGATCGCGGCGGAGCTCGCCCCAGCGTCGCGTGCCCTCCGAGAGGGTACCCAGCACGAGCACACCCCACGTGCTGCTGACGTGGTCGAGGACGAGTCGCGTCGGGCTGCCTTTGGCGAAGCATCCCGAGGATGACCCTTGGATTTCTGCAAAACTCACGTTCACCAAAGTACCTTACGTAAAAGTGGGTACGCCCCTGCCGGAATGTTCAGAGAGGCGGAGACGCTGACGCAGTGGTCACCGTCGAAAGGAACACAATGACCATTCTCGTCACCGGAGCAAGCGGGCACCTGGGTCGTCTCATCGTCGAAAGCCTCCTCGCACGCGGAGCGGCTCCGACCGACATCGTCGCCGGCGCACGCACGGTCGAGAAGGCCGCCGACCTCGCGGAGAAGGGAGTCCGCGTCGTCCCCCTCGACTACGACGACCCGCACTCCGTCGCAGCGGCGCTGGAGGATGTCGACACCGTCGCACTCGTGTCGGGTTCGGAAGTGGGAAAGCGGTTCCAGCAGCACAGCGCCGTCATCGATGCGGCCGTTGCGGCGGGAGTGGGCAAGCTCATCTACACCAGTCTCACGCGCGCGACCGAGAGCCCGCTGGTCCTCGCCCCCGAGCACGTCCAGACGGAGCAGGCGATCCGAGCGTCCGGCCTGCCGTACGTGATCCTCCGCAACGACTGGTACTCCGAGAACTATGCACAGGATCTCGCAGCCGCCGCTCAGAGCGGCGAGGTCACCGCAAGCGTCGGCGACGCCCGCGTCGCGAGCGCCAGCCGTCGAGACTTCGCGGAGGCCGTCGCCGTCGTGGCGCTCGAGGACGGACACATCGACACGACGTACGAGCTGGCCGGTGACGTCGCCTGGGACTACGACGACCTTGCGGCCGCGATGGGCGAGGTCCTCGGACGGGAGGTCGTCTACCGTCGCATCGACACGGCGGCGCAGATCGCGCTGCTGACCTCGTTCGGGCTCGATGAGGGCACCGCCGGGTTCGTCGCCGCGCTCGACGCCGGAATCGCCGCCGGGGCTCTCGACAGTGACGACACCACGCTGTCGCGCCTCATCGGCCGTCCCACGACACCGTTGGTGGAGGCACTGCGCACTCTCGTCTGACGGCTCGCCCGCGAAGACGTCCCGGTGTGGCGGGGGCGCCCTCGCGGGGATGGATGTCGGGGGGTGGCGATAGCATGGACCGTCCCCGCCCTGGCAGCAATACCGCCCCCGCAGAACCCTGCCCTCGCAGCAACGGAGTCACGCGCATGCTCGGAAAACTCCTCGTCCGCTATCTCGGCGCGTATAAGCCGTGGCTCGCAGGGATCCTGGTCTTTCAGTTCCTGTCCGCGATGGCCTCGCTGTACCTGCCCCGGCTGAACGCTGACATCATCGACAACGGCGTCTCAACCGGCGACACGGCCTATATCTGGTCGCGCGGCGGGTTCATGCTCGCGATCGCGTTCGGTCAGATCATCGCGTCGATCATCGCGACCTACTTCGCCGCGCGCGCCGCGATGAGCGCAGGGCGTGACATCCGCCGCGACGTCTACGAAAAAGTCAGCGGCTTCTCCGAGCGAGAGGTGTCGACGTTCGGAGCGGGCACGCTGATCACCCGCAATACGAACGATGTCCAACAGGTTCAGATGCTCGCGATGATGGGCGCGACGATGCTCATCACCGCACCGCTCCTGGCGATCGGCGGCGTCATCATGGCGCTGCGGCAGGATGTCGGGCTCAGCTGGCTCATCGGGGTCGCCGTCCCGGTGCTTCTGGCTCTCGCGGGCTTCATCATCAGCCGCATGGTGCCGTTGTTCCGGCAGTACCAGAGCAAGCTCGACACCGTCAACCTGGTCATGCGGGAGCAGCTCACCGGCGTTCGGGTCGTGCGTGCCTTCGTTCGGGAGCGCATCGAGGAGGCGAGGTTCCGAGTCGCCAACACCGACATCATGATCGTCGGACGCAAGGTCGGCGCGCTGTTCGTGATCATGTTCCCACTGGCGATGCTGGTGCTCAACGTCACGGTCGTGGGCGTGATCTGGTTCGGCGGCATCCAGGTCGACGCCGGCAACGTCGAGATCGGCACGCTCTTCGCCTTCATGCAGTACGTCGGTCAGATCCTGATGGGTGTGCTGATGGCGACGTTCATGACGATCATGATCCCCCGTGCCGCCGTTTCGGCCGACCGCATCGGCGAGGTGCTCGACTCCTCCGACGCGCTGCATCGCCCCGAGCACCCGGTGACGACCTTCCCCACTCCGGGTTCGGTCGAGTTCGACGACGTGTCCTTCGCTTATCCCGGCGCCGAGGTCCCGGTGCTGCGGGGCATCTCCTTCCGGGCGGAAGCGGGGTCGACCGTCGCGATCGTCGGGTCCACGGGCTCGGGAAAGACGACTCTCGTCTCACTCATCCCGCGGTTGTTCGACGTCACCGGCGGCACGGTGCGCGTCAGCGGCGTCGATGTGCGCGAAGCCGATCTCGACCGGATGTGGCAGGGGATCGGCTTCGTCCCGCAGCGCGCGTTCCTGTTCGCCGGTACCGTCGCATCCAATCTTCGATTCGGTCGCGAAGACGCCACCGACGAGGAGCTCTGGAACGCTCTCGAGATCGCACAGGGCAAGGACTTCGTCGCCGAGATGGACGGCGGACTGGGCGCCCGCATCTCGCAGGGCGGCACGAACGTGTCGGGAGGTCAGCGGCAGCGCCTGTCGATCGCGCGAGCGATCATCCACCGGCCGGATGTCCTCGTGTTCGACGACTCGTTCTCAGCTCTCGACGTCGCCACGGATGCGCGCCTGAGGCAAGCGCTCTGGCGCGAGTTGCCGGGGGTGACCAAGATCGTCGTCGCCCAGCGCATCTCCACGATCACCGACGCCGACCGCATCGTCGTGCTCGATGACGGTCAGATGGTCGGCATGGGGACCCACGACGAGCTCGTCGCGTCGAACGAGACCTACCGCGAGATCGTCCAATCACAGCTCGGGGTCGACGCATGAGCGCGGGAGATCCCTCGACGGGTGCAGGAACCGTCGAGGGCGTCAGCGATGAGGAACGTTACGAACTCGAGCTCGCCGAGCAGGCCAGGCTCAACTCGGGTGACTGGGACTCGGTCGCACCCGGCAAGGCTGCGAACTTCGGCCGGAGCTTCGGCCGGCTGATCGGGTTGCTCGGTCCGTCGAAGTGGGCGTTCCTCTTCGTCTCGGCGCTCGGCGCGGTCGGAGTCGTCCTGGCCGTCATCGCGCCGAAGGTGCTCGGCGAAGCGACCAACGTCATCTTCGAGGGAGTGGTTTCGGCGAGCCTCGGCGGGCAGTTCCCCGCGGGAGCGACGCAGACCCAGGTCGTCGAGGCGCTGCGCTCGGCCGGACAGACCGACGCGGCCAACATGGTCGCTGCGATGAACGACTTTCAGGTGGGCGTGGGTGTCGACTTCGAGAGGCTGAAGGGGGTCGTGGTCGCGGTCCTGGTCATCTATCTCGTCTCGGCCATCCTCACCTATCTGCAGGGTTATGTCATCAACATCATCATGGTGCGCACGATGTGGCGACTGCGTGAAGACGTCGAGGCGAAGATCAACCGGCTGCCGCTGTCGCACTTCGATCGCGTCCAGCGCGGTGAGCTGATTTCGCGGGTGACCAACGACATCGACAACATCTCTCAGACGATGCAGCAGGCCTTCTCGACCGCCGTGACCAACGTGCTCACCGTCGTCGGAGTGCTCGTGATGATGTTCTCGATCTCGTGGCAGCTCGCCCTCGTCGCTCTGGTCGCCCTGCCGCTCATGGCCGTCGTCTTCGGAGTCATCGGCCCGCGCTCGCAGAAGGCGTTCGCGACGCAGTGGCGAAAGGTCGGGCGACTGAACGCCCGGGTCGAAGAGTCTTTCTCGGGTCACGCGCTCGTGCGCGTATACGGTCGCGAGCAGGATTCGCGCGAGAAGTTCCAGCAGGAGAACGAGGAGCTCTACCAGGCTGCGTTCAAGGCGCAGTTCCTGTCGGGTCTCATGATGCCGGCGATGATGTTCATCGGCAGCCTGAGCTATGTGGGCATCGCGGTGCTCGGCGGACTCATGGTCGCCTCCGGCCAGCTCCGACTCGGCGATGTGCAGGCGTTCATCCAGTACTCGCAGCAGTTCACGCAGCCGTTGTCCGAGCTCGGCGGCATGGCTGCGGTCGTCCAGTCCGGCACGGCGTCGGCGGAGCGAGTCTTCGAGCTGCTGGATGAACCGGAGCAGGAGCCGGATCCCGCCGACGCCCCAGCGCTGCAGACCGGCCGCGGGGTCATCGAGTTCGAGCATGTCGCATTCTCGTACGCGCCCGACAAGCCGCTCATCCGTGATCTGTCCTTCCGGGTCGAGCCCGGGCAGACGGTCGCGATCGTCGGACCCACCGGGGCAGGGAAGACGACCCTCGTCAACCTGCTCATGCGCTTCTATGAGCTGGATGGCGGGCGCATCCTCCTGGACGGTCAGGACATCGCCGAGCTCACCCGTGACGACGTGCGCTCCCGCACGGGGATGGTGCTGCAGGATCCGTGGCTGTTCGCCGGTTCGATCCGTGAGAACATCCGCTACGGCAGGCAATCCGCTACGGACCTGGAGGTCGAAGAGGCCGCCGTCGCCACGCGCGTCGACCGTTTCGTACACGCCCTGCCCGACGGTTACGACACCGTGCTCGACGAGGATGCCGCCAACGTCTCGGCCGGCGAGAAGCAGCTCATCACGATCGCCCGTGCGTTCGTGGCGGAACCGAGCGTGCTGATCCTCGATGAAGCGACGAGCTCGGTAGACACCCGGACCGAACTGCTTCTGCAGCACGCGATGAACGCGCTGCGCGCGGGCCGCACCTCGTTCGTGATCGCGCACCGACTCTCGACCATCCGCGACGCGGACCTCATCCTCGTGATGGAGCACGGTGACATCGTTGAGAAAGGGACACATGAGCAGCTCATTGCGGCCGAAGGCGCGTACTGGCGACTGTATCGAGCGCAGTTCGAACAGGCGGCCGCCGATCCGAGCTCCGCGGACGACCGCGCGCTCGAGGATCAGAGCGTGAGTCCGGCAGGGGGAACGGCATGAGCGTTCGCCGGTCCCCACGGTTCATCATCTCGGGCGTGGGCGTGGGCCTTGCGGCCGGACTGCTGTCGGGCCTCTTCGGCGTCGGCGGAGGAACGGTGATCGTGCCGATGCTCGTCCTCTTGCTCGCGTTCGATCAGCGCCTCGCGGCGGGCACCTCGCTCGCCGCGATCGTGCCCACCGCCGCCGTCGGGGTCATCTCGTACGCCGTGCATGACTCGGTCGCATGGATCCCCGCGCTGATCCTCGCGCTCGGCGCGGTCTTCGGCGCGCAGGTGGGCACGTGGCTCCTCGTCCGTGTGCCGCAGAACGCACTCCGCTGGGGATTCGTGGGGTTTCTCGCGGTCGTCATCGCGACCCTGTTCGTCATCGTCCCCTCCCGCGAGGCGGAGCTGCCGCTGACCTGGGGGAGTGGGCTCGGCCTCGTCGCCTTGGGCGTGGTCACCGGCATCCTCTCGGGACTGCTGGGCGTGGGGGGCGGCATCGTCGTGGTCCCCGCCCTGATGTTCCTCTTCGGTTCGAGCGACCTGATCGCGAAGGGGACATCGCTGCTGATGATGATCCCGACCGCGATCTCCGGGACGATCGGAAATCTCCGCCGCCACAACGTCGATCTTCTCGCGGCCGCGCTCGTCGGGGTCTCCGCGAGCACGACCACGGCGCTCGGTGCGTGGATCGCGACGCTGGTGCAACCGCTGACCGCCAACATCCTGTTCGCCGTCTTCCTGACCTTCATCGCCGCGCAGATGGCGGTGCGTGCGGTCCGTGCCCGACGTGCGCGCTGAGACGCCTCGATAGGATCGAAGCGTGTCCGTCAATACTGATCTGGTCGGTCGCGCGTTCGCGCCGACTGCGCCCTACCTGGTCGGCCGTGAGAAGGTGCGGGAGTTCGCGCGCGCCGTCTTCGCGGAAGACCCGCAGCACGTCGATCCCGCCGCGGCTCGCGCGCTCGGGTACCCCGACGTCGTCGCACCGCCGACATTCGCGATGGTGATCCAAGACCTGACGCTGCAGCAGCTGCTGGCCGAGCCGGATTCGGGTATCGCTCTGGAGCGCACCGTGCACGCCGAGCAGCGTTTCCGCTATACGCGGCCGATCGTCGCCGGTGACGAGCTGGTCGCGCAGCTGGAGATCACGAACGTCCGCCCGTTCGGAACGGGCGCCATGGTCACCAGCGTCGCCGAGATCACGGATGCCGCGGGCGCACACGTCGTCACGGCCACCTCGGTGCTGCTGATCGGAGGCGAGGTCGCATGACGCCGACAGCTTCGCTCGGTTCGGGTGGCGCCCTGAAGATCGGCGACGTGGTCGCCGAACGCACGGTCCACCTCACCCGTGAGTCGCTCGTCCGCTACGCCGGGGCATCGGGCGACTTCAACCCGATCCACTACCGCGACGATGTCGCCTCCGCCGTCGGGCTTCCCGGCGTGCTCGCGCACGGCATGCTCACGATGGGCCTCGCGGTGGAGACGCTCGTTTCCTGGATGGGCGATTCGGGCCGCATCCTCGATTACGGCGTACGGTTCACCCGCCCCGTCGTCGTCGACGCCGAGTCGGGCGCCGACCTCGTGGTGTCGGCGAAGGTCGGCGCACTCGACGATGCTGTCGCACGGATCGACCTGACCGTGATCTCAGGTGAGACGACTGTTCTCGGCAAGGCGCAGGTGCGCGTGCGCCTGCAGGGGTGAGCGACGTGCCGCCGAGCGTGCGTGAGGTCTCGCCGCGTCCGCTCGCGGAGCTGACGACCCTTCGGGTCGGCGGCACGCCGGCGCGAATGCTCGAGGCCACCACACGCGAAGAGCTCATCGCCGCGATGACGCAGATCTGGGCGGACCGTGAGCCGTGGCTGGTGATCGGCGGGGGGTCGAACCTGCTGGTCGGCGACGACCCTTTCGACGGAACGGCCGTGCTCGTGCGCAGCCGGGGGATCGCGCGCATCCCGTCCGATCGCGAGGACAGGGTGCGTCTTCGCGTTCAGGCCGGTCACGATTGGGATGACCTGGTCGCCCATACCGTGACCGCGGGACTGCGCGGCATCGAGGCGATGTCCGGCATTCCGGGAACGGTCGGCGCCGCCCCGATCCAGAACATCGGTGCCTACGGTCAGGAGATCGTCGAGACCCTCGTCGAGGTCGAACTTCTCGATGAGGACACCGGGGAGGTCGAGATCGTCCCGGCGGCTGAGCTCGAACTGGGGTTTCGCACGTCCGTCCTCAAAGCGCACTACGGGCACGGTGCCCGCCGTCGCGGAGTGATCATCTCCGTGACACTCGAGCTCGCCGACGTCGGGCAGGTCGACATTCCGGTCGGTGGCCTGCAGCTGCGAAACGCACTCGGACTGACCGCGGAGGACGAGGTCTCACTCGGGTGGATCCGCGAGACGGTGCTGGCCACGCGGGCGCGCAAGGGCATGGTGCTCGACGACAGCGATCCCGATACGTTCAGCGCCGGGTCGTTCTTCCAGAACGCCGTGGTCTCGGCATCCTTCGCCCGCACTCTGCCCGACGCATGCCCCCGCTGGCCGCTGCAGGTCGAGCTCGACGCGGTGCAGGTGATTCCCTTGGAGTCCTACGCAGGGCTCGTGACGCCGCCGCTTTCCGAGCAGCCCGACGTGAAGGTCAGCGCGGCCTGGCTCATCGAGCATGCCGGCCTGCGCAAGGGGTTCCGGCTGCCGCACTCGCGCGCCGGCCTGTCGACCAAGCACGCCCTCGCGCTGACCAACCGCGGCGGAGCGACGGCCGCCGAGGTGGCCGAACTCGCTCGGTACGTCCAGCTGCGGGTGCAGTCCGAGTTCGGGTTGCTTCTGCAACCCGAACCGATTCTCATCGGCGTCGAGCTTTAGCGCCGCCGCGGGTCAGGCGAAGAGGCGCTGCAGGCGCCGCATGCCCTCGAGAAGTGCGTCATCCCCGAGCGCATACGACAGGCGCAGGTAGCCCGAGGGTCCGAACGCCTCGCCCGGAACCACCGCGACTTCGGCGGTGTCCAGGAGGAGGTCGGCGAGTTCCAGCGATGTCGTCACGGTCGTGCCGGCCCATTCGCGTCCGAGCAGTCCGGTCACGTCGGGATACACGTAGAACGCGCCGAGGGGGTTGGGAACGGTGATTCCCGGGATCTTCGCGAGCTCGGCGACGATGATCGTGCGGCGGCGGTCGAACGCCGATCGCATCTGCTCGGCCTCGGTCTGCGGACCGGTCAGTGCCGCGAGCGCCGCGCGCTGCGCGATGTTGTTGACGTTGGAGCTGAGGTGCGACTGCAGGTTCGCAGCAACCTTGATGGCGTCGGCGGGCCCCAGCATCCAGCCCACGCGCCACCCCGTCATGGCATAGGTCTTCGCGACGCCGTTGACGAGGATCGTCTGTCCGGCGAGGTCCGGCACCGCCTCGACGATCGACACCGCCCGCTTGCCCTCGTAGACCAGGTTCTGGTAGATCTCGTCGCTGATGACCCAGATGCCGTGCTCGAGGGCCCATTCGCCGATCTCGCGGGTCTCTTCGGCCGTGTACACGGAACCCGTGGGGTTGGACGGCGAGACGAAGACGAGCGCCGTGGTCTTGTCGGTGCGTGCCGCCTCGAGCTGGTCGACGGTGACCTTGTAGTCCTGGTCGGCACCGGCGAAGACCGTCACGGGGATGCCGTCGGCCAGCGCGATCGCCTCGGGGTACGTCGTCCAGTACGGGGCCGGGAGGAGCACCTCGTCGCCCGGGTTCACGACGGCCTGGAACGCCTGGTAGACGGCCTGCTTCCCGCCGTTGGTGACGATGATCTGCGTGGGCGAGACCTCGAGCCCCGAGTCGCGGAAGGTCTTCGCGGCGATGGCCTCGCGGAGCACCGGGAGACCGGCGGCGGGCGTGTAGCGGAAGTTCGCGGGGTCGCGGAGGGCCTCGGCCGCGGCATCCACGATGAACTGAGGCGTCGTGAAATCGGGCTCGCCGGCCGCGTACGAGATGACGGGCCGCCCGGCCGCCTGCAGGGCCTTGGCTTTCGCGTCGACCTTGAGGGTCGCCGACTCGGCGATGGCGGATAGTTTCCGGGAGAGCGGAGCGCGTTCGGTCACGCTTCGAGCGTAGTCCGCGCGCGGTGCGGATGTGGATCGGCGGATCGCGGCGCCCGTCACCGGGAGAGGGGGCCGGATGCCGAAGCATCCGACCCCCTCTCGAGTGGCAATCGATGTCGTCAGCTGAACTGATTCATCGTGTTGTCCGCGCCGCCCGCCTTGAGGGCGGCATCGCCGGCGAAGTACTCCTTGTGGTTGTCGCCCATGTCGCTGCCGGCCATGTTCTGGTGCCGGACGGTCGCGATGCCCTCGCGGATCTCGCGACGCTGCACGCCCCTGACGTACGCGAGCATGCCCTCCTCGCCGAAGTAGCCCTTCGCGAGGTCGTCGGTCGACAGTGCGGCCGTGTGGTAGGTCGGGAGGGTGATGAGGTGGTGGAAGATCCCGGCACGTGCCGAGCTGTCCTTCTGGAACGAACGGATCATGTCGTCGGCGAGACCCGCGAGCTCCGTGTCGTCGTACTTGACGTCCATGAGCTCGGCACGATCGTATGCCGACACGTCCTTGCCCTTCTCGACGAGCGCGTCGTATGCCTGCTGCCGGAAATTGAGCGTCCAGTTGAACGACGGGCTGTTGTTGTAGACGAGCTTCGCGTTGGGGATCTCCTTGCGGATCTCGTCGACCATTCCGGCGATCTGTGCGATGTGCGGCTTCTCGGTCTCGATCCACAGGAGGTCCGCGCCGTTCTGCAGCGATGTGACGCAGTCGAGCACACAGCGCGCTTCGCCCGTGCCGGCGCGGAACTGGTAGAGGTTGCTCGCGAGGCGCTTGGGACGCAGCAGCTTGCCCTCGCGCTTGATGACGACATCGCCGTTGCTGAGCTGGTCCTCCGAGATCTCCTCGACGTCGAGGAAGGAGTTGTACTGGTCGCCGAGGTCGCCGGGCGCGCTCGAGACGGCGAGCTTCTGCGTGAGGCCGGCGCCCAGCGAGTCGGTGCGTGCGACGATCACGCCGTTGTCGATGCCCAGCTCGAGGAACGCATACCGGACGGCGTTGATCTTCGCGAGGAAGTCCTCGTGAGGCACCGTGACCTTGCCGTCCTGGTGGCCGCACTGCTTCTCGTCGGAGACCTGGTTCTCGATCTGGATGGCGCACGCGCCCGCCTCGATCATCTTCTTGGCGAGCAGGTACGTCGCCTCGGGGTTGCCGAAGCCGGCGTCGATGTCGGCGATGATCGGCACGACGTGCGTCTCGTAGGTGTCGATCTGCGTCTGGATGAACTCGACGGCCGTCTCGTCACCGGCCAGGCGTGCGTTGTCGAGCTTCGTGAACAGAAGATCGAGCTCCCGGGCATCCGCCTGGCGGAGGAACGTGTAGAGCTCCTCGATGAGTGCGGGCACCGAGGTCTTCTCGTGCATCGACTGGTCGGGCAGGGGGCCGAACTCGGAGCGGAGGGCGGCGACCATCCACCCCGAGAGGTAGAGGTAGCGCTTGTTCGTGGACTTGAAGTGCTTCTTGATCGAGATGAGCTTCTGCTGTCCGATGAAGCCGTGCCAGACGCCGAGCGACTGAGTGTACACCGACGAGTCTGCGTCATACTCGGCCATGTCGCGGCGCATGATGTCTGCCGTGTACTGGGCGATCTCGAGGCCGGTCCGGAACCGGTTCTGCGCGCGCATGCGGGCGACGTACTCGGGATTGATGGCGTCCCAGCTGGAGCCGGCCTGTGCCTTGAGGGCTTCGACGGATCGGATGTCGTCGTCGTAAGTGGTCATGTTCGGTTCTCTTTCGGTGGTGTCTGTTCGGTGGTGTCTGTTCGGTGGTGTCTGTCGAGCTCAGTCAGCGTCTTCGAGGTAGTTCGCGTACGCGGTCAGCGTCAGGAACGTCGGGAAGTCATCCCCGAGGGCGACCTCGCGGAAAATCGCCGCGGCGTCGTCGAACCGGTCGCCATCGGTGCGCGGAACCTCCCCGAGCACCCTCTCGATCAGCCCTTCGATGTACTCGCGGGTGATGCGCGTGCCGTCCTCTGTGGAGCGATCCTGGTGGATCCACTGCCACACCTGGCTCCGGCTGATCTCGGCGGTCGCGGCATCCTCCATGAGGTTGTCGATCGCGACCGCGCCGATGCCGCGCAGCCACGCTTCGATGTAGCGGATCGCGACCGACACGTTGCTGTACACCCCGGCGGTCGAGATCGGCAGGCCGATGTGCACGTCGATCAGCTGCGAGGCGAGGACCGTGACTTCGGGGCGCTTCCGGTCGACCTGATTGGGCGCGTCGCCGAGGACGGCGTCGAACTCCGCCTGCGCGACGGGGATCAGGTCGGGGTGCGCCACCCACGTGCCGTCGAATCCGTCGCCGGCCTCGCGCTTCTTGTCTGCCGCGACCTTCTCGAACGCCAGCGCCGTCACCTCGGGATCGCGCCGGTTCGGGATGAAAGCGCTCATCCCGCC
Source organism: Microbacterium sp. (assembly GCF_011620665.1). Taxonomy (GTDB): domain Bacteria; phylum Actinomycetota; class Actinomycetes; order Actinomycetales; family Microbacteriaceae; genus Microbacterium. The sequence goes on from NZ_WOYQ01000076.1 coordinate 92,921, forward strand.
GATCGCGAACGCGCCCCGCTTGTGGCAGGTCTGCACCAGCAGCTCGGTGTAGGCGCGCATGAACGGCACGGTCATGGTGACCTGACTGCGGTCGGGCAGCACGAAGCGCGCGCCGCGGCCGCGGTAGTTCTTGATCATCGAGAAGATGTAGTCCCAGCGGCCGGCGTTCAGACCCGCGATGTGGTGCCGGAGCTCGAAGAGGATCTCCTCCATCTCGAACGCGGCCGGCAGGGTCTCGATCAGCACGGTCGCACGGATCGTGCCGTACGGGATGCCGATGTACTCCTCGCTGAACGTGAAGACGTCATCCCACAGCTTCGCTTCTTCGGCCGATTCGATCTTCGGCAGGTAGAAGTAGGGGCCGACGCCGTTTTCGATGAGGCGCTTCGCATTGTGGAAGAAGTACAGTCCGTAGTCGACGAGCGAACCGGATGCCGCCATTTCGCGCCCGGAGCGGTCTGCGACCCGCAGGTGCTTCTCGACGAGGTGCCAGCCGCGCGGGCGCATCACGATCGTGGGGGTCTTCTCAGCCGTGACGCGGTATTCCTTCCCCTCGGGGGAGGTGTAGGACAACTGCCCGCGGATCGCGTCGTACAGCGACAGCTGACCCTCGACGACGTTGCGCCAGGTGGGGCTCGTCGCATCTTCCTGATCGGCCAGCCACACCTTCGCGCCCGAGTTGAGGGCGTTGATCGTCATCTTCGGGTCGGTCGGGCCGGTGATCTCGACGCGGCGGTCCTCGAGGCCCGGGCCGGCGCCGGCGACCTGCCAGTCGGCATCCTCACGGATGTGCGCCGTGTCGGCGCGGAACTGCGGGTCGTGCCCGTTGCCGATCTCGAAGCGGCGGCGCATGCGGTCGGCGAGCCGGTCGTGGCGTCGGCCGGCGAAGCGGACGTGCAGCGCGGCGACGAAGGCCAACGCCTCGGGCGTCAGGATCTCGTCATAGCGGGGGCGCATTGCGCCGGTGATCTGGATGGGCGCGATGCCCGTCGCGGGAGATGTCATGGCCCTGTCTTTCTTATGAATGTACCTACCCATGTCCCACTTTCTGTCGCTTCAGGGATGCCGGCGCGACAGAAAGTGGGACATTCCCCGCTGCAGTGGGGACAAGGGGGTGGGGTCTAGCGGTGGAGCTGTGCGGCCTCGGTGGGTCCCACCAGGGCCAATGTCGCGCTGCCCGGGTTGCGCGCAAGTGGTCATGTATCTACCTTGCGTGAAGAATTCGCGACACGCCCACGATTCGTGCTGTGAAGTTTTGCCGAAATTCACGTTTCATGCCACAATTCCGTTCATGACGATCGAAGCAACCCGGTCAGGGCACGTTGCCGACGCGCTTACGATTGGTCGTCGCATCCGTCAACTGCGCACCGCGCGGTCGATGACTCTCGACGATCTGGCGGCATCCGTGGAACGTGCGCCCAGCCAATTGTCGATGATCGAGACCGGAAAGCGCGAGCCGAAGCTCACGCTGCTTCAGAGTATCGCCCGTGCGCTCGGAACGACGATCGACCAATTGCTCGAGGCGCAGCCGCTCGATGCGCGCGCCACGCAGGAGATCGCCCTCGAGCGTGCGATGAAGGGGCCCACGTTCCAGGCGCTCGGCATCGCGCCGTTCCGCATCGGCAAGGCGCTGCCCGACGAGGCGCTGCAGGCCATGCTCGCGCTGCAGGCCGAGATCGAACGGCTCACGGACGAGCGCTCGGCGACCCCCGAGGAAGCGCGCCGCGCCAACGTCGAGCTGCGGTACCTGATGCGCCGCCAGGACAACTACTTCCCCGAGCTCGAAGAGCAGGCTCGTGCGATCCGGGATGCGGTCGATCATCCGGGCGGGCCGCTGACGCAGCGCACGGCGTCCGACATCGCCGCGCACCTCGGCTTCTCGCTGCACTACGTCGCCGACCTCCCGCAGTCGACTCGCAGCGTCGCCGATCTCAAGAACGGCCGCCTCTATCTGTCGAGCACGGTGCCGGCCAAAGGCGACTCGCGGACGGCCGTGCTTCAGGCGCTTGCGAGTCGCATCCTCGGGCACAGCGAGCCGCGCTCCTACGCGGAGTTCCTGCGTCAGCGCGTCGAGACCAACTACCTGACCGGGGCGCTGCTGATCCCGGAGGCACACGCCGTGCCATTCCTGCAGGATGCGAAGGCGCGGCGCGCCATCTCGATCGAAGACCTCCGCGATGCCTATTCGGTCTCGTATGAGACGGCCGCGCATCGGTTCACCAATCTCGCGACCCGGCACCTCGGCATCCCGGTGCATTTCCTCAAGGTGCACGAGTCGGGAACCATCACGAAGGCGTATGAGAACGACGAAGTGAACTTCCCCTCGGATCGGCTCGGCTCGATCGAAGGTCAGATGTGCTGCCGGCGCTGGACGAGCCGTACCGTGTTCGACGTGCCGGACAAGTTCAACCCGTACTACCAGTACACCGACACCGGCAACGGCACCTTCTGGTGCACGGCGCGCGTCGAGGCATCGAGTGAGGGCGCGCATTCGGTGAGCGTGGGGGTGCGCTTCGACGACACGAAGTGGTTCATCGGCCGTGAGACGACGAATCGAGGCGTATCGCGGCACGCGGTCGAGGTGTGCTGCCGGCGAGCTCCCGGGGGACTTGAGGCTGCGTGGCGTGATCAGGCCTGGCCGAATGTGCGCACTCCTCGGACCCTGCTGGCGACGCTCCCGACCGGTGCGTTCCCCGGCGTGGACACGACCGACCTCTACGAATTCCTGGACGCACACTCCCCGGCATCCTGACGCCGGCTCTGGGCTCGGGCTCTGGGCTCGGGCTCTGGCTGGCCCGGGGCGCATCAGCCGGTCGCCACCAGAGCCGCCCAGAGCTCGGCGCGGGCGGGAAACGTCGACAGGTCGACGTTCAGCAGCGTCTGCGCGTGCGCGATGCGGGCCCGCACGGTGTGGCGATGGATGCCGAGGCTCTGCGCGGTGGCATCGATTCGCGCATCGTGCTCGAGCCACACCCGCACGGTTCGCAGGAGGGCCGTGCCGCGCGACTCGTCGTGCGTGCGCAGCGGTGCGAGGCGCGCAGCGGCGACGGCGCGGGCCTCGGTGCCGGCCAGCTGGGCGAGCACGCCTTCGCCGGCGAGATCGTCGAAGCGCGATAGGCGACCGGCCGCGCCGTGGCGGCTGTGCGCCGTGACGGCTTGCGCGTGCGCGAGCGCGAACGAGGTGTAGGCGCACGGTTGCGAGACGCCGACCGTCGCGTCGAAGAGGGTCGCGAACTCATCGAGCAGGTCGTGATCGCTCGTCGCGACGGCGACGACCAGGCCCTCGGGCCCGCGCCCGTGGAAGATCGAGCGATCGGTCGCGCGCAGTTCGAGCCAATCGGCGGCGGCATCCTCACGGGCCGGTGCGACCTCGGCGACGGCCACAAGGACGGGGGCCGCCGGCAGCGCGCCCCACAGCTCGCGGGCGACACGACGGGCGAGGCTCGGATCGTCGGTCAGGAGGCTGTGAACGAGGCCCGCGCGCAAGACGCCCCGAGCGCGGTTGAGGCCGACGTTCTGCTCGAGCGCGAGACCCGCCATCGCGATGACCGAGGTCACGACGCCGCGACCCTCGAGGTCGAGCTCACCGCCGGCGATGACGACAGCGCCGCGGAGATGTCCCCCGCGGCCGAGCGTCTGCAGTGTGAAGCGCTCGCCGTCGATCTCGATGCTCGATCCGGCACGCGCCCCGCGCCGCAACAGCGCGCCGACCTCCTCGGCCACTTCCGCCCGCGCGGCGGGATCGAGCGCGCCCGACGGGTGCTCGCGCACGAGCGCCCCCGTCGCATCGAACAAGCCGGTCCACGCCTCGAGCTGGCGTCCCAGCTCGGCGACCGTCGCGCCGAGTCCGTCGGGCCGCAGCGCCGCGAGCGAGATCGCGCGCTGCGCGGCCAACGCCCAGGTCCGGCGCGCGTAGGCCTGCGCGGCGACCGCCTCGGCGTTCGCGCGGGCGAGGGCGATGAACGGCGTCCGGTAGGGCACCTCGAACAGCGGCATCCGTGCATCGCGGCAAGCGCCGGCGAGCGCCGGGGGGATGCCGTCGCGCGCCACCTCGGTGCCGAACCCCAGGCCGTGAACTCCCCGGGCGTGCAGGCGCGCGATGTACGCGTGGTATTCGTCGTCTCCGGCGTCGGGTCCGAACTGGGTGCCGGTCGTCAGCAGCAGCAGGTCGTCGGTGAGAAACGGCGTCGGATCGGCGAGGTCGGTGCTGTGCACCCAGCGCAGCGGTGCGTCCAGCGCACCCGGAAGCAGCGTGTCCTCCGCGGATTCCAGGCGCAGGCGAAGATCGCGACGCTCGAGCAGCGCACGCAGAGTGGGCTGAGGGTCTTCGCTCATCCGCGCCTCCGTGGCTGATAGACGCCGTGTATAGCATCCTTTCAACAATGTACACATCGGCCGGTGCGGCCGCCCGCATCCGCGCCCTACGCTCGCCCGCATGAGCCTCATCGACTCCACCGTGACCGCGACCGACCCGCTCGGCGGCCCGACCCTCCCGCAGGAGCGCCGTCTGGTGACGGCGCTGCCCGGCCCGCGATCGCAGGAACTCCTGGCCCGCAAAGCGGCCGCCGTCGCCGCCGGCGTCGGTCACACGGTGCCCATCCACGCCGTCGCGGCCGGGGGTGGGGTTGTGATCGATGCCGACGGCAACTCGCTCATCGATCTGGGCTCGGGGATCGCCGTCACGACGGTCGGCAATGCGCACCCGAGGGTCGCCGCCGCGATCGCGGCCCAGGCGGCGAAGTTCACCCACACCTGTTTCATGATCTCGCCGTACGAGGACTATGTCGCCGTCGCCGAGGCGCTGAATCGGCTGACCCCCGGCGATCACGCGAAGAAGTCGGCGCTGTTCAACTCGGGCGCCGAAGCGGTCGAGAACGCCGTCAAGATCGCGCGCAAGGCGACGGGCCGTCAGGCCGTCGTCGCGTTCGACCACGCCTACCACGGCCGTACGAACCTCACGATGGGGCTCACCGCCAAGGCGATGCCGTACAAGAGCGGGTTCGGACCGTTCGCCGGCGAGATCTACCGTGCGCCGATGTCGTACCCGTACCGCGACGGATTGTCGGGCGCGGAAGCGGCCGCACGCGCCATCTCGCTCATGGAGAAGCAGATCGGCGCCGAGAGCCTCGCCGCCGTCATCATCGAACCCATCCAGGGCGAGGGCGGATTCATCGTCCCGGCCGAGGGATTCCTTCCGGCGATCGTGGAGTGGTGCCGTATGAACGGCGTCGTCTTCATCGCCGACGAGGTGCAGTCCGGGTTCGCGCGCACGGGGGCGATGTTCGCGAGCGAACTGTTCGGCATCGTTCCCGATCTCGTCGCGACGGCCAAGGGGATCGCGGGCGGCATGCCGCTGGCGGCCGTGACGGGCCGCGCCGAGATCATGGACGCATCCCACAGCGGGGGGCTGGGCGGAACGTACGGCGGCAACCCCGTGGCGTGCGCGGCCGCACTCGCCTCGATCGAGGTCTTCGAGGAGGACGGACTCCTCGAACGCGCCCGAGACATCGGCCAGATTCTGCGCGCACGGCTCGAATCGCTGCAGGCCGATGATCCGCGGATCGGCGAGGTGCGCGGGTACGGTGCGATGATCGCCGCCGAGTTCGTCGACCCCGCCACGAAGGCACCGGATGCCGCGCTGACAGCGGCCGTGGCCAAGGCCTCGATCGCGCAGGGAGTCATCGTCCTGACGTGCGGCACCTACGGCAACGTCATCCGGTTCCTGCCGCCTCTGTCGATCGGCGACGACCTGCTCCACGAGGGCCTGGATGTCGTGGCCGCCGCGCTCGCGGCAGCCTGATCACCACCGAGTGCGCCGGTTCGTGCCGACCGCGCTGCTCGCAAGCATCCACCGCCCGGCGCACTCGACAGCAACCAGCGCAGTCGACCCCGAGAGAACAGGAATCGCCGTATGACCGAGATCACCCGTGACGTCGTCATCATCGGAGCGGGGGCTGCCGGCCTCACAGCCGCCCACGAACTGAAGAAGGCCGGACTGTCGGTCGCCGTGCTGGAAGCGCGCGACCGCGTCGGCGGCCGGCTGTGGACCGATGTGATCGACGGTGCGATGCTCGAGATCGGCGGTCAGTGGATCAGTCCCGACCAGGAGGCGCTGCAGGAGACCGTCGTCGAACTCGGGCTCGAGACCTTCAGCCGTTACCGTGAGGGTGCCTCCGTGTACGTCGGCCCGGACGGCACGGTCACGCGCTTCACGGGCGACGTCTTCCCGGTCGCGCCCGAGACCGAGAAGGTCATCGCCGAGATCACGGAGCGCCTTGATGCCATGGTCGCCGAGATCGACCCGGATCGGCCCTGGGCGCACGACCGGGCAGCCGAGTGGGACAGCATCTCTTGGGACGCGTGGCTGCGTGCGCAGACCGACGACGATGAAGCCGTGCGCAATCTGGCGTTCGCCACCGGATCGGCGATGCTGACCAAGCCGACGCACAGCTTCTCGCTGCTGCAGTCGCTGCTGATGGCGGCTTCGGCCGGCAGCTACAGTCACCTGGTCGATGCGGATTTCATCCTCGACAAGCGTGTCGTGGGCGGATTGCAGCAGGTCCCCATCCTGCTGGCTGAACGCCTCGGCGGCGACGTGCTCCTCGGCCGGCCGGTCCGCGCACTCGTGTGGTCCGACCAGGGAGTGTCGGCGATCGCCGACGGCGTCACGGTTCGCGCGCGTCAAGCCGTGCTCGCGGTGGCGCCCGTGCTCTACAGCCGGATCTCGTTCATGCCGCCGCTCCCGCGCCTCCAGCACCAGATGCACCAGCACCTCTCGATGGGCTTCGTCATCAAGGTCCACGCGGTCTACGACCGTCCTTTCTGGCGCGACAAGGGACTGTCCGGCACAGCATTCAGCCCGTACGAGCTGTCGCACGAGGCCTACGACAACACCAACCACGCCGACGAACGCGGCACCCTCGTCGGCTTCGTCTCCGATCAGCACGCCGACGACGTCTTCCGCCTCACAGCCGATGAGCGCAAGGAGCGGATCCTCGAGTCCCTGTCGCACTACTACGGGCCCGAGGCCATGAACCCGATCGTCTACTACGAGAGCGACTGGGGCGCGGAGGAGTGGACTCGCGGCGCGTACGCCGCGAGCTTCGACCTCGGCGGCCTGCACCGGTACGGCTCAGAACTGCGCACGCCCGTCGGACCCATCCGCTTCGCCTGCAGCGACCTCGCCGGTGCCGGCTACCAGCACGTGGACGGCGCCATCCGCATGGGCCGCCTGGCCGCACAGCAGATCCTGGAGGAGAACCGCACATGACCGCGCACATCGTCGTCGGCTACACGGCAACCAAGACCGGACGGGATGCCGTGGCCTTCGCCGCGCGCCTCGCCATCGCGACGGGATCGGTCCTCGACGTCGCGATCATCCTTCCTGCCGACAGCCGCAGCGTCATCACACCGCCGGATGCCGGCTATGACCGGCTGCTGCGCGAACAGGCGCAGCAGTGGATCGCCGCCGCGATCGACGAGACCCCAGCGGATGTCGTCGCTCACGCGCACGTGCGTACGGCGGAATCCTTCGCCGAGGGCCTGATCTCTCTGGCCGATGAGCTGGGCGCCTCGCACATCGTCGTCGGCGCTGCCGATGGCGGCTCGCGCGGGCGCCACCGGCTGGGGACGACGACGACGGAACTGCTGCACTCCTCGGACGTGCCCGTGGTGCTCGTGCCTCGCGGCGCCCGCAAGATCGCCGCCGAAACCGGCGTGACCCGCCTGACCGTCGCCGTCGGCACGCGGCCGGGTGCCGACGCGCTGATGGAGGATGCGGCGGCTCTCGCGGCATCCACCGGAGCGTCGGTGCGACTGCTGTCGCTGCTGACCGTCGACCTGCCGCCGACGGCCGACACCGGTGCGATCCGCATCGCCGGGACGACCGAAGCCGGCGAGGTCCTCGCGGCCGCGCAGACGACCCTGCCGGAAGGCTTGGTGTCGGACGTCGTGGTCGCCGACGGCGAGAGCATCGAGGATGCCGTCGCCCACCTCGACTGGCAGCCCGGTGAGGTGCTCCTGGCCGGATCCAGCCGACTGGCGCAGCCGCGGCGCCTCTTCCTCGGCTCCACCGCGGCGAAGATGCTCCACGAAGTTCCCGTCCCCGTCATCGTCGTTCCCCGCACCCACGCGGACGGCAGCACCCAGGAAGGACCACAGCGATGAGTGCACCCGAAGCAGCACCGCTCGTCTCCGGCACCACCGACCAGGACGGCAAGGGGGGACTGTCCAGCAAGGGCCTGAGCGCCGGAACCATCGGCCTTCTCGGCGCCGTCGTCATCGGGATCTCGTGCATCGCGCCCGCGTACACGTTCACGGCGGCCATCGGCCCGACGGCGTCGGTCGTCGGCGCACAGATCCCGGCGATCATCCTCGTCGGCTTCATCCCGATGCTCCTGGTGGCCTTCGGCTACCGCGAGCTCAACAACCGGATGCCGGATGCCGGCACGTCCTTCACCTGGGCGAGCCGGGCTTTCGGGCCCTGGATCGGCTGGATGGCCGGGTGGGGGCTGATCGTGGCGACGATCCTCGTCCTGTCCAATCTCGCCGGTGTCGCCGTCGACTTCCTCTTCCTGCTGATCTCGCAGATCACCGGCAATCCCGACATCGCGGGGATGGCGGCTGAGACTTGGATCAACATCACGGTGTGTCTGCTGTTCATGCTTGCCGCGACCCTCGTCTCGTATCGTGACATGCAGACGACCCAGAAGCTGCAGTACGTCCTGGTGACCTTCCAGGTGGCGGTGCTGCTGATCTTCGCCGTCGCCGCGATCGTCCAGGCCACCAGCGGCGGGGGATTCGACTTCATGCCGTTCGACCTCAACTGGTTCAATCCGTTCGCCGTCAGCTCGTTCAGCGCGTTCGCGGCCGGCCTTTCCCTGTCGATCTTCATCTTCTGGGGGTGGGATGTCACGCTCACGATGAACGAGGAGACAAAGGACCCCGAGAAGACGCCGGGCCGGGCGGCGACCGTGACGGTCCTCATGATCGTGTCGCTGTACTTGCTTCTCGCCGTCGCGATGATCATGTTCGCGGGCGTCGGCACGGGAGAGCTCGGTCTGGGCAACGAGGACATCCAGGGGAACGTCTTCTTCTTCCTGTCCGATCCGGTGCTGGGCCCGCTCGCCTTCCTGGTGTCGCTGGCAGTGCTCACGAGCTCGGCCTCGTCGCTGCAGTCGACGTTCGTGGGGCCGGCGCGCACGCTCCTGTCAATGGGGCACTACGGGGCGCTGCCACCGGCATTCGCGAGGGTGAGCCCGCGCTTCTTCACCCCCGGGTACGCGACGATCGTGTCGGCCGTCGTGGCCTCGGCGTTCTATGTCGTCATGCGCATCGTGAGCGAGGACACGCTGTGGGACACGATTCTGACGCTCGGCATGATGATCTGCTTCTACTACGGCCTGACCGCGTTCGCGTGCGTCTGGTATTTCCGCAAGCAGTGGTTCGATTCGGTGCGCAACGTCTTCTTCACGTTCTTGTTCCCCCTCGTGGGCGGCGTGATCCTCGCGGTGCTGTTCTTCACGACGCTCATCGATTCGATGGACCCGGCGTACGGCTCGGGGTCGCAGATCGGCGGCATCGGCATCGTGTTCATCCTGGGCATGCTCATCATCGTCGTGGGCATCGCGATCATGGTGTGGCAGGCGATCAAGCGTCCCGCGTTCTTCCGTGGCGAGACCCTGTCGATCGATGCCCCGGAGAGCGTGCGGAGAGCGCGCCGATGAGTGCGGAGAGCGAGCGCGCGCTGCGGGATTCGCTTCCCACGCAGCTGCTGATCGACGGGCGGTGGACGGATGCGGCGTCGCGCGCGACTTTTCCCGTCTACGACCCGGCCACCGGTCTCGCCATCGCGGAGATCGCCGATGCGAGCGCGGACGACGGCATCCGCGCTCTCGACGCCGCCGTGGCGGCGCAGGACGCGTGGGCGGCGACGTCGCCGAGGGAGCGCAGCGACATCCTCCGCCGGGCGTTCGATCTGGTGCAGCAGCGCCGGGAGGATCTCGCCCTCGTGATGACCCTCGAGATGGGCAAACCGCTCGCAGAGGCGCGCGGTGAGGTCGCGTACGGCGGTGAGTTCCTGCGCTGGTTCAGTGAGGAAGCGGTGCGCATCGCCGGTCGGTACGGACTCAACCCGGAGGGCACGGGGCGCGTGGTCGTCTCGCAGCGTCCGGTCGGGCCGTGCTTGTTCATCACGCCCTGGAACTTCCCGCTCGCGATGGCCACGCGCAAGATCGCCCCGGCGCTCGCGGCCGGGTGCACCGTCGTGATCAAGCCGCCCGAGCTCACGCCGCTCACGACCCTGCTGTTCGCTCAGCTGCTTCAGGATGCGGGTTTGCCGGCCGGTGTCGTCAATGTCGTCACGACGACCCGCTCGGGCGAGCTTTCGGCCCCGATCATCGCAGATCCGCGGCTGCGCAAGCTCTCGTTCACGGGCTCGACTCCGGTCGGCAAGAAGCTCATCGCGCAGGCGGCGGAAGGCGTGCTGCGGGTGTCGATGGAGCTGGGTGGCAACGCCCCCTTCGTCGTCTTCGGCGATGCCGACCTCGACAGAGCGGTCGACGGGGCGATGGCGGCGAAGTTCCGCAACATCGGACAGGCATGCACCGCCGCCAACCGCTTCATCGTGCACACCTCCATCGCGGACGAGTTCGCACGGCGCATCACCGAGCGGGTGTCGGCCATGACGATCGGACGCGGCACGGACGAGACCGTGCAGATCGGGCCTCTGATCGACCAGAGGGCGGTCGCGAAAGCCGACGAGCTCGTGACGGATGCGCTCGATCGCGGCGCGCGCCTGCTCACCGGCGGCCGCGCGATCGCGGGTCCCGGCACGTTCTATGCGCCCACGGTCGTTGCCGATGTCGCCGCCGGCAGCGCGATCCTCCGCGAGGAGATCTTCGGCCCCGTGCTCGCGATCGCGACCTTCGAGGACGAGGACGAGGCCGTACGGCTGGCCAACGACACGGAGTACGGTCTGGTGTCCTACGTCTTCACGCAGGACCTCGCGCGCGGCCACCGGATGATCGATCGCCTCGAGACGGGGATGATGGGACTCAACGTCGGTGTCGTCTCGAATGCGGCCGCACCGTTCGGTGGCGTGAAGCAATCGGGGGTCGGCCGCGAGGGCGGCCTCGAGGGCATCCACGAATTCCTGTCCACCAAGTACACCCTGATCCCCGTCGCCTGACGCGGGACGAGATCGGAGAGTCATGAGCGACTACGCCGTCGTCAATCCCGCCACGGGCGAGACCCTCGCCACGTACGACACGTTCAGCGACGCGCAGGTGCAGGGCGCCGTCGCGGCCGCGGAGGCGGCCTACCGCACGTGGGGGCGCATGTCGTCGGTCTGGGACCGGGCGGCGCTCATCCGCCGCGTCGCCGAGCTCTACCGGGAGCGGCGCCAGGCGCTCGCCGCCACGATCGTGCGCGAGATGGGAAAGCCCCTCGCCGCGGCGCTCGGTGAGGTCGATTTCGCGGCCGACATCACCGAGTTCTACGCCGACAATGCCGAGAAGATCATGGCCGATCAGCCGATCGACATCCTCGGTGACGGCACCGCCGTGATCCGCAAGGCGCCACTCGGACCGCTTCTCGGGATCATGCCGTGGAACTTCCCGTACTACCAGGTTGCTCGATTCGCCGCGCCGAACCTGCTGCTGGGCAACACGATCCTGCTCAAGCATGCGCCGCAGTGCCCGGAGTCCTCGGCGGCGATCGAACGGCTGCACCTGGATGCCGGTTTCCCCGCGGGTGCGTACGTCAACGTCTATGCGACCAACGACCAGGCGGGCGATGTCATCGCCGACCCGCGCGTGCAGGGTGTCTCGCTGACCGGATCCGAGCGGGCGGGGGCGGCCGTCGCCGAAATCGCCGGTCGCAACCTCAAGAAGGTCGTGCTCGAACTCGGCGGCTCCGACCCCTTCATCCTGCTGTCCACCGACGACCTCGACGGGGCGGTGTCGTCGGCGGTCGAAGCTCGCCTGGACAATACCGGTCAGTCGTGCAACGCGGCCAAGCGCTTCATCGTGGCCGACGAGCTCTATGACGACTTCCTGGAGAAGTTCACCGCGGGTATGACCGCTGCCTCCGTGGGCGATCCGTTCGCCGAAGGAACCGATCTCGGGGCGCTCTCGTCGCTCGCGGCGGCCGAACGCCTGCAGGAGCAGGTCGCGCGCGCGGTCGCGCAGGGTGCGACCCTCGTGGCCGGCGGCACCCGCGAGGGTGCGTTCTTCGGCGGCACGGTGCTGGCCGATGTCACGCCCGAGATGGACGCGTACCGTGAGGAGTTCTTCGGGCCGGTCGGCGTCGTCTATCGAGCGGCCGATGAGGATGCGGCGATCGCGATCGCGAACGGAACGCCGTTCGGTCTCGGGTCCTACGTCTTCACGACCGACCCCGATCAGGCCGCACGCGTGGCCGACCGGATCGAAGCGGGCATGGTCTACGTCAACCTCGTGCTCGCCGACAGCCCCGAACTTCCGTTCGGCGGCGTGAAGCGGTCGGGCACGGGCCGGGAGATGGGCCTGCTCGCCGCGGATGAGTTCGTCAACAAGAAGCTCATCCGCACCGCCGGCTGAGATCCTGCGGCCGATCCTCGTTCGGCGCGGGGGCTGTCCTGAAGTCGTGAAGCGGGCCATGATGGACTCATGGACGAGAACGCGGATGCCGTCACTTTTCTCTCCGATCGCCAGTGCTGGGAACGGTTGAGAGAGCAGGAGCTGGGGCGGCTGGTCACCCGGGTCGGGGACGTGCTGGACATCTTCCCGGTCAACTACACGGTCGACGGCGAATCCCTCGTGTTCCGCACCGCTGAGGGCAGCAAGCTGACCGAGCTCACGATCAACAGCGAGGTGCTGTTCGAGGTGGATGACTACACCGATGTCGACGCCTGGAGTGTCGTCGTCCGGGGCACGGCGGTGAAGCTCGACACTTCCGCCGAGGTCAGTGCGGCCGACCGGTTGCCGCTGAAACCGTGGATCCCCACGCTCAAGTACAACTACGTGCGGATCGTCGCGGCATCCGTCTCGGGGCGCGATGTGCGCCGCGGCGAGGAGCCCGATCGGTACGGAGTGCAGCAGTACTGACGCGCCCGGGCGGGTTCGCTTGCCGCTGAGGCATGACGTACACTGGGAGAGCAGTTGAAGTCTGCATTCTTTTGCCGTGCCCGCGGATCGGGACCTCCTCAATCTCAGACACGGTAGGAGTGCGGGCTTCTCCGAGGTCGCGAGATCTTTAGGGGTCGCGAGATCTTTAGGG
>NZ_WOYQ01000044.1 GCF_011620665.1 Microbacterium sp.
CCTGCGGTTCGTTCACGAGGTCCACCCTTTCAATAATGCTCTTGATGGCTCCACGATTCCAGCGTCCATCAACGCCGCGACCCGCCGCGAACAAGATGGGGAACAATTTCCCGGCGAGCAGTCGTGGGGAGGAAGCACCACCAGAAGAGGCCCCCGGACGGTTCGGGGTGCTCGCTCAATGGGACGCGCCCGACCGGGGACCTTGCCGCGCGGCGCCGCGCTTGCGTCGAACCTAGCGCCCGACCCACCTTCAGGTCCACCTCTTTCGGATCAAACTCGAAACATCGCTCGCTTATGCTGTGCGAATGCGCCCAGAGGACGATCACGCAGACGCGCGGCCCGAGAAGCGCTGGCGCCGCAAGTGGCCCTGGGTGCTCTTCGGCAGCCTGACCGTTGCGCTGATAGCGCTCGCCGCCGGGGCGGCAGTCGTCGGACTCATCTTCATGTCTGATGTGAACGATGCGCGAAGGTCGCTTAACGAAGCCAAGTACGAGCTCTCGACGCTCAGCACGCAGCTCGCCACCGGCGACGACGCAGCGATTGCGGCGACCGCAGACAGGATCACGACAGACGTCGCGGATGCCGCCGCCATAGTGGAGGGCCCGCTCTGGCATATCGCCGCACGAGTCCCGTTCGTGGGCCAGAACGTCGACGCGGTGCAGCGTGTGACGCGGGCGGTCGACATCCTTGTGAAGCAGGCGCTTCCTCCGGGGACGCAGGTCATGGCGGCGATCGATTTCGACAAGATCACCGTTGAGGGTGGCGGCATCAATCTCGAGCCGTTCCGCCAGGCTCAGGGCGCAATCCCTGAGATCTCGGCCGCGTTCACCGCGGCCGAGGCCGAGGTCGCGCCGATCGACCGCACCGAGCTGCTGCCCGAAGTGGTCGAGCCGATCGACGACATCCTCTCGATCATTCAGCAGGCCGCTCCCACTCTCGACGTCATGAACCGGTACATGCCCACGCTTCTCGACATGGCGGGCTCAAATGGCACCAAGACCTACCTGGTGATCTTCCAGAACAACGCCGAGATCCGCGCGACCGGCGGCAATCCCGCGGCGAGCATGATCCTCACGATGACGGATGGCGCACTCGGGTACGCCGGCCAAGCGAGCTCCCAGACCTTCTACGACGCCGGTGCCGCAGGCAATGTCTACACCGCCATCCCCGAAGAGACGACGAACCTGTACCTGTCGGGGTTCACCCGCTATTCGCAGGACTACACGATGAGTCCCGACTTTCCGACGACCGCCCAGCTGTTCCAAGACGTATGGGCCGCCACCTCGGGTGCGCATTTCGACGGAGTCATCTCGATCGACCCGACGGTGCTCTCGCACATGCTCGCCGTCGCCGGCCCGTCCACGCTGAGCAACGGCGAGCAGGTGACCGCCGAGAATGCGGTCAAGCTCGTGCTCAGCGACGCCTACGAGCGCTACCCGAACGGGGCCGAGTCCGACGCCTTCTTCGCCGACGTTTCCAAGAGCGTGTTCAACCACCTCACCTCGGCCCAGTGGGATCCGATGGCAATGCTCGCCGCGCTCGAGCAGTCCGCCAAAGAGCAGCGGGTGTACCTCGCTTTCGTCGATCCCGCGGCGCAGGCTCTCTCGACCGAACTCGGCGTCGACGGCGCACTGCCACCAGACCTGGCCACACAGACTCAGGTCGGCATGTACCTGAACGATTCGTCTGTGAGCAAGCTGGAGTATCACCTCACCTCGACGATCACGGCCACCTGCGACGCCGGCGCGCGCACGCTGACGACGACGATGACTCTTCACAACGGGATCACCGACGACATCCAGAGTCCGTACACGCTGGGCTACCGCAACGGCGGCTACGGCATCCCGCGCACGACGATGATGCTCGACGTGCTCACCTTCGCCCCGCCCGGGGCGAGCATCGTGAGCACTGTTCCGGCGGTCGGTGAGGTGTCAGCCTGGGAGCGCACCGGTACGGAGAAGGGCAGCACCGCAGTCAGCAAGACGGTGTTCGTCGCGAAGGACGAGACCGTCACCGTCGCGTCCACGGTGGCCTTTCCCGAAGGCCAGCTCGGCCCGCTCTACTTGCGGCACACGCCCACCGCGCACGACACTCCGGTCACGATTTACCCGTTGTGCGACGCGCTCTTCGGCTCGACCAAGGGCTGAGCTCCCGCCGGGCTCACACCGCGTGTCACCAGCTCGAAACAGGCGCTTCACCTCGCACGCGGATCGCGACTCTAGAATCGTGAAGCAACCACCGCTTCGCGTGATCCCTGCCCTCCCTCACCACGCCAGGTTCATGATCGAGATCTTCGCCGTCTGCACCGGCAACGTGTGCCGGTCCCCGCTTGCGGAGCTGCTGCTGCGAGCGCGCTTGGCCGACTACCCGGTGTCGGTCGAGAGCGCCGGCACGCGGGGGCGTCCGCCGGCGATGACGCCCGACGCGAAGCGCCTCGTCGATATGCACGGCGCGCTGGCGGGCGATGCCGACGAGCACCGGGCTCGCTATCTCACCGAGCGGATGCTGAAGGCGCCTGACCTCATCCTCGGCATGGCCCGTGAGCACCGCCGTGCGATCGTCGAACTCGTTCCCTCGAAGGTTCAGGTGACGTTCACCCTGCGTGAGTTCGAGCGCCTGGCGCAGGCGGCCCAGACGAGTGACCTCGAGGCGGCCGCGCAGGGGTCTGATGCGGGCACTCGACTGCGCGGCATTCTGCGTCATCTGTCGAGTCTGCGCGGTCGCGTGATCCCCCCGCACGATGCCGCTGACGACGACGTGATCGACCCGTTCGGGCGGTCATGGAACACTTACCAGCTCTCGGCGAGCCAGCTGGTTCCCGCGGTCGATGTGGTCGCCCGCATCGTCGAACTCGCCCGGCCCGGGCACTGATCGCAGTCCCGGAGTCCACCTCCCGGCCGGGCATTCGAAACCGCCCGAAATACGGTCATGGCACGATGGGGGCAGACAATGGTGTTTGATGCCCATGCCGCACCCTCGAAAGGCCCCCATGGAACTCAGCGATTACATTCGAGTGCTTCGAAAGAGCTGGCTAATCATCGTAGCCGCCGCCCTCGTCGGCGTGGCGGCAGCGGCGGCGTACTCGCTGACCCGCACCCCGCTATACTCCGCAGAGAGCCAGGTGTTCGTCTCCACGCAGGGCGGCGGCACGATCGGCGAACTGCAGCAGGGTTCGACCTTCACCCAGGCGCGCGTGACCACGTATACGAACCTCGTCACGACGCCCATCGTGATGGCTCCGGCGATCGAAGAGCTCAACCTCGACATGACGCCGAGCGAACTGGCCGAGCAGGTCACGGCATCCAGCGCGCTCAACACCACGATCATCGCGATCCAAGTGACGGATGCCGACCCTGTGCTGGCCGCCGACATCGCCAACGCACTGAGCCGGAGTCTCACCAAGACCGTCGAGCAGATCGAGATGCCCACGGGCAGCGACGTCAGCCCGGTGCGCCTCACCTCGGTGAAAGACGCCCAGACCGGCACCGCGCCGGTCAGCCCGAACGTGCCGCTGAACCTCGCGCTCGGCGCGCTCATCGGCCTCGCGCTCGGCATCGGCATCTCCGTGCTGCGCGAGGTGCTCGACACCCGCGTGCGTACGCAGCGCGACATCGCCTCGGTCACCGACCGCCCGCTCATCGGTGCGATTCCGTTCGACCCGCGCGCGAAGGATCGCGCGCTCATCGTGCACGACGACCCCCTCAGCCCGCGCAGCGAGGCGTTTCGGGCGCTGCGCACGAACCTGCAGTTCCTCGACATGGACGGCGGCCACAGCTTCGTCATCACGAGCAGCCTGCCCGCCGAGGGCAAGTCGACGACGGCGCTCAACCTGTCGCTCGCCCTCGCGGATGCCGGCAAGAACGTGGCACTGCTCGACACGGACCTGCGTAAGCCCAAAGTGGCCGAGTACCTCGGCATCGAGGGCGGCGCCGGCCTCACCGACGTTCTCATCGGCCGCGCGAAGATCGAAGACGTGATGCAGGCGTGGGGCGACAGCAGCATGTACGTCATGCCCGCGGGGCGCATCCCCCCGAACCCGAGCGAGTTGCTCGGGTCGCACCAGATGCAGATTCTGCTCGGCGACCTCGAGAAGGCCTTCGACATCGTCATCTGCGATGCCCCGCCGCTGCTCCTTGTGACGGATGCCGCAATCCTGGCGAAGCAGACCAGCGGCGCGATCGTGATCGTCTCGACCGGCCGCACGACGACGCACCAGCTGCACGGCACGATCGAGGCACTCGACACCGTCGGCGCACGCGTAGCCGGTGTCGTCATGACGATGACCCCCACCAAGGGACCCGACTCGTATGGCTACGGCTACGGGTATGGCTCCGGCTACGGCTACGGCTACATGCAGAAACCCGACGCGAAGCGCGCGCGGGGCCGCAAGGCCCGCCGGGCCCAGCACGAGGCGGCCACGGTCGCGGCGCGTGCCTCGGCCTCGATGGCGAACACGCGCTCCGACGCTCTGGGCCGCACCCGCTCGACCTCGCCCGAGCCGCAGCACACTCCCACCGAGTAGGTCTCGACCGGTGAGATCCGGCGCGACACGCACCACCCCGCTCCATTCCCGCTCCATCCTGGATCCGGACACCCACTGGAGGGCACCTTGTCGTCAAAGTCGAGGTCGTCGAAGTCGCGCGCGCGGCGGCTCCTCGAACCCGCCCTGGGCGATCACCCTGGTCGCGATTCTCGCGATCGGGGCGGTCGCGTTGACGGTCGCCGCGGTCACCCACGCCCGCCCCGACTCTCTGCTCTCGGCCTCCCCTCACCCGACCGCCGGGCCCACCCATCCGCTCGCCCAGCCCACCCATCCGACTGCCGCGCCCACCCAGCCGGTCGCCGAGCCTGTCGAGGCGCCGCCCCTTGCCCCGACACTCCCGCTCGTCCCCCGCCCCCAGGAGCGGTTCCTCATGGTCGACGGCGTCGGCACCCTCTGGCGCGCGGTCGCCGGCTCGTGCCCGACGGGCGAGCCACCGCTGGTCGAGCGATCGAGTGACGGCGGCGGCACCTGGAGCGACGTGACCCCGCGGTACCTGGGCATCACCCAGGTCGCCGGGCTGCTGCCGTTCGAGCCCGGCGAGGCCGAGTTGATCGCGGCGATCGGCCCGGAGTGCGCGGTGCAGGGCCTGCGCACCTATACGCAGGGCCAGTTCTGGGATCCTTACCCCGAGGCACTCGACGGCGCAAGCTATGTGGAGCCGACCAGCGACGCCGTCCTGGTGAGCGCGGCCGGTGCGCCCCCCGCCCCGTGCGGCGGCCCCAGCTCGCTCTCTGTCGACGGCACGACGGCCGCTTTGGTGTGCGGCACCAAGCCGTTCGCGTGGTCGGCCGATTTAGGACCGGAGTGGGTCGAGGTGCCGGCGACCCCCACCCGCGCCGCGCATGTCGCTGGCGGCATGCTGACGCTGGCACGGGCAAGCGTCGACTGCGAGGGCACCGCCGTCAGCACCACTGCGGTGGCCGACCCGAGCGCCTTGCAGACCACCTGCCTGGCCGGGGTCGACCCTGCCGCCCCGGCGGTTCTCGCAGCAGACCCGCGCGGGGGCGTCGTTCTCTGGGCGGGCGAAACGCTGACCCGCGTCGGGTGAGTGGCGCCGCTCAACGGTTACAAACGGCGACCCTCCGTTCACACAGCCGTCACACATCTGTGCAAGGGTGAACGCAAGGGAGCCGAGATCCCCCGATGCTCCAACGGTGTGAGCCGAGGGTTCACACGAGGAGGATGTCCATTGACGGCCGGAGCGATTTCTCGCCCTGCGGTCTCGGCAAAGACGACGAGCTCTCGCACCTTCGACTGGCGTCGGCAGTATGCCGGACTGGTCGCAATCTCTGATCTGATCGTGCTCGTCTGGGCGGTATTCGGCACCCAGCTGGTGTGGTTCGGTCTGGGCAGTGCAGAACTGTCGATCCGTGAAGACTCGCGTCTGAGCACCATCAGCTATTGGGTCTTCTCCGCGGGACTGGTCGTGGTGTGGATGCTGCTCCTGGCGACCTTCGACACCCGCGGCTACCGCGTGATCGGCGCCGGCACCACCGAGTACAAGCGCATCGTCGGACTCAGCACGCGCCTGTTCGGCGGCATCGCGATTCTCGCGTTCCTCTTTCGCGTCGATGTCGCGCGCGGCTATCTGCTGATCGCCTTCCCGCTCGGGTTGGCCGTGCTGTGCCTCAGCCGCTGGCTGTGGCGCCAGTGGCTCATCACCAAGCGGGCGAACGGCGAGTGGGTCGCCCGGGTGCTGCTGGTCGGCTCTGAACAGTCGGTCGCCACGATCGCCCGCGAGCTGGGCCGCAACTCGAGCGCCGGCTATCACGTGGTCGGTGCGTGTGTGCCCTCGGGTCGCGTCGCCGACACGATCGACGGCACCGAGATTCCGATCATGGGCAGCATCGACGCCGTCGAGCAGGCCATGAGGGCGTGCGGTGCCGACACGGTGGCGGTCACCAGCACCGACGATCTGCCCGCCGACAAGGTCAAGCAGATCAGCTGGGGCCTGCAGCCAGGCCGAGAGCATCTCGTACTGGCGCCGAGCATCGTCGACATCGCCGGCCCGCGCCTGATGACCCGGCCCGTCGCGGGTCTGCCGTTGATTCACGTCGAGACTCCACGGTTCACCCTCGGTCAGGGCATCGTGAAGCGCACCGTCGACCTCGTGCTCACCGGCATCGGTATCGCCCTGCTCTCACCGATTCTGCTGCTGGTCGCGCTGATGGTGCGCCTCGACTCCCCCGGGCCGATTCTGTTCCGCCAGACGCGCGTCGGTCTGGGTGGTGAGACGTTCACCATGCTCAAGTTCCGCTCGATGGTGATCGACGCCGAAGAACGCCTGCAGGCGCTGCGCGATCAAGCTCGGGATGCCGGCAACGACGTCTTGTTCAAGCTGAAAGACGACCCGCGTATCACCCGCGTGGGCAGCTTCATCCGTCGCTTCAGCCTCGACGAGCTGCCTCAGCTGTTCAACGTCTTCGGCGGCAGCATGTCGCTCGTCGGCCCTCGCCCGCCGCTCGTGCAAGAGGTGGA
>NZ_WOYQ01000025.1 GCF_011620665.1 Microbacterium sp.
TGGTGGGTAGTTTAACTGGGGCGGTTGCCTCCCAAAAAGTAACGGAGGCGCCCAAAGGTTCCCTCAACCTGGTTGGCAATCAGGTGGCGAGTGTAAGTGCACAAGGGAGCTTGACTGTGAGACTGACAGGTCGAGCAGGGACGAAAGTCGGGACTAGTGATCCGGCGGTGGCTTGTGGAAGCGCCGTCGCTCAACGGATAAAAGGTACCCCGGGGATAACAGGCTGATCTTGCCCAAGAGTCCATATCGACGGCATGGTTTGGCACCTCGATGTCGGCTCGTCGCATCCTGGGGCTGGAGTAGGTCCCAAGGGTTGGGCTGTTCGCCCATTAAAGCGGTACGCGAGCTGGGTTTAGAACGTCGTGAGACAGTTCGGTCCCTATCCGCTGCGCGCGCAGGAAATTTGAGAGGATCTGACCCTAGTACGAGAGGACCGGGTTGGACGAACCTCTGGTGTGTCAGTTGTTCCGCCAGGAGCACCGCTGATTAGCTACGTTCGGGATGGATAACCGCTGAAAGCATCTAAGCGGGAAGCCGGCCTCAAGATGAGATTTCCATGCCTTCGGGCGAGAGGCTCCCAGCCAGATTACTGGGTTGATAGGCCAGATGTGTAAGCGTGGCAACACGTGCAGCTGACTGGTACTAATAAGCCGATGACTTGATAACACACCGTTTTTTGGTGCTTGCGTCCACTGAGTGGTTCTCGATGTACGGTCGAGAACCGCATGACAATGACTTTGTTGTGCAGATTGAAACATCAATAGTGTTTCGGCGGCCATAGCGTGAGGGAAACGCCCGGTTACATTCCGAACCCGGAAGCTAAGCCTCACAGCGCCGATGGTACTGCAGGGGGGACCCTGTGGGAGAGTAGGACACCGCCGGACTTCCTTCGTGAAAAGGCCACCCAACGCTGGGTGGCCTTTTCTCGTTAACCCGCACCTGGAAGGATGCTGTGATGGACGAAGACGAGCGACCCCGTGCCGGGGGCAAGCCGCGATATTCGCCGGCGGGCTCGCGCTCTCGCGCACCTCGGTCTGGGGAGGGTCGGCCGTACGTCAAGCGGGATGGCGATACGTCCGCACAACCGCGGGGCGGTGAGCGCAGATCGGTTCCGCCGCGTGATGGTGAGCGCAAGTCTTACGCGTCCGGCACGAATCAGCGGGGTTTCTCTGCGGGCCGAGACGGCGGACATCGGACCGCTCGTCCCCCGCAGGATTCCGAGCGCCGGACCGTGCCGGCGGGACCGCCGCTGCCTGACGACGTCTCTCCTCAGGACCTGAATGGGCCCGCTCGGAATGAGCTGAAGACGCTGAGTAAAGAGAATGCTGAGCAGGTTGCGCGACACTTGGCGATGGCCGCGCGGCTGATTGACGACGATCCCGGGCTTGCGCACGAGCACGCCCTTGCCGCTTCGCGCAGCGCGGGGCGCATTGCGGTCGTCCGCGAAACGGTTGCGATCACGGCGTATGCGACGCGCAACTTTGCGCTCGCGGTGCGGGAGCTGCGTACTTTTCGTCGGATCTCGGGCCGTGACGACCAGATCGCTCTCCTGGTCGACAGCGAGCGTGGTGTCGGACGACCCGATCGAGCACTCGAGGTGGGTCGCGCCGTCGACCGGTCTCAACTGCCGGTCGAAGTCCGGGTCGAGCTCGCGATCGCTATGTCGGGCGCTCGCCTCGATCTCGGTGAGAACGAACGAGCTTTACAGGAGCTTGACATCCCGGAGCTCGATCCCCACCGGGCGTTCAGCTGGAGTCCGGGTCTTTTCGCCGCTCGGGCCGCTGTGCTCGAGGAACTCGGTCGCACCGACGAGGCGGCCGAATGGCAGCATCGTGCAGAGGTTGCTGAAGACGCATTGGACGCGGTGGACGCCGACCGTGAATTTCTGGTCGTCGACGAGGTGGAGGAGATGCCGGGTGAGGTGGGGATCGCCGAGGATCCGGCCTGATGGCACTTTTCGGTCGACGGGTCGGGCGTACGCCGCTCGATGACGTCGACGCCGTCTTTGCGGATCTCGACGGCGTCGTCTATGCGGGAGCCTGTGCCGTGCCGCACGCAGTCGACAGTCTCAATCGTGCCGGTGCGGGCCGACGGCTCGGCTACATCACGAACAATGCGTCGCGCACTGACGTCGCCGTCGCGGAGCACCTACGATCACTGGGTCTCGGCTCCACGCGACCGAGCGACATCGTCACCAGTCCGCAAGCGGCGGTGCGATTGCTGCGCGAGCGGGTGCGGCCACCCGCAACGATCCTCGTGGTGGGTGGGGATGGACTCGTCGACGAACTCGAAAAGGCCGGCTACGTCGTCACGCGCAGCGCCGACGACGCGCCGTCCGCGGTCGTTCAGGGTTTCGCCCCCCACGTCGGATGGGAGCATCTCGCTGAGGCCGCGTACGCGCTGGCGACACCGGAGGACGACGGCGGCATCCCTTGGATCGCCACGAACACCGACTGGACGATTCCACAGGCACGTGGGATCGCGCCGGGAAACGGAACGTTGGTCTCGGCTGTCCACACGGCGGTGGGGCGGCTGGCCGTCGTGGCGGGCAAGCCGGAGCGTGCGATCTTCGAGGAAGCGGTCGCCCGATTCGGAGCGCGTCACCCGCTGTTCCTGGGCGACCGTCTCGACACCGACATCGCCGGAGCGCAGGCCGCCGGGATCGACTCGGCGCTCGTCCTGACCGGCATCGACCGGCCCAAGCATGTGCTGGCCGCGCCCGATTCCTCACGTCCGACATACATTCTGGGAGACCTTCGGGATCTTGACGAGGAGTACCCCGAGACCGTCGTGCGCGGCGGCGTGACGACCGTGGGGACCGCTGCCGTTCGCATCGATGGTCCGGAGGTCACTATCGTCTCGGAGGGTGATCGGCCCATCGACCTCGTGCGTGCAGGCGCCGCGGCGATCTGGGCGACCGGTCGCGCGATCTACGGATTCCGTGTGCCCGAGCGGCTGTACGCGGATCCTTTCCACCGGCCGTGACAACGCCCCGCAAGCGGGTGGACCGCGTATCTTTGACGCATGTCGATGGATGCCTCTGACCCCGACGCTCGCCACGAAGACCTGCTGTCGGCCCTCGATGTGATCGAGGGCCGGCCGCTGTCCGAGCGCGCCGTCGCCTATGCGGCCTTGCACGACGATCTCGCGCGCCGGCTCGATTCCGGCAGCAGCGACCGCTACGCGTGAGCATGCGCCTGGACGCGGCGATCGCCGCGCGCGGCCTCGCTCGGTCGCGCACGCACGCCGCCCAGCTGATCGAGGCGGGTCTGGTTTGCGTCGGCGGACGGCCGGTCGTGAAACCCTCCGCGAAGGTCGCGGACACCGACCCGATCGAGGTGGCGGCATCCGACCACTACGTCAGTCGCGCGGCACACAAACTCATCGCGGGGCTCGATGCGTTCGGGGTCTCCGTCGACGGGCGCGTGACGCTCGACATGGGCGCGTCGACGGGCGGCTTCACCCAGGTGCTCCGCGAACGCGGCGCCGACCCGGTGATCGCCGTCGACGTCGGCCACGGGCAGCTCGCGCCGTCCATCGGAGCGGATGCTCGCGTGATCTCCGTCGAGGGCTACAACGTCCGCCACATGACCGCCGGGTCGCTCGCCGAGGCATCCGGTGTCGCAATGCGGCCGGAGGTGATCACGGGGGACTTGTCCTTCATCTCGCTGGCTCACGTGCTCCCGGCCGTTGCGGCGGTCGCCGCCGTGACCAGCGACATCGTGCTGCTGATCAAGCCTCAGTTCGAGGTGGGTCGCGGCGGTGTGCGCGAGGGTCTCGTGACCGATGCGGCCGCCCGCGCCGACGCGACGGCCAGCGTGCTGTGGTCGGCGTGGGATGCGGGACTCGGCACGCATGGTGTGATCGCGTCGCCGATCGTCGGCACACATGGGAATCGGGAGTTCGTCACGCACCTGCGCCCTCGCAGCGGCGCCGATGATCACGGAAACCCGACAGAATGGTTGGGCACCGTGAATCGACTGGCAGGAGAGGGATGACCACGCAGCAGCGCAACATCCTTATCGTCGCCCATGCGCGTCGCGAAGAGACCATTGCCGCGGCTCAGCGCGTCGTCGGTGCGCTGGTGGCGTCGGGTGCGCGTCCCGTTCTCCCCGCCGACGACCCCGAGATCGTGAAGGCGCTGGCCGAGGTCGGGCCGCTTCCCGCGCTGGGGAGGGACGTCGCCGTCGCCGACATCGAGCTGGCAATCGTCCTCGGCGGCGACGGAACGATCCTGCGCGCCGCGGAACTCGTCCGCGAGGGCACCGCTCCGATCCTCGGAATCAACATGGGCCACGTCGGCTTCCTCGCGGAGATCGAGGCAGACGTCATCGACGACGCCATGCAGCGTGTCATCGATCGCGACTACGAGGTCGAGGAGCGCATGGCGCTCAACGTCCGCGTCAAAGACGCGCCGGGAGCGGTCATCTACGAGACCTGGGCGCTCAACGAGGCCACGGTCGAGAAGGCCGCGCGCGAGCGCATGATGGAAGTCATCATCGAAATAGACGGCAGACCGCTGTCCAGCTTCGGGTGTGACGGCATCGTCATCGCGACGCCGACGGGCTCGACCGCGTACAACTTCTCTGCCGGCGGGCCGGTGATCTGGCCGACGGTCGAAGCCATCGCCGTCGTGCCGCTGTCGGCGCACGCACTGTTCGCCCGGCCGCTCGTGGTCGGCCCGGAGGCGGCGGTTGCGATCGAAGTCCTCGCGCGCACCGACGGCACCGGAATCCTGTGGTGCGACGGGCGCCGCTCGCACGACCTCCCGCCCGGCGCGCGGGTGGTCGTGCGACGATCGCGCCGAAGCGTACGACTCGCACGCCTGCACCCGGCGCCCTTCACCGATCGACTCGTGCGGAAGTTCCAGCTGCCGGTCACCGGATGGCGGGGGCCCCTCACGCCATCGGCGCAGGACAGCCTGTGATCGAGCAGATGACGCTGCGCGACCTGGGTGTGATCGCCGAGGCGACGCTCCCCATCGGTCCCGGGTTCACGGCAGTGACCGGTGAGACCGGCGCCGGCAAGACCATGGTGGTCACTGGGCTGGGATTGCTCCTGGGTGCACGCGCTGACGCGACCGCGGTGCGCGCAGGCGCCGAACAGGCCACCGTCGAAGGCGTGTGGATCATTTCCCAAGAGGGTGCGGTCGCCGACCGCGTCGCCGACGCCGGCGGCGAGATCGAGCCGATCGGCGGCGGACGTGCGGAGCTGTACCTCGGCCGCACCCTGACCGCGGAAGGCCGAAGTCGCGCAAGCGTCGGCGGGCGGGCTGCTCCCGCCGGGGTTCTCGCGGACCTCGCCGACCACCTCGTCGTGGTGCACGGTCAGTCGGATCAACTGCGACTGCGGTCGGCCGCGGCCCAGCGCGAGGCTCTCGACCGCTTCGGCGGCGCGCCGATCGCCGCAGCGCTGGATTCGTATCGCGCTGCGCACGCGCGTGCCCACGCTCTGTCGGCTGAACTCGACGTCCTTGCCTCCCAGCGTGCGCACCGCGCGCAGGAGGCGGCCCGGCTGCGGGAGATGCTCGCAGAGATCGAACAGATCGATCCGCGACCGGGGGAGGACGTCGAACTCACCCAGCGGGTGGAACGCCTGTCGCACACGGAGGAGTTACGGCTTGCGGCGGCGACGGCGCACTCCGCCCTCTCAAGCGATGAGGATCAGCCAGACGTCGCCGGTCTGCTGGCCGAAGCACGCCGAGCCCTCGAGCGCGCGGCGCACAGTGACCCGTCCCTCGCCGCTCATGCCGCGTCCCTCGAGGAGCTCGGTTACCGTCTCGCGGACGTTGCAGGCGAACTGAGCGCATATCTGGCCGACCTGGATGAAACCGGCCCCCATGAGCTGGCCACCCTGCAGGACCGTCGGGCCCTGCTGAACACCCTGATCCGAGCGCACGGCACGCTCGACGATGTGCTGGCACTGCGAGAGAGCGGAGCGGCACGACTGCTCGAGCTCGATGATGACGGCGACCGCATCGAGCGATTGGCGGCCGAGGTGCGCGGCGCGGCAGCCACCCTCGATGACACCGCCCGGGCACTGACTTCGGCCCGCGTCGCGGCTGCGGTTCGACTGAGTGCCGCTGTCACCGACGAGCTTCGGGCCCTTGCCCTGCCTGACGCGCGTGTCGAGGTCGCGGTCCAGCCAGGCTCCGAAACCACCGTGGGACGCGACGACGTCGCCCTCTTGCTCGCACCGCATCCGGGCGCTGCTCTGCGTTCTGTCGCCAAGGGCGCGTCCGGTGGCGAGCTCAGTCGTGTCATGCTGGCGATCGAGGTCGTCATCGCGGGCACGGACAGCGTGCCCACGTTCGTCTTCGATGAGGTGGATGCCGGAATCGGCGGTGCGGCCGCGATCGAAGTGGGGCGGCGCCTGGCGCGCCTCGCGGAGACGAGCCAGGTGATCGCCGTCACCCACCTCGCGCAGGTGGCCGCATTCGCGAGCAACCACCTGAGCGTGGTGAAATCCAGCGATGGAGCCGTCACAGCCTCCAGCGTCCGCGCGCTCACCGGAGCCGATCGTGAAGCCGAGATGGCGCGCTTGCTCTCGGGACTGTCGGATTCGGCCGCCGCACTCGAACATGCCCGGGAGCTGCTGAGCCTCGGCACTTCACGACTGATAGGATGAAAGCCCGTGACGGACACTACCTCTGCAGCGGGCGCACCTAGTCTCGGCATCACCACGCACATCTTCGTGACGGGTGGTGTCGTTTCGTCATTGGGCAAGGGACTCACGGCCGCGAGCCTCGGGAACCTCCTGACGGCACGAGGGTTGCGCGTCGTGATGCAGAAGCTCGATCCGTACCTCAACGTCGACCCAGGAACGATGAATCCGTTCCAGCACGGCGAGGTCTTCGTCACCGACGATGGTGCCGAGACCGACCTAGACATCGGGCACTACGAGCGATTCCTCGACATCGAACTCAGCCAGGCCGCCAACGTCACGACGGGTCAGATCTACTCGCAGGTCATCGCGCGCGAGCGCCGCGGCGAGTATCTCGGCGACACGGTTCAGGTGATTCCCCACATCACCGACGAGATCAAGCGGCGCATGCGACTGCAGGCCGATGAGTCACCCCGACCCGATGTCATCATCACCGAGATAGGCGGCACGGTCGGCGACATCGAGTCGCAGCCCTTTCTGGAGGCTGCCCGTCAGCTGCGTCACGAACTCGGCCGCGCCAGCGTCTTTTTCGTCCACGTCTCGCTCGTTCCCTTCATGGGCGCATCGGGTGAGCAGAAGACCAAGCCGACGCAGCATTCCGTCGCGGCGCTGCGATCGATCGGCATCCAGCCGGATGCCCTGGTCTTGCGCAGCGACCGTCCCGTCACCGACAGCAACAAGCGCAAGATCGCGCTGATGTGCGACGTCGACGTGGAAGCCGTGATCAACACCGTCGACCTGCCGAGCATCTACGACATTCCGTCGACCTTGAACGATCAGGGCCTCGACAGCTACATCGTCCGTCGGCTGGGACTCTCCGCCAAAGCCAACGAGGTCGACTGGAGCCGCTGGAATCAGGTTCTCCAGGCCGTGCACAACCCCCAGCACGAGGTCACGATCGGTCTGGTCGGCAAGTACATCGACCTGCCGGATGCCTACCTGTCCGTGACCGAGGCGCTCAAGGCCGGTGGCTTCGCGCAGGAGACGAAGGTCCAGGTCACTTGGATCCCGTCCGACCTGTGCGAGACTCCCGAAGGTGCCGAGAAGGCGCTCGCCGCGCTCGACGGAATCGTCGTGCCAGGGGGCTTCGGCATCCGGGGGATCGAAGGAAAGCTCGGCGCGCTGAAGTTCGCGCGTGAGCAGGGCATTCCCACGCTCGGCATCTGCCTGGGTCTGCAGTGCATGGTCATCGAATACGCGCGCAATCTCGCGGGCCTCGTCGGGGCGAGTTCGAGCGAGTTCGACCCCGACACCGAGTTCCCCGTCATCGCGACCATGGCCGAGCAGGTCGACATCCTCGCCGGGGGAGACCTCGGCGGCACGATGCGGTTGGGCCTGTACGAAGCGCAGCTCGCGGAAGGATCCCTCGCAGCCGAGGTCTATGGGGCGACCCGTGTGTCCGAGCGTCATCGCCACCGATACGAGGTCAACAACAAGTACCGCGATCAGATCGCTGCGGCCGGACTCGTGTTCTCGGGGCTCTCACCCGACCGCAACCTCGTCGAGTACGTCGAGCTGCCGCGTGACGTGCACCCGTACTACATCGCAACGCAGGCGCATCCAGAGCTGCGGTCGCGGCCGACCGAGGCCCACCCCCTGTTCCGCGGCCTGGTAGCTGCGGCGCTCGAGCGGCACAGCGCCGGGGAGCTCTTCGACGTCGAGCCGTTCGGTGAGCAGAGGGTCAGTGACTGACGTCCTGCAGGATGACCCGGTGAGTTTCGAAGTCACCCGCACCGAGACCGCTTTCACGGGCAAGATCTGGAACATCCGCCGCGATGAGGTCGCGTACGGCGGAGGCACGATGGTCCGCGAGTACGTGGACCACACCGGTGCCGTCGCGGTGCTCGCGCTCGACGATCGGGACCGGATACTGCTGATCAAGCAGTACCGGCATCCGGTGCGGATGCGTGAGTGGGAGATCCCCGCGGGGCTCCTCGACATCGCGGAGGAGGACGCGCAACCCGCCGCCGCGCGGGAACTGGCCGAGGAGGCGGATCTCGTCGCCGCGCGCTGGGATGTCCTGGCCGAGTTCGCCACCTCGCCGGGCGGCAGCGACGAGACCATCCGCATCTACCTCGCCCGGGAGCTCTCCGCGACGGCGGAGACCTTCGTGCGCACCGAGGAGGAAGCCGACATCGAGGTGCGCTGGGTGCCGCTCGACGAGGTCGTGGATGCCATCCTCGCCCGCCGCGTGCAGAACCCCTCCCTGATCGTCGGCGCAATGACCGCATATGCGGCACGCGCGCGCGAGTGGGCGACCCTCGTGCCGGCGAACAGCC
Organism: Microbacterium sp.; assembly: GCF_011620665.1. GTDB lineage: Bacteria > Actinomycetota > Actinomycetes > Actinomycetales > Microbacteriaceae > Microbacterium. The sequence goes on from NZ_WOYQ01000025.1 coordinate 8,943, forward strand.
CTTGGGAACGGCGCTCGCGCGCGATCGGGACCGTCGAGACGTGAGACTCGAACGTGCCGTCGACGCATACCTCCGGCATGTCTCGATCGAGCGCGGCCTCTCCGACCACACGGTCGCGGCGTATCGGCGCGATCTCGCCGGGTACGTCGGCTGGCTGGTGAGGCAGGGCGTCTCTGAGACGGAGGACGTCACGCCGGGCCTCGTCGGCGCCTTCGTGGGGGAGCGCGCGGCATCCGTTCCGCCCCCGGCGGCCACGTCCCTGGCACGCCTGCAGTCGTCCTTGCGCGGCATGCACCGCTACCTGGTGCGCGAGGGGCTCAGCACCGATGATCCCAGCGATCGGCTGCGTCCGCCGAAGGCGCCGCAGCGGTTGCCGAAAGCGCTCCCGTACGACGAGGTGGTGGCGCTGCTCGATGCCGCCGGGCCGGCGCCCGGGGATGCGACGGACACAGATATCGTGCGTCTGCGTGACCGCGCGCTGTTGGAGTTGCTCTACGCCACCGGTGCGCGGGTATCGGAAGTCACTCAGCTCGACGTCGACGACCTGGCGCACGGCGACGTGCTCCGGGTGCGCGGGAAGGGATCCAAGGAGCGCATCGTGCCGGTGGGCTCCTACGCGCGAGCCGCTGTCGACGCCTATCTCGCGCGAGCGCGACCTGAGCTCTCGCGGCGCGGAAAGGCAAGCCCGCGGCTCTTTCTCGGCGCGCGCGGTGCGCCCCTGTCGCGACAGAGCGCGTGGCTTGTGATCCAGCACGCCGCCGAGCGGGCAAGTCTCAGCGCGCACGTCTCTCCCCACACACTCCGGCACTCGTTCGCGACGCACCTTCTGCAGGGCGGCGCCGATGTCCGCGTCGTCCAGGAGCTCCTCGGGCACGCGTCGGTTGCGACGACCCAGATCTATACCCACGTGACGGTCGATACGTTGCGCGATGTCTACGCGACCTCCCACCCCCGCGCGCGCTGAACAGACCCGGTGCGGCCACGTGCTCGCGCCGGGCCTGCTGATCGCGGTTGCCGCACAGGTCCGCCTCGGCGTGCTCGGCTGGCTCTTCTGACCTCCTCCCCTATCCGGTCGGCACAGCGGGTCAGTGCGTGTGGCGGTGGTGCGCGTCCGGATAATGATCGTGCGTGTGGGTGAGGGGTTCGTGCGAGTGTGGATGGGTGTGGCGGGTGCCGGCCGGTACCGGCTCGTCGTGCTCGTGCTGGTGGTGCTCGTCGTGGACATGCGCGTGGGTGTGGGTGAGGGCTTCGTGGGTGTGCGGGTGACTGTGCCGTTCGGTGAGATGGAGCCAGACGCCCACTGCCATCAGCAGTCCAGCGGCGACGAGTTGCCAGCTGACGGGATCGCCGAGGATGATCGCGAGGATCGCTCCGAAGAACGGCGCGATCGTGAAGTAGGCACCGGCACGCGCAGTGCCGACGTGGCGCATCGCGACGATGAACAGGGCGAGGCTGACGCCATATGCGAAGAAGCCGATGACCAGCGCCGCGGCGATGCTGCCGAAGGCGGGCACGGTGGCGCCGAGCGCGAATGCGAGGGTGAGGTTCACCGGGCCCGCGACGAGCCCCTTCGCGGCAGCGAGCCAGGTGGCATCGGTGAGCGCGATCATCCGTGTGAGGTTGTTGTCCAATCCCCAGAAGAGGCACGCCGCGAGGATCGCCAGACCCGGCCAGGGGCTGCCGAGCTCGGCACCGTTCGGGATGCTGAGGAGCACGGCCCCTGCGACGATCGCGACCATGCCGAGCACGATGCGGCGATCGAAATTCTCCCGGAACACGAACCACGCGAGCAGCGCGGTGAACACGCCCTCCGCGTTCAAGAGCAGCGATGCCCCCGTTGCCGGCATGTTCGAGAGCCCGGCCATGAGCAGGACCGGGGCGATGATGCCGCCGCTGAGGATCGCGCCGCCAAGCGGCACGAGTTCACGGCGCGCGAGCCGGACGCGCGGCGCGCGGCGAATCGCGCGGAGAAGCCCGAGACCGATCCCCGACCCGCAGTAGAGCAACCCGGCCAGCAGCCACGGATTGATGTCGGCACCGAGCAGAACCTTTGCCAGCGGCGTGCCGGCCCCGAAGAGCAAAGCGGAAAGGAGCGCAGTGCGAACTCCGCGGTGGGAGAACAGTGGTCGAACCATGACTTCAGTGTTGCACTGCGCGTGTCGTCGACACTCTGTCGCGTCTCCCGGAGGGCGAGGGGCGGTGTGCGAGAATCGGGAGCACCATGCAGGAGGCTGAAGGAGTGTCGGTGACCGACAAGGCGCGGGGGACGGGGACGAAGAAGGTCCCGACGGGTGAGATCCCGCTGGGACCCACGGGCCGTCCGTACCACGGCTTCCCGACGCCGCCCGCTCTGACCGACCACGGTCCTGCGCGCATCATCTCGCTCTGCAACCAGAAGGGCGGTGTGGGAAAGACCACCACGACGATCAATCTGGCGGCATCCCTTGCCGAGTACGGTCGCAAGGTCCTCGCGGTCGACTTCGACCCGCAGGGCGCCCTCTCGGCGGGTCTGGGGATCGCGACACACGACGCGCCCACGATCTATGACCTGCTTCTGGACATCAAGCGCGACCCGCACGAGGCGATCGTGCACAGTTCGGTCGACGGACTCGACGTCCTTCCTGCCAACATCGATCTCTCGGCCGCAGAAGTGCACCTGATCAATGAAGTCGCACGCGAGACGATCCTCTCTCGCGTGCTGCGCAAGGTGTCCGCCGAGTACGACGTCATCCTCATCGATTGCCAACCGTCCCTCGGCCTGCTCACGGTCAACGCGCTGACGGCGAGCCACGGCGTCCTGGTACCCCTCGAGTGCGAGTTCTTCGCGCTGCGGGGTGTGGCGTTGCTGATCGAGACGATCGAAAAGATCCGCGATCGCCTGAACCCCTCGATCAAGCTCGACGGCGTTCTCGCCACGATGTACGACCCGCGGACACTGCACTCTCGTGAGGTCCTCGAGCGCGTCGTCGATGCGTTCGGCGACGACGTACTGGAGACCGTGATCGGGCGCACGGTGAAGTTCCCCGACGCGTCGGTGTCGGGGGTTCCCATCACGACGTTCGCGCCGGAGCACGCAGCCGCACAGGCCTACCTGCGACTGGCCCGGGAGCTGGTCGCCCGTGGCGCCGTCGCCTGACCCCGCGGCACCCGGGTTCCGGGTCTCACTCGCGGGCTTCGACGGGCCGTTCGACCTGCTCCTGAGCCTCATCTCGCAGCGCGAGCTCGACGTTACCGAGATCACCCTCAGCAAGGTCACCGACGAGTTCATCGCCTACCTCACGCATCTCGACGCGGATGAGGAACTGGAGCAGGCGTCAGAATTCCTCGTGGTGGCCGTGACACTGCTCGATATGAAAGTCGCCGGACTCCTCCCCCAGGGCGAACTCGTCGACGCCGAGTCCGTCGCGCTGCTGGAGGCACGCGATCTGCTGTTCGCCCGGCTTCTGCAGTACCGCGCGTTCAAAGAAGTATCGACCTGGTTCGCTCGGTGTCTGCAACGCGAAGATCGGCGCCACACCCGCAGCGTCCGCCTCGACGAGAAGCATCGCCGCGCCGCGCCGGAGCTCATCTGGACGCACTCGGCCGAGGACTTCGCCGCGATCGCCCTGCTCGCTTTCGCACCGAAGGAGATTCCGCGTGTCGGTCTCGACCACCTGCACGCACCGCTCGTGTCGATCCGCGAGCAGGCGGCGATCGTCGTCACGCTCCTGCGCAATGCCGGGACCCTCAACTTCCGTGAGCTCATCGCCGGCGTCACGCAGCCTGGAATCGTCGTGTCGCGCTTCCTGGCCGTGCTCGAGCTCTACCGTCACTCGGCGCTCTCGTTCGAACAGCTCGAACCGCTCGGTGAACTGACGCTGCGCTGGACCGCCGAACGCTGGTCCGAAGAGAATCTCGCCACGCTCGGAGCCGATTATGACCGATGACCCGTCATCGAACCCAGCGAACGACGCAGCGGAGTCGCCGCGCTCGAGCGAACCGCTCGATGTGGTCCGGCGGCTCGAAGCGATCCTGCTGATCATCGATGAGCCGCAGAGCCTCGTCGCCCTCGCAGCGGCCGTCGGCGCGCCGATTCCGGCCGTACGCCAGGCCCTTGAGACGCTCGTCGCCGACTACGGCGGACACCGTGGAGGCCCGCGCCGTGGATTCGAACTGCGCGAGGTCGGTGGTGGTTGGCGCCTCTATGTGCGCGAGGAGTACGACGACGTCGTGTCGGAATTCGTGAACTCCCAGGCACCGTCGCGGCTCTCACAGGCGGCGCTCGAGACGTTGGCCGTCATCGCCTACAAGCAGCCCGTGACTCGCAGCCACGTGGCCTCGATCCGCGCCGTGAACGTCGATTCGGTCGTGCGGACGCTCGTGGGGCGAGGCCTCATCACCGAACTGTTCACCGATCCCGAGACCGGAGCGATCAACTACGGCACGACCGATGCGCTGCTGGTGAACCTGGGGATCAACTCACTCGACGAGCTTCCGCACATCGCTCCGCTGCTCGATGACGGGTCGGCGGGGTTCGATTCGGAGGCACTCCGATGACCGATCGAGACGGGCACGGGCGTGGGGGGGAGCGCGACACCGACGGAGTGCGCCTTCAGAAAGTCCTCGCGAACGCGGGCGTCGCTTCTCGCCGGGTGTGCGAGCAGTACATCGCCGAAGGCCGCGTGCGCGTCAACGGTGTCGTCGTGACCGAGCTCGGCTCACGTATTGACCCGGCAACGGACCTCGTTGATCTCGACGGCACCGCCATTCAGCTCGACGCCACGAAGCGCTACGTCCTCCTCAACAAGCCGACCGGTGTCGTCTCGTCGATGAAGGACGACCAGGGCCGCCCCGATCTCCGCGGCTTCACTCGCGACTGGCCCGAGCGCCTCTACAATGTCGGCCGGCTCGACGCCGAAACCAGCGGACTGCTCGTGCTCACGAACGACGGAGACCTCGCGCACGTGCTCGCGCACCCCTCGTTCGGAGTGACGAAGGTGTACATCGCGAAGGTCGCCGGCCGGGTGACGGCCCAGACGATCGCACGCCTCACGAAGGGCATCGAGCTCGAAGACGGTCCGATCGCTGCCGACAAAGCACGACTCCTGGACGCGTCGACGGGTGCCGGGACGAGCCTGGTGGAACTCACCCTGCACTCCGGGCGCAACCGGATCGTGCGACGGATGATGGCTGAGGTCGGCCATCCGGTCGTGGAACTCGTCCGTCGGCAGTTCGGCCCTCTCCGCCTGGGTGCGCTCCCAGCGGGTCGTGCGCGCGAACTGACTACAGTGGAGCGTGGCGCATTGCTCACTCTGTCGCGCCGTGAGGCCGCCACGACGGATGAGTCGGCGGCCGAACACTGATCCTCAGACGGATGACCGGAGATTCCCGTGACCGACACGACCCGCGGTGATGCGCGCGCCCGAGCGGCACGCGTCGCCGGGACCGTGCGCATCGTGGGCGCGGGCCTCCTCGGCTCCAGCATCGGTCACGCGCTGCGCGCCCTCGGCGTCGACGTGGTCCTGGTTGACGCTTCCCCCGCGCAGCTGCGGCTCGCCGTCGACTACGGGGCGGGTCGCCCCGCCGACGCGAGCGACGAGCCCGTGCTGATCGTCGTCGCCGTACCCCCGGATGTTACGGCGGATGTCGTCGAACATGAGCTCAGGGCATTTCCGGATGCCGTGGTCACTGACGTCGCCAGCGTCAAACTCGAGCCGCTTCACGACCTGCAGCGCCGCGGACTCGACCTCAGCCGCTACATCGGGTCGCATCCGATGGCAGGTCGCGAGCGCGGAGGGGCGATCGCGGCGCGCGCAGACATCTTCGTCGGGCGTCCCTGGGTCGTGTGCCGCGGCGAAGCGACCACAGCCGCCGACCTCGCCCTCGTCGAGGCGCTCGCTCTCGACCTCGGTGCCACGCCGATCGAGATGACCCCCGACGAGCACGACCGCTCGGTCGCGCTCGTGTCGCACACTCCTCAATTGGTGGCCTCCCTGCTGGCGGCCCGTTTCACCGACGCACCGGAGGGATCGCTTCGTCTGGTCGGGCAGGGTGCGCGCGACACCACCCGCATCGCAGCATCGGCGCCCGAGCTGTGGGTTCAGATTCTGGGAGCGAATGCGGGACCGGTCGGCGATGTTCTCGCGGACCTGGCCGAGGACTTGCGTGTCGTCGCTGACGCGCTGCACGACCCCGAGAGCCCCGGCGCGCGGCGTGCTCTCGCCGACACGATCCGCCGCGGCAACGACGGCGTCGAGCGGCTTCCCGGCAAGCACGGCCAGAGCAGGCGGTACGAGCAGGTCGTCGTCATGGTCGATGACACCCCGGGCCAGCTCGGACGCCTGTTCGGCGAGCTGGGCGAACTCGATGTCAACGTCGAAGACCTCCGTCTCGAACACTCTCCGGGCGCGCAGTTCGGTCTCGCCGAGATCAGCGTGGTCCCGGGTGTCGTCCGGCAGGCGGTCGACGGGCTCATCGCGCGCGGCTGGAAGATCGCGAGTATCCCGTCGTGACCTGTCCGGCAGACTCGGCTACGGGTGCAACAGACTCGGGTGCGGGGGTCATCACGATCGCCGTCGACGGACCAGCCGGCAGCGGCAAGTCGAGCGTCTCGCGCGAAGTCGCCCGGCGCCTCGGCTATGGCTTCCTCGACACCGGAGCCGCGTATCGCGCGCTCGCGTGGCACGTGCTCGAGCGTGCGGACGATACCGCCGACGTCGAAGAGGTGCTGGCCGCGGCGCAGCATTTCCCGTATGCGATTTCACTCGACCCCGACCACTACTGGGTACGGGTGGGCGACGTCGACGTCACCGCCGTGATCCGCGAGCCCCGCGTGACGGACGCGGTCAGCGGTGTGGCCCGGGTGCCGGAGGTCCGCGCGCGTCTGAACGAGATCTTCCGTGGGCTGGTGGCCGCATCCGGACGGCCAGGCGTTGTCGTTGAGGGACGCGACATCACGACCGTTGTCGCTCCTGACGCGCCGGTGCGGATCTTGCTGACGGCCGCCCCCGAGGTCCGCGCTGCGCGCCGCAGCGCTGAGATGTCCGGCCAGGATGCCGCTGCCGTCGCGGCGGCCCTTCACCGCCGCGATGCGGCAGACATCCAGGTCGTCGACTTCCTCACCGCCGCCGAGGGCGTGCACGTGGTCGACTCGACCGACCTCGATTTCACACAGACCGTGGAGGGCGTCCTGGACGTCGTCCGCGCAGCGACAGGAGCGGCCGCATGAGCGCCGAAGACGAATACGAAGGCGGTCCCGACCACCTCGAGGAGAAGCTGGCCGATCTCGACGAAGAGCTCGCCGAGCAGCGGGCCGCGGGCTTGCGCGCGTCGTTGGCCGATTACGAGCTCGATGAGGACGATGCCGACATCCTCGACGGGTTCGACGGTGAGGAGGACGGGTACCAGATCCTCCCGGCGCTGCCGGTCATCGCCATCGTCGGTCGACCGAATGTCGGCAAGTCCGCGCTCGTCAACCGGATCCTCGGCCGCCGCGAGGCTGTCGTCGAGGACACCCCCGGGGTGACCCGCGACCGCGTCACCTACAAAGGCGAGTGGATGGAGCGCCGCTTCACGCTCGTCGACACCGGCGGCTGGGAGCCGGACGCCCGCGGGATCGACCGTTCCGTCGCAGCCCAGGCCGAGGTCGCGATCGAGCTGTGCGACATCGTGCTGTTCGTCGTCGACGCGATGGTCGGCGCAACGGCCACTGACGAGGCCGTCGTGCGCATGTTGCGCAAGTCCGACAGGCCGGTGTTCCTCATCGCGAACAAGGTAGACGACGCCAAGCACGAGCCCGAAGCTGCGGCACTGTGGAACCTGGGCCTCGGCGAGCCGCACCCTGTCTCCGCAATCCATGGCCGCGGGGTCGCTGATCTCCTCGACGAGGTCATGAAGGTGCTGCCCGAGGTGTCGGCCGTCGCCGGCAACGAGATCGGCGGGCCGCGTCGAGTCGCGATCCTCGGCCGCCCCAACGTCGGCAAGTCCTCGCTGCTGAATAAGGCCGCGGGTGAAGAGCGCGTCGTCGTCAATGAGCTCGCGGGCACGACGCGGGATCCCGTCGATGAGCTCGTCGAGCTCGGTGGCAAGCTCTGGCGCTTCGTCGACACTGCGGGCATCCGGCGCCGCGTGCACCTGCAGCAGGGCGCGGACTTCTACGCGTCGTTGCGTACCTCCGCGGCACTGGAAAAGGCCGAAGTCGCCGTCGTCGTCCTCGACGTTTCGCAGTCGATCAGCGTGCAGGATCTCAATATCATCGACCTGGTCCTCGAGTCGGGTCGTGCCCTCGTCCTCGCGTTCAACAAATGGGATCGCCTGAGCGACGATGATATGGAGAGCGCTGATCGGCGGCGCTACCTGGAACGCGAGATCGAGCAGGACCTTGCTCACGTGACCTGGGCGCCGCGCGTGAACATCTCCGCGCGCACGGGGCGTCATCTTGAGAAGCTCGTCCCGGCGCTCGAGACTGCTCTGGCGTCGTGGGATCAACGCATTCCGACCGGCAAGTTCAATGCGTTCCTGGCCGCGCTCGTCGCCGAGCATCCGCATCCCCTCCGCGGCGGCAAGCAGCCGCGCATCCTCTTCGGGACGCAGGCCTCGACCCGTCCGCCGACGTTCGTGCTGTTCACGACCGGATTCCTCGACCCGGGCTACCGCCGGTTCATCCAGCGGCGCCTGCGCGAGATCTTCGGGTTCGAGGGCACGCCGATCGTCACGAACATGCGCGTCCGGGAGAAGCGCCAGCGCTGAGATTCCCGCACGAAGAATGCCCCTCGCCGACCTTCGGCGGGGGGCATTCTTCGTATCGTCAGTCTTGATCCCTGCATACCCCGGGGTGTATGGTTGTGTGGTCAGACCATATATCGGAGGAGATGTCATGAAACTTGTCGTCGTCGGGGGAGTCGCCGGAGGTGCTTCTGTTGCTGCGCGTGCGCGAAGGCTCGATGAGAGTGCCGAGATCCTTGTTCTCGAACGCGGTGATTACGTCTCATTCGCCAACTGCGGTCTGCCCTACCACATCGGCGGTGTCATCGCCGATCGGGAGCGGCTGCTGCTCCAGACTCCGGAGAGCCTCCGAGAGGCCCTCGATTTGGATGTGCGCGTCGACAGCGAGGTGATCGCACTCGATCTCGCAGCCCAGACCGTGACCGTGCGCGATATGAAGACGGGGCGCGAGTACCGTGAGGCTTACGACCGCCTGGCGCTGTGTGCGGGCGCCGACCCCGTGCATCTCTCCCTCCCGGGCGCCGACCTCCCCGGCATCCATGTGCTGCGGAACGTCGAGGACATGGATCGCATCAAGGACCACCTTGACCGGGTGATCGCCGAGGCCGCGGTGGACGGGCGCCCCGTTCGCACCGTCGTGATCGGCGCCGGTTACATCGGCGTAGAGATGGCCGAGAACTTCCGTCATCGGGGGGCAGAGGTCTCCATCGTCGAGATCGCGGATCAGATCCTGCCTCCGCTCGACAAGGAGGTGTCCATCCCCATCGAGCAGCACGTTCGCGGACGCGGTGTCGAGTTGCACCTCGGCACGGCCGCCGCCGCGTTCACTGCCGACCCGGGCGGCGGTCTGCGCGTCGAACTGAACAGCGGTGCCGTGCTGGCGGCCGATCTGGTCGTCTTGTCGGCGGGCGTGCGGCCGAACGTCTCGCTCGCGCGCGACGCGGGACTCGTGCTCGGTCCGCGCGGCGGGATCGTCGTCGACACGCACATGCAGACCTCTGACCCGCGCGTCTGGGCGGCAGGGGATGCCGTCGAAACGGCCCACACCGTGCTCCCGGGCACCTGGATCACTCCCCTCGCGGGACCGGCCAACCGACAGGCGCGTGTGGCCGCCGAGAACATCTGCGGACGCGAAACCGAGTACCTCTCCACGCAGGGAACGTCGGTCGTGAAGGTCTTCGACATGACCGCCGGTGCCACCGGCGCGACCGAGCGGCAGCTCGTTCAGGCGGGTCTGGAGTACCTGACCGTTCACCTGCATCCGTCCGGTCACGCCGGCTACTACCCGGGCACGGCGATGATGCACATCAAGGTGCTGTTCGCTCCGGGGAGCGGCACGCTGCTGGGCGCGCAGATCGCCGGATTCGACGGAGTGGACAAGCGGCTCGACGTCTTCGCGACCGCGATCAGGCTGGGCGCCACGGTGCACGATCTCGAGGGGTTCGAACTCGCCTATGCGCCGCCGTTCGGCTCGGCCAAGGATCCCGTCAACATGGCCGGGTTCCTCGCCACCAATGTCCTTCGCGGCGACCTGAAGCTCTGGTACGCGCAGGACTTCCCCGCCGCTGTCGAAGGCGCGCGCATCATCGATGTGCGCACGCCGGAGGAGTTCGCGATCTGGCACATCGCCGGCGCGGAGAACGTGCCGCTGCCGACGGTGCGCGACGCATCGGCCGGCTGGGACCCCGCGGTGCCGGTGCGGCTGTACTGCGCGGTCGGCTTCCGCAGCTATCTGGCCTATCGCGCGCTCGTGCAGCGCGGTTTCACTGATGTGCGGACACTCTCCGGCGGGTCGCACACCTTCCGGTTCTGGCACGACCTCGAGAAGGAGCGCAGCGCCCCGCATCCGGCCGAGATCGCCTACGCCGAGGCGACCGAGCTGAAACTCGCTGCCAGCGGAACCGGAGAAGTCGTCGAGCTCGACTGCACCGGACTGGCATGCCCGGGCCCGATCATGAAGCTCTCGCAGACGATGGACACGCTTTCGTCCGGCGACGATGTCCTGGTTCACGTCTCCGATCCTGGCTTTGCGCAGGACGGACCGGCGTGGGCGTCCGCCAAGGGCCACGAGCTGCTGTCGATCAGCCCCGAGGGCCCGGGCTATGTTGCGACATTCCGCAAGGCCGGTTCTCGTCCGGCGGCAGTCGCGGTCGCCACACGCGACCAGGTCTCGTTCGTGGTCTTCTCCGGCGATCTAGACAAGCTCATCGCCGCTTTCATCATCGCCAACGGCGCGCTCGCGATGGGCCAGAAGGTATCGATGTTCTTCACCTTCTGGGCTCTCAATGCCCTCCGGCGGCAGGACCCGCCCGCCCGAAAGAAGTCGATGCTCGACAGGATGTTCGCCATGATGATGCCTTCGGGGCCGAACAAGCTCCCGCTGTCGCAGATGAACATGGCGGGTGCCGGCGGCGCGATGATCAAGCACGTCATGAAGCAACACTCCGTGCAGACGCTCCCCGAGCTGATGAGCGCGGCGCGCGGGGGCGGTGCGCGCCTCATCGGATGCACCATGACGATGGATCTCCTGGGCATCGCGGAGTCGGATCTGCAGGAGGGGGTGGAGCTCGGCGGCGTCGCCACTTTCCTCGGCGAGGCGCAGAAGTCGGGCACCACGCTGTTCATCTGACGCGTTCGATGGGCCGGGCGCACGCCGCGGCACTCATCGGGTGTGACAGGCTGGGACTGTGACGATCGTCCCGCCCCGCCCCGGTGAGCCGCGCCGCCCGGACGGGCCGCGCGATCCCGGCGACGCGTGGGTCGTGACCGCCGACGGCACCCGCTATTGGGGGCGTTTCGGCGCTGCCGGACTGCTTGCGGTCGACGCTGAGCGCGGCGTGCTGCTGCAGCACCGGGTCGCGTGGAGCCACCACGGCGGCACATGGGGGCTGCCGGGCGGCGCGCGTCACCAGGGCGAATCAGCGTGCGACGCTGCGTTGAGAGAGTCGGCCGAAGAGGCGGGGGTTCCCGCCGATGCCGTGCGCCCCCGACTGATCAGCATGTACGACGCGGATGTCTGGACCTATGCGACGGTGGTCGCCGACGTGACCGTGCCGTTCGAGCCCGTCATCAGCGATCCCGAGAGTCGTGAGCTGGCGTGGGTCCCGGTGGATGCCGTCGACGCCTACCCGCTGCATCCCGGCTTCGCCGCGTCGTGGCCACGGCTGCGCATGCTGCTCGACACGCACCCCGCGGTGCTCGTCGACGCCGCCAATGTCGTCGGCTCGGTACCCGACGGATGGTGGCGCGATCGTGCGGGGGCAGCGGATCGGTTGCTGGCGCAGTTGACGGCACTTGCGGGCCGTGGGGTCGCCGCCGCGCGCCTCGGGCTTTCCGAGCACGTTTGGTTTCCGGAGATCATCGCCGTGCTCGAGGGCGATGCGCGGGGGGCCGACGATGTCGCAGGTGTGACGGTCGTGCGCGCCGCGGGCGCGGGCGACGATGAGATCGTGGCGACCGCCGAGAGGCTGATTGCACGCGGGCGCGCCGTTTCGACGGTTACGAGCGACCGCGAACTGGGATCGCGGCTCGAGCGAGCGGCGGCATCCGTCCGCCCTGTCGGGTGGCTTCGCGACCAGTTGTGAGATGGGCCGTTCGGGCACTCTCCGCGGATGGTGACGGGTCGGCGCGCTACTGGTCGAGGTCGCGTCCGCGTAGGCGGTCGATATCACGCCGCTCGCGCTTGGTCGGGCGCCCCGCGCCGCGGTCACGCACGGCGACCGATGTCAACGGCGCGCGCACGGGGGTGCGATCGTCGAAGGCCAGCGCCGCAGCCGGCGCGCCGACCCGTTTGGTCAGCAGCTCACGTACAACGAGGATCCGGTCGAAGCCCGCGAGCCGCACCCTGATCTCGTCGCCGATCCGCACGATCTGTGAGGCTTTGGCCTTCTCACCTCCGACGCGCACGTGCCCCGCGCGGCACGCGGTCGTTGCGGCCGAGCGCGTCTTGTAGACGCGGATCGCCCACAGCCACGCATCGACGCGCACGCGGGAAGAGGCCATGCTCTGATTCTGCCCGCTCAGCGCAGCGCGAGCGGCGCGATCGGTCGGCTCGGCGTGAGTCGGACGACCTCGATCGCGCTGGCGTTCAAGAAGACCGACAGTGCGCCGTGGAAGAACGCCGTGGAAGAACTCAGGGCGCGACGGTACCGCCGAGTCCCCACAGGTGCGGACGGTTCGCTGGCGCCATCCGGACCGGGTAGGATTGGGGAGTTGTCCGCGTGCGGACGGCGGACCGCGATGTGGCACAGCTTGGTAGCGCACCTGAGTGGGGGTCAAGGGATTTACGCCTCCCGGGCGGCCCGAATAACTGAAAACTGAATGCCACGGGCTGTGGCGCAGCTTGGTAGCGCACCTGACTGGGGGTCAGGGGGTCGCAGGTTCAAATCCTGTCAGCCCGACAGAAAAAGCCCCGGTAGATCTGAGGATCCGCCGGAAGCCGAGGGGGATGCACTCGAGGAGGCGCCCCTCACTGATGAGGAAGCTGTGTGGTTGAGCCAGCAACAGCCGCTGGGCGAGGTTGCTTACCTCGCGGAGACTGCATATCCAGGTGAGTTCGCGTACGCGTTCCTCGGTGCTCAGGGAAACGACTTCAAGATCGGTTTCAAGGATGATGTGCCTCCAGAGATCGTCGCTGCGCTTTCGAAGACTGGTCTGAGCTCTTCGATCGAGGAGCACGTGGGGTTCACGCAAGCCGATTATGAGGACGCGACGAGGAGCGTCATTCGCGAGTTCGATGGACTCGCGGCTCCGGAGGTGCAGTTCGTCGTCGGGCCGACTCCCGAGATCTCGGTAGGTAGCATCACCGTCACCGTTCACGGCGGGAGCGAAGGGACGCTTGCAGAGGCGAAGCGCGTCTTCGATTCGTTGACGGCGCCTGTGCCGTTCGAATTGATCTGGGGGCGCACCGTCGACTGATCAGGTCACGCTTTCCAGCTACAATCGCGCTGGCGGAACATAGCTGCTGAACTCGTCTGGCACGGGTGTTTGCACTTCTGGATTTGTGGTCAATTCAGAATCAAACGCCGACCTCGGATTGCTCACCGCGGGCCACTGCCCGAACTCGCTGCGGTTTCACCACATTAAACGGCTGAGCGCCTCGCCCCCGCTCTCTGTGGATCAGGGGACCAAGGGGACCAGAACGCCTGCGGGGCCACTCGTCCCGGCTCCGTAGCGCATCACGGGCGTAGACCTGCGCACCTGAGACGTTCGCGTGCCGGTCGCTGTCCAGCACCGCCAGCACCTCGGCGCGTTCGGCTGAGCGCAACGCCGCGGGGTGCGGGCGGGGTGCCTCCTTCGGCCCGTGGACTCGTGGTTTCGGGTTCGGATCCGGGAATGCTGAAGTTTCGGTTGACTCCGGGACTGCTTTGATCTGATTGATCGGGGCGGGAAGGATGAAGTCATGCCGGTGAAGTCCTCGGAGGAGTTCAAGCGCGACCCGGTCGCTCCGGCGACAGTCCGAATCTCGTCATCGGCGTAGGATCGTGTACGGGCTCGCAGCGATCCGCGACGATCGATCGCTGGGCATGCGGACCGGATCATCGAAGGAGAGAACCCATGACCGGGCAGTTCAATGGCAAAGTCGCACTGGTGACAGGTGCCGGATCGGGCATCGGCAAGGCGGTCGCGCTCCAGCTCGCGACAGAAGGAGCGACGGTCGTCGCGCAGGACCTGCGGCTCGAAAGCGCCGAAGCGGTGGTCGCCGATATCACCTCCGCGGGCGGCACGGCGACCGTGGTGGCGGGTGACGTGGGTGCACCAGAGGACGTCAAGGCCGCCGTCGCCGTCGCCGTCGACACATATGGGTCCTTGCACCTCGCCTTCAACAACGCAGGGATCGGCGGGCCTCAGGGACTCGTCGGCGACTACGACGACACCGACGGCTTCGCGGCCTACCGTCAGCTCGTTGCGGTCAATCTGGATTCTGTCTACTACGGACTCCGCTATGAGATCCCCGCGATCCTCGCCGCGGGCGGCGGGGCAATCGTCAACATGTCGTCGATCCTGGGACTGGTCGGCGAGCCCACGGCGGCGCCGTACACGATGGCAAAGCACGGTGTAGCCGGGCTGACGAAAGCTGCCGCTGCCGGGTACGCCTCACAGGGCATCCGAATCAACTCGGTGCACCCCGGATACATCGACACGCCGCTCCTGTCGTCGCTGCCCCCGGAGGCGTATGACGCACTCACCGCTAAACACCCTGCCGGACGCCTGGGCACGGCCGAAGAGGTCGCCAATCTCGTCACCTTCCTCCTGAGCGACAAGGCGAGCTTCATCACCGGCTCCCAGCACGCCATCGACGGCGGCTACACAGCGGTCTGATCCTGACGACTGCTTCTCTGAGGCTTCCGGCGACCTGCAGAGACGTCGCTGCCCGCGCGGGTTAAATCGGCGAGGATCTACGATCGACGCAACGCGCACGGCCTGGATGTCGCCTTCGCCGGGCGGGATCATCGCGTAGTTTCTGGCGGTTCCCACCCTGATGCTTTCGATCAGGGCGAACTTCCAGCATCCCCCAGGCTGGCAGCTCTACGCGGATGACGCCGTGCCGGGCAGGGGTCCCAGCGGCAACTCGGGTTCATTCACCTCGGCGTTCTGCTCCAGGTGGTGGAGATGACTCATCGCCCAGTCCCAATCGATCCGTTCTTGCTCCAGGCGGACGGCGGGCCCGTAGCGGTCAGAGACGAGGTCGGCGTAGAGCGCAGATTCGGTGCCGCTCAACCTGTCGAGAGCGACATCGGTCGGCACGTTCTCGCGGCCCCACCGAGGTTCGTGCGCCAAGAGAGTCGCCCGATCCATCAGCACGGACCGTGCGTGCGGCAGGTGCGCCCGCACGCGATTGAGGATGGCGAAACCGTGTGTGTCGATGTCGCCCCAGTAGTCGACCTCCGTGTTCTCCAGCCACTCCAGGGACGCCGACTGGTCGGCGTCGTAGCCCTTGCCCCAGAGCACCACGCCGCCCCGCCGGACCGGGACGCTGAGATACGTGACCTCGTTCTCCACAATGAGCGCATGCCGTGCCCGCACGCGCATGAGGCTCAATTCAGCCGTGCGGAATACCGCTTCGGTGAGCCCTGCCGGCACCGCCAGCACGGCAGGATCGAACCGCAGCCGTACGGTCGAGGGCTTGGTCGCCAAACCCAGGGCGCGTGCGAACGGGCCTGCCGCGCTGGGCACGTCGAGCATCGAGGCCAGAGGTCCTCGGTGCCGTTCGATGAACTTGGTGTCCACGCCGGGCGCGTTCACCTGACGTTGGTAACGCCCCGAGCCTCGGTGGCCATCGAGCCACGCGTAGGCCGCGAGCATTGCCGACCAGTCTTCCGCAAGGGCCGTTGCGGCCAGCGGCGAGGTCAACGCCCATTCCCGTGCGCGTGGGACCGGCGCGGACCGGTCGACGATCTCGCGGAAGGCCGCGGCATCCGTCGCCGTGCCCAAGAGCAGCCAGGCCTGCTCGTACGAGCTGATCACCACGCGCACCGGCACTTCGGTCGCTCCTGCCAGCCGTCCGCCGATGCGCCCCATCACCGTAGTGAATGCCCGGCCCTCGCGTGAGGCGCGCCGTACGGACTCGACCCACGCACGCGCCGCATCGAAGTGGTCGCCGAGATCGGCCGCACTCGGCCCGCGCAGCGGAATCTCGACAACCGGGAAAGGCGTGCTCAGGGCGAACGCCCGCAGGAGCGTGCCGTCATCCCAGCGCCGACGCACCGTCGCGACAATGCCCGCCGGCGAGGTCCAGCGCGCCGGGTCGCTCACGCGCCGCTCCGTTGGCGCTCGCGGAACTCCTCGATCGTCAGCGTATGCACGCGGGACGAGGCACCCGTCGGATTGTCGACGAAGCCGATCGAGCTGACATACGGCTCGATCACATGCACCTTCTGCAGCGGTGTCACGATCAGCAGCTGCAATCCGAGCTTCGCGAACAGTTCGAGGGCATAGCGCGTCGACGCGTCCGACCCGCGGCCGAAGGCCTCGTCGATGACCGCGAAGCGGAAGTCGCGTGACTTCTCGACGCCCCACTCCAAGCCGAACTGATAGGCGAGGGATGCCGCCAAGATCGTGTAGGCGAGCTTTTCCTTCTGCCCGCCCGACTTGCCGTCTGAGTCGGTGTAGTGCTCGAACTCTTCGCCGGTACGACGATCCCTCTCGCTCGCCGCAAAGGTGTACCAGTTGCGCACGTCGGTGACGCGGCGCATCCAGACCCGGTCACCGTCGGCGTGTCCGACGCGGCCCTTGAGCCGCTCGATCATGTGACGGATTTGCTCGAACCGCTGTTCGACATGGGGTGCGTCTTCACTTGCGCTGAGGACATCGGCGGTGGCGTCGCGCAGATCGGAGCGGAACTGCCGGACGTCTTGGTTCACCGTCGGCTCGGCTACGAGGACGATGATGCGACCCGGGTTGTAGTCGATCGCGGCGAGCGCCTCGTTGATGATCTCGACACGCCCGCGGATTTCGTCGGCCTGACGGCGTAGCCACGCGTTGAACTGCGCGAGTTCGCGCACGGCGTTCGTATTGAGCTGATGACGGAACTCGGCCTCGAAGCGCGGAAGGTCGTCACGGGTGACACGGTCGTGCAGTGCCCGGAAATCGGGGATCGAGCGCACGTTCGCGTCAAGCTCGGCACGCTGCTCGGGCCATCGCCGCAGGAACTCGCCCATCTGCTGCTGGATACCGGTGGTATAGCCGTTCATCTCACGCTGAGTGGACTCCACCGCCGAGGTGAGCACGTCGATGAGCGTCCCGCGCAGTCGATCGCAGTCCTCGACGGTGCGCACGACGACGCGGGTGGCGCGGTCGGCGAGCGCCGGGTAGAGGGCGCGCGCCCGCTCCACGACGTCTGGACCCATGGCGGCCAGTGCATCATCCTCGGAACTACGCCGCGCCTGTGCAGCGGTCACTGCGGCGCGCGCCGCCCCGATGCGCCCGATCACGGCCTCTGCCTCGGTGCCGAGCGCGGCGTCCTGAGCATCGAGCGCTTCGAGTTGCGCATCGATCGCAGCCAGCTGCGACGACCCTCCGACGAGGCGATCGCGCTCGGCCTCCAGCGCTGTGAGCGTCTCGTCTGCTGCTTTAGTGTCGATCTCCGACCAGGAGCGATACTGTGCGAGCGCCGCAAGCACCTCGCCCCGACTCGACAGGACGCCCGCTTCGTCCTCTATCGCGGTCAGGTGCTGTTCGAGAAGATTCAGCTCGGAGTTAGAGCTGTCGAGCTCTGCCTGCAGGGCGGCGATCTTCTGCTCGCTCCCGCGGCCGAGCACCCACCGGCGCGGATCGCCCGCGCTGCTGCGATCGTCCTTCTCGTGCCGATCCCGGTCGCGTACGAGACCCTCGCGCGTGACGGCCCGGTCTTCACGGCGCAGTTGATCCACTGATGCCGCGAGCACATGGTCTGCGCGCACTGCGAGTTCTGCGGCCAGATAGTCGGCGAACGCTCCCGGCTCGATCGCGATCGCATCGACCAGACGGCTTCCGGCGTGGGGCGTGGGCACGGCGCGAACCCGCCTTTCGGGAACCCGCAGATACACGAGTTTCGCGTTGAGCCGGTTGTCGTTGACCCAGCTCGACAGCGCCGCGTAGTGCTGCTGCGGCACGAGCATCGTGAGCGCGAAGCCGCGCAGCACGCGTTCGGCAGCGCCTCGCCACGGGGCATAATCCTCGGTCACCTCGAGCAGCTCACCCGCGAACGGCACGTCGTCCTCGCTGATGCCGAGAGCGAGGCAGAGGCTCGCTCGCACCCGGTTGAGGTCTCCGGGCAGGCTGTTGCGCCGCTCGCTCAGGCTCTCGATCTCCTGCTTCGCAGCGTCGCGCGAGCGGCGCGCATCGGTTCGCCGCTCGAAAAGGGGCTCGCGGCGGCGCTTGAGCTCTTCGCGCTGATCGTCGAGCCGGGCGCGCTGAAGCCCCGCCTCCTCGGCACGTGCGAGGAAGGCGTCGCCGTCGTCCGCGGGCTCGAGCGCCGCAGAGCGCAGCAGGACGTCGTATCGGCGGCGGCGTTCGGCCCGAGCGGAGCGGACCTCTGCCGCGCGGGGGATTTCGGAATCCAGCTCCTTCAGGCGATCGCCGCCGACACCCGCCCGTTCGAGCTTCAGTCGGTCGCGCTTGGGCACGAGCGCCTCGCGTTGCCGGGCGACGTCGACCCTGCGCGCATCGAGGGCGGAGACCTCGACGTCTCGCGCAGCGATCTCATCGTCGAGCAGCGCGCGCACCCGTTCGCTGATGTAGGGCACGACAGCGCTGCGCTGATCCACCAGAGCGGCGTGGCGAGCCGTCGCGTCGTCGAAGCGATCCGCCGCGGTGACCAGTGGTGCGAGCACGGCCAGCTGGTCGGTCGCGGTGCGTACGGCTTCGTGCGACTTCACGAGATTCTCGAAGTGGTCCACGATCGCCTTGACCCGTGGCCCGGCATCCACGGGCTCGAGCATGTGGTCGCGCACGAAGTCATTGAGGTTGCCGACCGACTTCATCGAGACGGTTTGATGGAACAGATCCATCGCCTGCTCCGACCGGATGCCGAGGAGCCGACGCACCCGGCGGTGGTAGTCCGGGAACGTGCTGTCGACGTCGGCGCCGCGGGCGCGAAGTCGGCCGCGAAGGGACTTGAGGTCGGACCCGAAGTCGGTGAAATCGGGGTCGATCGACAGAGCCGCGGATGCCGTGACGAAGAAGCGATCGGGTTGACCCACGCGGTCCTTCTGATGGAACACCTGCGCGATCGTGACGCTCTCGTCGTATCCATCGTTCGCGAAGACCCCGAGGATCACCGAGTACGATCTCTGGTCGCGCAGGCCCACCGGGCGCGATGCGCCGGTGGCCTCGTTTCGCTCGGACTTGTAATGACCCTCGACATAGCTGCGGAGCGTCCGCTCCTTCACGTCTGCCCCGGCGGCCTTGTTGTAGGCGATGCGGTGTGCGGGCAGCAGAAGCGTGGTGATCGCGTCGACGAGTGTGGACTTTCCACTGCCGATGTCCCCGGTGAGAAGCGACGTGTGGCCGTCGGGATGGGTCGACCACACATGCTTGTCGAACGTGCCCCAGTTGAACACCTCGATGCGCTGCAGCCGGTACCCGGTGCGCTGGTGGGCGAGCGAGGGGGCCTCGAGTGCGGAGAACAGCGCGTCAGTCAACGGGTCGCCTCCTCGGCGCCGGCATAGGCCGCCAGCCGCTCTGCAAAGTCGGACAGTGTCTGCGCGTCGACGTACGCCTTGAGGATGCGCCGCACTTCCCACGCGCCCGTCTGGCCGCGCAGTTCGCGCAGGAACCCGAGCTCAGCAGCCTGGGCGATCGTGCGATCAGCCTGATCGGCGATCCGTGCTTCGTTGCTCGATGACTGCTGAAACACGCGCAGCATCTCGACCAGCTGGTCGCGCGTGAGCACGAGCTTGCCCGCGTCGCCTGACGACTCGAACTCGACCATCCGCTTGCGCAACAGCACGAGCAGCAGGCTGACGTTGTACGTGAGACTGCGCCGACGCACGAGTCTCGGCAGCGGCTCTTCGCCGGCTTCCGGGTCGTGGGTGGCGAGGTAGGCGTAGCCTTCGGATTCGTCGAGCACCACGTCGATGCCGATCGTGGCGAAGTGGTCGGCGATGGCCCCGCGGTGTCGCTGCAACGCCTGCCACACTGCCTCGTGCGTCGGTACCTCGCGGTAGACGACTTCTCTCATCAACAGGATGATCGCTTCCGCGACCGCCTGCTCGTCGGCGCTCCTCATCTTCGCGTCACCTGGACCGTCCGCATCCTCACACGCTTCGGGTGCCCGGTGGCGTCGGCGACGTCGATCGTCATTTCGTCTTCTCCCACCTCGATCGTGATGTCGTCGTCGTCGAGAGCCAGGTAGCCGAGGATCTCAGCAACCCCCTCTTGCACCGGGTACAGCCCGACGATCTCATCGAGCGCGGCCGAGGTGCGCGGCGGCACGACGGCGCGGATGTTCCCCGCCAGGCGTGCCGTATCGACGAAGCGCTGGGTGAAAAGGTCGCCGAGCTCGGCGACATCGATCACGTCGGGTGAAAGCATGCTGTCGACTGCGACGTCGGGCTGCGGATCGTAGAGAGGTCGTTCGAACGGCAGAGCGATCGGTACGCCGGGTTCATCGACGAAGAGACCGAGGTCGCGGGGCGGCGCATCGCGCACAGCGAGGGCTGACGCCTCGACGGCCCGCACGAGATCGATGACGCGGCGGTTCTCGACCCACACCTGATCCTCGAGAAACCGGCGCAGCTGCTCGGAGAGATTGCGGACCGTCTGTTGGGTGCGCTCTGCGGCATCTGCCCAGTCGTGGTGCACGCTGCGCAGCCGTCGATCGGCGGTGAGCTGCGGCATCCCCTGCACCGTCGCCAGCAGTTCGGATAGTTCGTCTTGGCGGCCTTCCGAGAGCAGGAAGTCGTAGAACGCCTGAAAGCTGCGACCTTGATCGGACGACGAGATGTCGGTGCGGCCGCTCACGAGTTCGCCGAGCAGCTCGCCTTTGCCGCCTTCCCACCCCGCGATCTTCTCGCGCGCCGACCGGTCGAGCGCGCGGAAGTTCTCTTCCACCTCTCGGAAGTCGCTCAGCAATTCGCGCGCAATCGTCGCGAACTGCTGGTAGCGCTCGCGTACAGCCGTCTCATCGAGCACAGTGAACCTGCCCTCACGCGCTTCGACAAGCTCAGCCTCGATCGCATCGCGGCGCCGCTCGAGCTCGGCGATGCGGCTGTCGGGATCGATCTCGGAGCCGTGCACGATGTGGCGCAGCAGCTCGATGACCGTCTGCAGGCGCGACTCAGTGCCGATGAACGACCGCGCGCGAAGGCCTTGAACCCACCCGTAGGCCTTCTGCACCGCGGGTGTCACGTCGTAGTGCACCTCCTCCGAGCCTGCCGGGTAGAAGCGCCGCAGCCACGCGGCCTCGGGCGCCGCCCAGTCTTCGAGATACGTTTCCGGGTCGGACGGGTAGCGGTCGGGATCCACTCGGTGGACGGCGTACAGGAAGTCGTCGAGAGCCGAGACGAGCAGGCCGACCGGCGCTGCACCCCGGTTTTCCTCGACGAAGTACTGCCCGAGGAACGAGAGGACGAGCGGCGCGTTGCGTGCGCGCAACAGGCGCCACGCGGGATTGCGCTCCCACAGTCGGTCAAGTTCCTCGAGTTCCATATCCTCACCAGGATATGGGCCCGGCCGGACACGGTGAGTGGCGCGCCGTCGAGGGTCGTTCCCTCACGCCTCCGCCGGCCCATCGTTGACCCGGGCGTCGGCGACCCAGGCATCCCACACCGGATCCAGGGGGGAGCCATGGGTATGGCCGGACAGGTGGCGGGCCATTGCTCCAAGAGCATCGAACTCGAGATCATGCGGACGCGCCGGCGGCCGAAACCCCACGGCGATCACGGCATCGAGCACGCGATTGCCACCGAGCACGCCGGGTTCCGGCGCCGCGCCGTCGGCCTCCAGCCGCTCGAGCAGGAGCGGTCCGCCAGGATCGGAGACCGAGAGCGCTGAGACCAACCGGCCGCCCTGCTCGCCGTATCTCCCGAGCACGAGCGTCTCGCGGATCACCGCTCGTGCGCCGGACTTCAGCGCAAAGGAGCTGCTCCGTTCGACGTCGGCTCCGTCCGTGACGACGAACGGGAGCCCGCGCCAGTACAGCGTGGCGTCGGCGCCGATCCGCGCGTCCAGCGTCCATGACGAGCGTGTGCCGGGATATGCGACCGTGCCCCCGACGTCTTCGATCGTCAAGGTGCACGCCGGTCCGACGTCGATCTCGACGTGCACGTGGTCGCCGCCGAGCAGCACCATGCCGGCCGCGGCCATTGCGACGTTCGCAGTCATCGTGTCGCGCGAGATCAAGCGAGGTGCAAGCGCACCGACAGTGAGCTCCACGTGTGCGCGAGGCACGCCGGCCGTGACTGCGATGCGGGTGGCGGTCACTCGTTCGTGGTCATCTCCGCACCGGCATGCGCGCGGGAGTGCTCGTGGCCGGCGGTGGGCACACCCTCGGCATGCGAGTGGATGAACCCGCCCTCCGGATGCTCTTCATCGGCGTGGAAGTGCGGGGCCATGGGACCGGGATCCTGCGCGATATGGGTTCCTGCCCGGTGATTGGCAAGGATCGTGAGCACCCAGGCGCGTAACACCGCGATTGATGCAGGGTCGTGTCGCGACAGCGCCAGCACGGCACGGCCGTCCCGCGCCGCCTCCGCGTCCGCCACCATCTGGGCCACGTCGACACCGACATAGGGCGCGAGGTCGGTCTTGTTCACGACGAGAAGGTCGGCACGACCGATGCCCGGACCGCCCTTCCTCGCAACATCGCCGCCGCCCGCGACATCCAGCACGAAGATCTGGGCGTCGACCAAGGCGGGCGAGAACGTCGCGGTCAAGTTGTCGCCCCCCGACTCGATGAGGACCACGTCGAGGGGTGCGAAGTCCCGCTCGAGGTCTTCGACGGCGAGCAGGTTGGTGGTGATGTCGTCGCGAATCGCCGTGTGCGGGCACGCGCCGGTCTCGACAGCGCGGATGCGATCGGGCTCGAGGACGCCGGCGGAGCGGAGGAATCGGGCATCCTCATCTGTATAGATGTCGTTCGTGATGACGCCGAGGCGAAGCTCGGTGGCGAGTGCACGGCACACCGTCGCGATGAGGGACGACTTGCCGGTGCCGACCGGGCCGGCGACGCCGAGCCGGAGGGCGCGGGGAGTGGGTGGTAATTCAGGCACGAAAGAGTCTCCTGTTCGTGGTGGCGTGGGCTTCGGTCCACGCCTCGGCTTGGGGGGCGCTCGCGGCAGGGATCTCATCGGGTGAGATGAGCGCCGCGAGCTGCGAGACGAAGGGATCGACCGTCGCGCACGCGTCGATCACGAGCCGAACGCCGTCGACGGGGTCGCCGGGTTCGAGCTTGAGGAGGGCCGCAACGCCACCGGCCAGGTCGTCGTAGACGGCCACGCGCACGAGTGTCTCAGCATCGAGCCCCGCATCGGCGGCGATCGCACCGAGCACAATCGGGCGAGCGGGCATCGCCGGACTCCCGCTCACGAGACCGGCGATCGCCGGAGACTGCGGCCATAGGCGCTGCGCGAGTCGCAGAAGCCCGCGGCCGAGGTCTGTAGAGGCGGTCCGCGCTGCTCGGCTCGGGGTGCGCGCCGCCCATGCCCGTGTGACGGGTGCATAGGACGATCCGTCCAGGGCGGTCCGCCGAGCCACGACCGCCGTCGCCGCATCCACGAGCGTGGTCGTCCGCGCCCGCGCGCCCAGGAACGCGCCGATGTCCGCTCGCGCGAGCCCGCCCTGGATGGCGGGCTCGACCCCCGCCGAGAATGCATGTCCTCCCGAGGGAAGTCGTGCATCGGCGAGCAGCATGGTGACGGTATGCGCGGAGGGATCCATGGCAGGTCTCAGAACATGTTGTACAGCTGGGCCAGGGGAAGAAATGCTGCGGGCGCCGGTTCGACGTCGTCACCGTCGATCGCGATCTCGAACGTGTCCGGGCGGATGCGGATCGAGGGGAGAGCGTCGTTGTTCTTCATGTCGGCCTTGCCGATGTCGCGCGTGGGCTGGACCGCAGCCAGCCGACGGCGCAGACCGAGCGTCTCGGCCAGACCATCCTCGAGCGCTGCGGGCGATACATACGTTACCGACAGGTCGGCTCCGATGGTGTCGCCGAACGACGGGCGCATCATCACGGGCTGTGGTGTTGGGATGGAGGCATTGGGGTCTCCGAGCGCGGCCCACGCGATTGCGCCGCCCTTGACGACGACCGCGGGCCGCACGCCGAAGAACTTCGGCTCCCACACGACCAGGTCGGCCAGTCTGCCGACTTCGATCGACCCCACGTCGTACGCGATCCCGTGTGCGGTCGCGGGGTTGATCGTGTATTTCGCGACGTAGCGGCGCGCCCGCTCGTTGTCGGCCGGCATCCCGCCACCCAAGGGACCCCGACGGTTCTTCATGACATGCGCGACCTGCCAGGTGCGCGTGACCACTTCGCCGATACGGCCCATGGCCTGCGCATCGGACGATGTCACCGACAGCGCCCCGATGTCGTGGAGGATGTCCTCCGCGGCGATCGTGGTGGCACGGATGCGCGACTCTGCGAACGCGAGATCTTCCGGCACTGCCGGATTGAGGTGGTGGCACACCATCAGCATGTCGAGGTGCTCGGCAACGGTGTTGATGGTGTGGGGGAGTGTCGGGTTCGTGGAGCCGGGGATGACATTGGGCAACCCGGCGATCGCGAGGATGTCCGGCGCGTGGCCCCCGCCGGCGCCCTCGACGTGGAATGCGTGGATCGATCGGCCGCCGATCGCGGCGATCGTGGACTCGACGAAACCCGCTTCATTCAACGAGTCCGAGTGCAGCGCGACCTGCAGGCCCCACTCCTCGGCCGCGCGCAGGGACGCGTCGATCGCTGCGGGAGAGGACCCCCAATCCTCGTGCACCTTATAGCCGGCGGCACCCGCGAGCGCCTGTTCCTTCAGCGCGGCCATGGAGACGGTGTTGCCCTTGCCCAGCAGAAGGACGTTGACGGGCAGCGGATCCAGTGCGCGATGCATGGCCGACAGGTGCCATGCGCCCGGCGTGACTGTGGTGGCCTTGGACCCTTCCGACGGCCCGGTGCCTCCGCCGACGATCGTCGTGATCCCTGAGGCGAGAGCCTCGTGGATCTGCGAGGGTGAGAGCAGATGGACGTGCGAATCGATGGCGCCCGCGGTCACGATGCGCCCCTCGCCGGAGATGATGTCGGTTGAGG
>NZ_WOYQ01000013.1 GCF_011620665.1 Microbacterium sp.
CCCCGGTCGTCACCAGGCACGACGCGACCATCGGCACCCTACGAGACGCTCAACAGCCGGCCGCCGAGTCAACCCATGCGCTTCTTCAGGACCCAGTACGACGCTCGGCGAGCGTGGGCCATCAAGGTCGCGCGCACGTCGCCCCGCACCACATCCGTCGCCGACAGCACCTCTGGGTGATGCGCACGAAGCCAGTGGTGAAAAGCGCGGGCCTGCTGTGCCTGATCCCGACTGAGCGCGACGCTCCACTGCGCGGTCGACATGCGGAATGTCGCTCCCACCTCGGGGTCGGGTGCGAACTGGCCGCGCAGCAACACGCGACTGTAGGTGGCCTGATCGATCAGGTAGGGGAAGTCGGCGAACCATCCCCCCTCGGCCTTGAGGGCGTCGCGCCGAATTGTGACGGATGCGGGTTCTCCGAAGAGATTCGACCCGGCGACGACCGCTGTGCGAACGGCCCGCGCTCCCGGCATCCGTTCGTCGAGTCCGCGCAGCCCCCAACCTCGCATGAGAGTGGCGCCGGCCGCGTCGACGATGTCGCGCCGACACGCGGTGAGCATCGCGCCGGTAGATCGGAGAATCTCGACCTGTCGAGCCAGCACGCCCGGGCGCAGCAAGTCGTCCCCGCAGACGAGCTTGAGGTACTCGGACGTCGCCGCGGAGGTGACGCGGTTCCAGTTTCGTGCCGCACCCCCTCCTGCGGGAGTGTCGAGCAGCGTGACACGTCGGTCGTCGGCGAAGCCCTCCATCACGGCGCGTGTATCGTCACCGGAGGTGTGGTCAGCGACGATCACCTCGAAGTCGACCCCCTCTTGCTCCAGTATCGAGTCGAGGGTGGCGGCGAGAGTCCGTCCGTTGTTGTATGCCGGGACGACGACGCTGAGCACGGGCCCGATCACGTTCTGGGGATTCCTTTCGAGCGGATGCGAGGTTCATCGCGGAAATTACTCATCGAGGTTCGTCGCAGACATCGCTCATCGTGTCGGTAGCGGCGACTGGTCCGCCGCTACCCTAACGCACGGCATCTGCATCGATCCTGCGCGACGTCCAGAGCCGAACAACCGACGCGGTGTATCGTGGGCGCGATGCGAGATGTGATTGCCGCAGTCACCCGACGACCGGAAGTCCGCTATCTCGTCTTCGGCGGGCTCAATACCGCGTTTTCCTACGGGTTGTTCACAATCGCGCTCCTCCTGCTGCATTTCTGGCAGGTGCCGGCTGACTATGCGATCGCTATCACCTTCAGCTGGATCGTCTCCAACCTGACATCCTTCCTGCTGCAGCGACGATACGTCTTCCGCGGGACGGGCAGGCCGTTCCGCGAGTTCGCGAAGTTCACTTCCGTCACGTTCGGATCGTTCCTGGCCAATTTGGGGCTCAGCTGGTTCTCCGCCGAGATCCTCGGTTTCGACAGCGCCGTCCAGAAGCTCGTCAGTCAGCTCGTCGTCACTGTCTTCCTCGTGATCGTGACGTACATCTTGCATAAGACCTTTTCTTTTCGGAAGGCGGTGGCGGAGCCCGCCGGCATGGGTGCCGTCGAGAACATTCCATCACCGCTCGAGCGCGAAGACTCTTCGCAACCGTGAGGTCAACGGGTCCCGG
This sequence comes from Microbacterium sp., assembly GCF_011620665.1. GTDB lineage: Bacteria > Actinomycetota > Actinomycetes > Actinomycetales > Microbacteriaceae > Microbacterium. The sequence continues at coordinate 1,603 of NZ_WOYQ01000013.1, forward strand.
ATAGACTGGTCAGTCGTCCCTGGCGAGCCTGCCGACGGACGCCCTCCGCCGTCGAGACGAAAGCAGCGTTCATGGATCTCCTCATCGTCGGCTCCGGCTTTTTCGGCCTCACGATCGCCGAGCGGGCGGCATCCGCCGGTCGAAACGTGACCGTCATCGACCGCCGCCATCACATCGGCGGCAACGCCTACAGCGAGAACGAGTCCGAGACCGGGATCGAGGTGCACCGCTACGGGGCGCACCTGTTCCACACCTCGAACCCGACGGTGTGGGGGTACGTCAACCGTTTCACGACCTTTACGAACTACGTGCACCGCGTGTATACGAACCACAATGGAATCATCTTCCCGCTGCCGATCAACCTCGGCACGATCAACCAGTTCTTCAACGCCGCGTACTCTCCCGACGAAGCGAAGGCGCTCATCCACGAGCTCGCCGGCGAGTTCGACGCAAAGGACGCCGCGAACCTCGAGGAGAAGGGCATCGCGCTGATCGGGCGACCTCTCTACGAGGCGTTCATCCGGGACTACACCGCCAAGCAGTGGCAGACCGACCCGAAGATCCTCCCTGCCGAGGTCATCAGCCGTCTCCCGGTACGCTACAGCTACGACAACCGCTACTTCAACGACACGTGGGAGGGTCTGCCTACAGACGGGTACACCGCGTGGATCGAGCGGATGGCCGACCACCCGAACATCGAGGTGAAGCTCGAGGTCGACTTCTTCGACGAGACCCAGCCGCTGAACAAGTCCGCCACCGTCGGTCAGCTGCCGATTGTCTACACCGGGCCGATCGACCGTTACTTCGACGATGCGGCCGGTGCGCTTTCGTGGCGCACTCTCGACTTCGAAGAGGAGGTCGTGGGGGTCGGCGACTTCCAGGGCACGTCTGTCATGAACTACGCCGATGCCGACATCCCGTACACCCGCATCCACGAGTTCAAGCACTTCCACCCCGAACGCGCCGACCGATACCCGACCGACAAGACTGTGATCATGCGCGAGTTCTCCCGGTTTGCGACCCGCGACGATGAGCCCTACTACCCGGTCAACACGGCCGCGGACCGCGCCGGGCTGCTCGCCTACCGCGAACTGGCCAAGGGTGAGAACGATGTGTACTTCGGCGGTCGCCTCGGCACCTATCAGTACCTCGACATGCATATGGCGATCGGCTCCGCGCTGTACATGTGGAACAATCAACTCGCGTGATCCCCACAACCGAGGCCGCAGTCGCAGCGAGGCAACCCCAGCCCTCTTCCGTGCGATCCTCCTGAGCAAAGAAGCAAAGAACCATGAAGGCACGGATGGGCGAAGCTGAGGACGCGTCTGTCGGTCGAGGTCACCCTTCTGGCTCACCCCTCCCTCATATTGGATGCCACGGCATCTGCCTGTCTCGGCGTGGCTGACTCACGGTCCGTTCGCCGCCTGGTTGGTCGATGCGCTTAAGCCATCCGAGATCGTCGAGTTGGGCAAGCATTACGGGTCTCATACTTGCGCGGGATCCAATCCCAGATCGTCACCGCCCTCGGCGGCACCCCCGCGTTCTACTCCGGGGTTCTCGGCTCGCAGACCGCGGGCCTTCTGACCGGGGAACTGGATGAACGCGCGCGGCTGCCCGTTGTCGTCATCGACGAAGCCCACCTGCTCGGCAACCCCGAACTGGAATCGCTGCGGATGCTCACCAACACCGAAATGGACACCGGGTCCCACTTCGCAATGCTCCTGGTCGGACAGCCCACACTGCGGAGACGACTGAAACTTGCCGTCCTCGCCGCGCTGGACCAGCGCATCTCCACCCGCTGCACAATCTCCGGGATGGGTCCCGCCGACACCAACGACTACATCCGGCACCACCAGAAATACGCCGGCCGCGCCGACCCGCTGTTCTCCGACGATGTGATCGCCGCGATCCACCAAGCCTCCCGTGGTTGCCCGCGGGCGATCAACAACCTCGCCGTCGCCGCGCTGATCGCCACCTACGCCGCGGACAAGCGCATCGTCGACCTGAACGCCGCGCAATTAGCGATCACCGAAAACAGCGAAAAACGTCCCGCGTCACCAGTGACGACAACCACGTCAAATTGACGATCAACGCCCCGCCGGATCAACCCGGCGGGGCACTTCTCATACCCGGACATCGGCACCAAGCACGACGCCGCCATCGTCAAACAACGCGACGGGCGACACCCGATGGTCGGGTCGAAGTCGACACCGAACAGGGCGTCGTAGTCGGGCAACTCACGCAAGACCACCCCAGCACCGGGTGGCTTTGCCCGCAGGGCACGTTCTGGATCGCGTTTCGCGGCGTTGAACGTGGACCGCAGCCCTCGAGCGACCTCCACGTGAGCGGGGTCCGTGACGAACGCGTGCTTCGCCCAGCGCCGTTCGTGGTCAGCGACCGTGCGCCCGTCGCAGACCACGATCACCCGGGTCAGGGTCGCAGTGACATCAACGAGGCGGCCGATCATCCGCGGGTCCACGGAGTAGTCATTGCCGTCGACGCGGACGTAGTAGTCCCGAGCCAGCTGCACCCGGTTCAGCAGACCTGTCACCAGGGGGATGGGCGGCAGCATGGTCATCGCCTGCAGGTCACGATCGAGGACATCGACGGGCCGGGCGCCGCGCGAGCGGATCGTGCCCCCGTTCGCGCGGCAGCGACTCCGACAATTGGACGTTGAAATCCGCAGGGGACGCGAAGGATCGTCCGGGCAGGAACGAGGTCTCGAGGAACCCGTTGTTGCGTTCAGTCATGCCCTTGAACTCCGGATCCCGCGGCGGGGCCAGCACGATCCGTGTCGCGAGAGTCCCCGCGAACGCGGCAGCGCCAGTGGTGACCGTGCCCTTCGGGCCGATCGCTGCTTTGCGGTCCCAGACCGCGTCTTGGAGACCCGCCCGACCTGCGCGATCAGCTGCCACGTCCCCGCGAACAGATCACCGCCCTGCCGGGAGGGGAGCATCACCGCGGCCAGGAACCTCGAGAACGTGAGCGTCATCACCAGCAGCACCGGCAGCATCGCCGCCTGCCCATGCCCGACCGGGATCCGCGGCTCCGGGACCACAGATCCATCTGCGCGGCGGCCCCAGGCTCGTGCACGAGCCGGTCCGCGGGATCGATCCCGGCATACTGCGGGCGGATCTGCCGGATCCGATCCTTCAGGATCGTGATCGAGTGCTCCCACCCGATCCGCTCCGCGATCACCGTCGCCGGCATCCTGGCATCCAACACCAGGAGTTTGCGAACCTCGGGCTCCGCCGTGTCGACCAGCGACCCCTTCCCCGCCCGCCGATACGACGGCGGCGACTCCGACGCCAACGCCGACCGCACCGTGTTCCGCGCAATCCCGAGCCGCCTCGAGATCTCCTTGATCGGAACCTGCTCAGCCCGATGCAACCGAAGAGTCTCTGCCCAATGCTCCAAAGTGATCACCCTCCAAGAGTGGTCGGAGGGGGTCAGAATTCCCAGACGCCACGGGGTCAGTATTCACGCGTCGTCGACACCCTCAAACGACTACTCCAACGAACGGACACTAGTTGGCGCGTGACAAGCCTCCTCCAGGCCCCGAGACGGCTGCGTCACTGTCGCGAGGTCACGGCGTCCCCGCCCGTAGACTCGACTCCGTGACCACAGCCGCCGTCGGCGCGCCAAGCTCGCCTCGGCGCTATCTCCACTCACTGTGGCTCCTCTCGTCACGCGACCTCAGGGTCCGCTACGCCACGAGCGCGCTGGGATACCTGTGGTCCGTCCTCGACCCCCTCGTGATGAGCCTGATCTACTGGTTCGTCTTCACCCAGGTCTTCCAGCGAACCGTCGGCCATGAGCCGTACATCGTGTTCCTCATCACGGCGCTGCTGCCCTGGGTGTGGTTCAACGCTGCGGTGTCCGACTTCACGCGAGCCTTCAACAAGGACGCCCGGCTCGTGCGATCGACCTCGATTCCGCGCTCGATCTGGGTCAATCGCATCGTGCTGAGCAAGGGCATCGAGTTCCTCTGCTCGATCCCGGTGCTGATCGCCTTCGCGATCATCGCGGGAGCCCCCGTGGGCTGGGGTCTGCTCTGGTTCCCCGCTGCGGTGCTGCTGCAGGTCGCTCTGCTTGTCGGCCTCGGCCTGCTGGTCGCCCCGCTGTGCGTGCTGTACACCGATCTGGAGCGCACGACGAAGCTCATCCTGCGGGCACTGTTCTACGCGTCCCCGATCATCTACAGCGTCGGCGACCTCCCGGGCATCTTCCGCGAGCTGGCGGCCTTCAATCCGCTCTCGGGCATCTTCACCCTGTACCGGATGGGCTTCTTTCCCGAGGTGTGGGACACGCTCAGCGTCGTGATGGGCGCTGTGATGAGCATCGCCTTCCTGGTGCTGGGCATCCTGGTCTTCGGTCGGCTAGAGCGTCCCGTGCTGAAGGAGCTGTGATGGCCGACCCCGCGATCGAGGTGCGCGATCTCGGCGTGCGCTTCCGCCGCAACCGCCGCGGGCGACGCAGCGTCAAAGACCTGTTTGCGGACTCGTCGCGCCGCTCCAAGCCCGGCGAGTTCTGGGCTCTGCGCAACGTCTCGTTCGATGTGCAGCACGGCGAGTCGATCGGGGTGGTCGGCCGTAACGGACAGGGCAAGTCCACGCTCCTCAAGCTCGTCGCGGGCGTGCTCCTGCCCGATGAGGGGCGGGTGACGGTGCGCGGGGGAGTAGCGCCGCTCATCGAGATCACCGGCGGCTTCGTCGGCGATCTGACGGTGCGCGAGAACGTCCGACTCACAGCCGGCCTGCACGGGATGTCGCGCGCGGAGGTCTCACGCCGCTTCGACGGCATCATCGACTTCGCGGAGCTGCACGATTCCATCGACACGCCCTACAAGCACCTCTCGAACGGGATGAAGGTGCGGCTCGCATTCTCGGTCGTGTCGCAGCTCGAAGAGCCGATCCTGCTGGTCGACGAGGTGCTCGCCGTCGGCGATAAGGCCTTCCGCGAGAAGTGCTACCACCGTATCGACGAGCTGCTCGCAGACGGGCGGACACTGTTCTTCGTCAGTCACAGCGAGAAGGACCTGCGCCGGTTCTGCGCCCGCGGTCTGTACCTCGACAAGGGAGTGCTCGCGATGGACGCACCGATTGCCGAGGTGCTCGACCGCTACAACGCGGACTACAACGCGGGCTGACCCTTCGACAGGCTCACGGACCCGTCGTGCCGACCAGCGGCGGCATCGGCTTCCACGACGCGTCGCGTGCGATCTTTCGCCCA